>JBBAVM010000130.1:0-7531 GCA_040397685.1 Pirellulales bacterium
TGGGACAGGCTTCAGCCTGTCATGCCATGCGTGGGACAGGCTTCAGCCTGTCATGAACAATCCCTCATCGACACCGACAGGCTGAAGCCTGTCCTACGTCGCGGGCTCGTCCCGCGTGATGCGATGCCAGGATGGCGACCGCCCGGCAAGGCAACCCTCCGCGTTGCCATCGCCGGGCTCAGCGGGACGAGGCCATGGAGGGCTCGTCCCGCGTGATGCAGTGCAACGCTCCGCGGCCGCGGACAAGCTCGATGCACACGACCGGCTCGATCGTGCGGCCGGGAAAGCACTGCTCGAGCGTGCGCAGGGCCGCGTCGTCGGTGGCCCCGAGAAACACGGGCACCGCCACGAAGCCGTTGCCCACGTAGAAGTTGAGGTGGCTGGCCGGGAGCTGCGTGCCCTCGAAGGCGAACCGCGACGGAATATCGATCGGGATCACTTCCAGCCGCCGTCCCCGTGCATCGACGAGCCCGCGCAGCCGTTCGAGATTCGCCTCGAGCGCCGCATGGTTGGGATCGAGAGGGTCGGGCTGCCGGGCCGCCGCCACGCGGCCCGGGGCGACGAACCGTGCGAGCTGGTCGATATGGCCGTCGGTGTCGTCGCCGGCAAGTTCGCCTCCCACCCAGAGCACGCGCTCGATGCCGAGGCGATCACACAGGACCTCTTCGATCCGCTGTCGTGACACGCCCGGGTTCCGCGCCGGGTCTTCGATGCAGCGGTGGTTCACGAGGAGCGTGCCGTCGCCGTCGGTCTCGAGCCCGCCCCCCTCGAGCACGAGCCCGCCCTCGATCAGCTCGAGGCCGAGCCGCTCCGCGATCGCCCGGCCGAGCGCTGCGTCCTTGTCCCACGGCGGATATTTGCCGCCCCAGGCGTTCCAGCCCCAGCACACGGCGGCGGGCCGGGCATTCGCCGCGGCCGCGCTCGGGACCACGAACACCGGCCCGGTATCGCGCAGCCACGAATCATTGGTGGGCAGGTCCACGAACTCGATGTTCGCGACGCCGTCGAGCAGGGCCCGGGCCTCGGCGAGCACCGCCCCCGTCGCCACGATCCGCACCGGCTCGTAGCCGGCGATGAGTCGAGCCACCTTCGCGAACACACTCGGGATCACGCCGAAATCCCCGAGCCACGTCGCCTTGCGATGCGGCCAGGCGAGCCACGTTGCCGCATGCGGCTCCCATTCAGCCGGCAGGCGGTAGTCCGACGAAGCAGCCGCCATCATGCCCCGCCCCAGCGCGAGACGAGGCCGCCATAGGCGTCGATCCGTCGGTCACGGAAGAAGGGCCAACGGGTCCGCGACCATTCGATCCGTTCGAGGTCGCACTCCACGACGATCGTCTCGGGCGTGTCGTGCCCCGCCTTCACGAGCCGCTGGCCGTTGGGCGCGTACACCACGCTCGCACCCCAGAACCGCAAGTCTCCCTCGCGGCCGGTGCGGTTCACCGCCACGACAAACACGCCGTTGGCGATCGCGTGGCTCCGGAGCATCGTGTCCCACGACTCGTACTGCTCGTGGTGGAGCCTCTCCTCGCCGTCGAGCCAGCCGATCGCCGTGGGGTAGAAGAGCACCTCGGCGCCGGCCATGGCGGTGAGCCGCGCCGCCTCGGGATACCACTGGTCCCAGCAGACGAGCGGGCCGACCTCGAGCCGCGACGTCTTCACACTCATGAACCCCGTGTCGCCGGGAGCGAAGTAAAACTTCTCGTAGTAGTGCGGGTCGTCGGGGATGTGCATCTTGCGATACACGCCCGCCGTCGAGCCGTCGCGGTCGAAGATCACGGCCGTGTTGTGAAACAGGCCGGGCGTGCGCCGCTCGAACACGCTCCCCACGAGCACGACGCCGTGTCGCTTCGCCGCAGCGGCGAGGAGGTCGGTGAGCGGGCCCGGCACGGCTTCGGCCTCGCGGAACTTCTCGTGGTCTTCGGCCTGGCAGGGATACTCGCCGGCGAACAGCTCTTGGAGGCAGACGACCTCGGCCCCGCCGGCGGCCGCTTCGGCGATCCCCGCGACGGCCTGGGCGACGTTGTGCTCGCGCGAGGGCGTGCACGCCGACTGCACCAGGCCGATGCGGACGATGCGGCTCATCGCTCGGCCGCTTCGAACTTCGCCGCCGGCACGGGAAACTGCTCCGCGAGGTCGGCCACCTCGGCCTTCGTCGCTGCGAGGAGCTTCTCGTCGGCAGGGCTCTTGAGCACCCGCAGGATCCAGGCCGCGATCTGCTTCATCTCGTCGCTGCCCATGCCGCGCGTCGTGAGCGCGGGCGTGCCGAGCCGGATGCCCGAGGGATCCATCGGCTTCCGCTCGTCGAACGGGATCATGTTCTTGTTGCAGGTGATGCCGCAGCGGTCGAGCGTCTGCTCGGCCAGCTTGCCGCCGATGCCGAGTGGCGTGACGTCCACGAGCATCAGGTGGTTGTCGGTGCCGCCGCTCACGAGCTTCACACCGCCCCGGGCCAATTCGGCTGCGAGTGTACGGGCGTTCTCGACCACCTTCGTCGCATACGCCTTGAACTCCGGCCTGAGGGCCTCACCGAAGGCGATCGCCTTCCCGGCAATCACGTGCATGAGCGGGCCGCCCTGCTGACCGGGGAACACCGAGCGATCGAGCAGCTTGGCGTTTTCGGCGCGGCACATCGCGATCCCGCCGCGCGGGCCGCGGAGCGTCTTGTGGGTCGTGCTCGTGACGAAGTCTGCCACGGGCACGGGGTTGTCGTGGATGCCGGCGGCCACGAGGCCGGCGTAGTGGGCCATGTCCACCATCAACTTGGCCCCGACCTCACGGGCGATCTCGGCGAACGTCCCGTGGGGAATCTCGCGCGGGTAGGCGCTCGCACCCGCCACGATCAGCTTCGGCCTGTGCTCGCGGGCGAGGCTTGCCACCTGGTCGAAGTCGAGGAGATTGTCGCCGCGCCGCACGCCGTAGTGGACGAATCGGTAGAGCACGCCCGACGCATTGAGCTTCATGCCGTGCGTGAGGTGGCCGCCGTGGGCGAGGTCAAACGCCAGCACGGTGTCGCCCGGCTGGATCGCCGTCATGTAGACGGCCGCGTTGGCCTGACTGCCGGAGTGGGGCTGCACGTTCACGTGCTCGGCGCCGAAGAGGGCCTTGAGCCGCTCGCGGGCGAGGTCCTCGACCTTGTCCACGAACTCGCAGCCGCCGTAGTAGCGGTGGCCGGGGTAGCCCTCGGCGTATTTGTTGGTGAGCACGCTGCCGACGGCCTGCATCACGGCCGGGCTCGTGAAGTTTTCGCTCGCGATCATCTCCAGGCCCTCGGCCTGGCGGGTCTGCTCCGCGGCGATCGCCGCCCACACGTCGGGGTCATCGAGTTCCACGAAGTTCGGAACCGCGGTCTGGGCTGCCGAGTTGGCTGCGATGCTCACGGGAATCCTCCTGGGTCGCGACGCGTGTCCGAAGGGCCCGCCAAGGCGGCGAGCGGTCCATGAATTATGGCCCCCCGCCACCCCCCGTCAACGAAACAACTTTCCACCGCCTCGCACGGTGGCAATCTGCCGGTGCTACGATAATGACGATGGCCATGCTCCCCAAAGACGAGCTTTTTCCTGCCGTTCGCGACGCAGTGATCGCGACCTATGGCGACCGCCTGGTTGCCGTCGCGATCTTCGGATCATGGGCCCGCGGCACGGCGACGCCCGCTTCCGATCTCGACGTGCTCGTGGTGGCGGAGCCGCTGCCACCGAGCCGCATGAAGCGCGTCCGTGAGTTCCGACCGGTGGACGAGGTGACGCGCGACGTCAGATCGCACATCTGGTCGAGTGAGGGACCCGAGATCGAGCTTTCCCCGGTGTTTAAGACGCCCGCAGAACTTGCCGCTGGCAGCCCGCTCTATCTCGACATGACGCTGTGGAGCGCCATCCTGCTCGACCGCGGCGGGGTACTCGAGTCGTTTCTCCAGGGACTCCGCGAGCGGATGCGGGTGCTCGGGTCGCGGAGGGTGCCGTTCAAGGGCGGCGCGTTCTGGGACTACAAGCCCGACCTCCGGCCCGGGGAGATCGTTGAACTATGACGACAAACGATCTGGCCACCGGCTACCACCGCAAGTGCGTTGACCGTCTGGCCGCACTCGACGTGTTGCATGCCCGCGAGGCCTATTCCGACGTCGTGCGGGAGAGCCAGGAAATCGTCGAACTGGCACTCAAGGGCATGCTGCGCTGGGCGGGGATCGATCCTCCCAAGATTCACGATGTGGGCGACTTGCTCGTTGGGTTTGCGGATCGGTTTCCTGACGTCAGCGGCGACGAGCTTGCCACCCTCGCGGAAGCATCGAAGGAACTCCGCAAGGAGCGGGAATTCAGTTTCTACGGCGACATCGACTTCATCCCGACCGACGAATACGACGCTGACGACGCGGCCGTCGCCCTCGGTCAGGCCCGGCTCTCCGCGGGCTGCCTTGGTCGCCTGCTTGGCAAGTGAGAAACATCCTGACCGTTTCTCACGACGTTCGCTGACGCAGAACGAGAAAACGTTCGTGACGCCTTTCCTTAAATTTTCCTACCAGCGCGCCGCGAGCCGTCGTTGCCACTCCTCGCGGGCAAAATCGCTTTGACGCTGATTCATTCCATGCTTTTGCGGCCAGTCGGAAAGTCTGCGTTTCCATCCGGACGGGCTGATCGCTTGTGCGGCCGCTCGGCCTTGTAGTCGAGCGACGCGTCCCACTCCAACGTTCCGAAGAGCTCCGCGACCCGCCGCTGCTCGCGGCGCGCGATGAACTCTTGGAGGGCGCGGGTCACGGCAGCCTTTTTCGTCGACTCGCCACTCACGCGAAAAGCATGATCCAACAGGGCTGGGTCGAGCGCCAGGTTCGTAGCCATCCATCACTCCTTACACATCACTCTACACACTCGACTCTTCACGAGCAAGCGAGCGGCCGACGTCTGTGCACGTGGCCGCTCGTGCCGAGGAATGGCAGTCAACCTGCCAACGAATGCGCAAGTCCACATCAGAAACTCTCCGCTGGATTACCGTCGGCTCGGTTGCCGAGGTTGGCGTGCGTCGAAGAGTCGATTGAATAGTTGATGCCGCGAACTGATCCATCGCACATCACGACCTGCCACACATCCCGATGAGCGCTGCCAAACTGAAAACGTGCGCAGTGCCCCTTGGTATCCGCCAACGGAACGCGATCCAGCCCAACGCTAACGCCCGCCCACCGGCAGACATCGATATCCGCCCCTTGATACGCGGAGTGATTGTCGTCCGGCGCATTGCCGGTCGCATAGTCGTCGGGATTGAGGTTCTTTTCGCCAGCGAGATAGGTTTTGGAAGTGCCGTCTGAAATCTTGGCCAGCGGCAACTTGCTATGAAGGTAAATCACGCCTGTCGACTGCTGGCCAGTATTGACGTCGATTCCAATGCCTTGGTCACCCTCAGCGAGCGACGAAGGACCAGCCCAGCCAAAACCTGGCCCTGTCCCGGCGTTGGATGCGTAGTCCGTTCGAGCCACCTCGTTTACGCCGTTGCGGTTATACGGCAGGAATTCACTGTCGGACAACGTATACGCGTATGCCTTGGCAGACCGTCGTGTCGGACAGTGAAGGACGCTGAGCGCAACTGCATCCATCTTCGTTGCTCCATCCTTCTGCGCTGCGGTGATGGTGTTCTTGTCGCCGTCGCTCGGCATGAGGTAAAGCGATACCTGTTCGAGGTGCGGCAGGACGCAATAGATCCATCCGCCCGGCTGGTCGGTTCCACCCCCGCGATCCGGATCGCCCGTCCAGCGCCACCCCCACCCGCCAGTCGGCAAGTGGCCTCGCATGCTTTCGAAAGCGAGGCAACCCAAGCCGAGTTGCTTCAAATGATTCGCGCACTGTGATCGCCGCGCCGACTCCCGCGCCGCCTGCACGGCCGGCAGGAGCAGCCCAATCAACACGCCGATAATCGCGATCACCACGAGGAGTTCCACGAGCGTGAAGCCGCTACGCGTCGCTTCGGCCTCGTCGCCGGGCTGCGGCCGCGCCACTTCGTGCAACTCCGGCACCTGGCGGACCGGCGTCCAATCGCCGAGCACCCGCTCCCGCACGAGGTCGTCGGGGTTCACGAACCGCAGGAGCACGGCCGCCCGCAGGTCGCGGATCGTGACGGGCCCGTGCACGTGGCCCGCGTGGCGATAGAACCAGTCTCTGAGCATCGGATACACACCTCGCTCCTCTTCCAAGCGGACGAGGCCAAGGGAGCGGCCAAAAATTTTTCGAGCGGTAAAACCCGCTGGAACACATCCTCCGCAGGGGGTAGCCTACCCGCCGTTTGCTCTCGTTCCAGCCTTGGGGAAACGCATGGCAGCCGACGACGTCGAACCGCGCATCGGTGCCCTGCTCGAGCGGCTCGCCGCCGACAGCCCTGACACGAGCGCGATCCGCACCGACCTCTTCGACATCGTCTATGCGCGAATGCAAACGCTCGCCAGCCGGATGATCCGTGGCTTTCCCACCGTGCGCCGCTGGGACGACACGGCCGACGTCGTCCAGGCCGCGGCGCTCAGGCTCCACCGGGCACTCGGCGACGTCGAGCTTCGCGACCCGCGGCACCTGCTCCGGCTCACGGCGCTCCAGATCCGCCGCGAGTTGCTCGACCTCGCCCGCAAGTATGCGAGCCCCGAGTCGTTCGCGGCCCACCACGAGACGAACGCGCTCGTCACGGCCGACGGCCTCGTGATGCAGGTCGATCGAGCCGCCGACCGCGTTGACGACCCGATCGATTGTCTCGAATCGTGGACCCGGCTCCACGACGCCGTCGCAGCGCTCCCCGATCAAGAACGCGAGCTCTTCGAACTCGTGTGGTTCATGGGTGCCACGCAGCACGACATTGCCACGCTCACGGGCTCCTCGCCGCGCACCGTGCGGCGGCGCTGGGAAGAAATCAAGCGCCGGCTCGTCGCCGCGCTCGGTGGCGACATCCCGACGGCGTGAGGATTTCGGCTTCGATGGATGGAACCTCCGAATCATCGCTCGGTGTCGAATCGCTGTGGCGCGCCTGCGGCGTCGCCGCCGAGGCTGCCGACCTGCCCGACCCGCTGCTCAGCCGCGACGTGGGCGGCGTCACGCTCGTGCGCATGATCGCCGAGGGCGGAATGGGCCGCGTGTACGAGGGTGCGCAAGCGAAGCCCGCACGCACCGTAGCCGTGAAGGTGCTCCGGCCCGGGCTCATGTCGCGCGAGGTCTGTCGCCGCTTTGCCAACGAGGCCGAGATCCTCGGACGGCTGCGGCATCCCGCGATCGCGCAGGTGTATGCAGCCGGCACGTTCACCCTGCTCGACACGCAAGTGCCCTACTTCGTGATGGAATACGTGCCGGACGCCTTGCCGATCACGCGCTTTGCCCGCGAAAAAAACCTGCCGCTCGCCGAGCGGCTCGACCTCTTCGCCACCGTGCTCGATGCCGTGGCCCATGGGCATGCCCAGGGCGTGATCCACCGCGACCTGAAGCCCGGCAACATCCTCGTCGATGATGACGGGCGACCGAAGGTGATCGATTTCGGGGTGGCCCGCGGCCTCGATCGTGAGGAGGCGACCACGCTC
>JBBAVM010000131.1:0-2359 GCA_040397685.1 Pirellulales bacterium
TGAAAAAAAGGTGTCAGGACTCTTTTCCCTTCCAGCGCGGGAAAAGAGTCCTGACACCTTTTTTCGCCTGACACCTTTTTTCGCTCTGACAACTTTTTTCGCGGCGGGAAAAGCGCGGGAAAAGAGTCCTGACACCTTTTTTCGATGGTCGCAATGGATATCCATTCCCTCGTCGTCGGCCGCGACTTGATGGCCTGCCGGTTCGAGGTCGTGTTCAATGCCGGCGAGGTCGAGAATGCCACCGAGATCGGCGTGGATGTGCTCGATCTCGTCGAGCAGATCGAGTCGCGGATCACGGTGTATCGCGATGCGAGTGAACTGGCGCGGCTGAATACGACGGCCGCCGCAGGCTGGCAGCCCGTGTCGCCCGACCTGTTCGCACTCCTGCTGCACGCCCGCGACCTCGCGACGCTCACCGCCGGGGCGTTCGACTGCGCGAGCGGGGCGCTGACGCGGGCCTGGGGATTTCTCGAGCGCCGCGGGCGGACGCCGTCGGCCGACGAACTGGCCGCGGCGCGCGCCTGCTCGGGCCTCCCGCTCGTGGAATTCGACGAGGAGGGGAGACGGGTGCGGTTCGCGCGGCCGGGCGTGGAGTTGAACCTGGGCGCGATCGGCAAGGGCTGGGCGATCGACCGCGCCATGGGCGGCCTCCGCCTGGCGGGTGTCCCGAGCGTGCTCGTGCACGGCGGCCAGAGCAGCGTGAGGGCCGTCGGCGTGCAGGGACCGTCCACGCCGGGCCGGCGGGGCTGGGCGGTGGGCCTGCGCGATCCGCTGCGGCCCGGGCGCCGGCTGGCGACGATCACGCTCGACGACCGGGCGCTCGGCACGAGCGGGTCGGGCACGCAATTCTTCGTCGAGCGCGGCCGCCGGCTCGGCCACATCCTCGATCCGCGCTCGGGCCGGCCGGCCGACGCGGGCGTGATCTCGGCCACCGTCCTGGCGCCCGAGGCGGCCGATGCCGACGCGCTCTCCACCGCGCTCTACGTGCTCGGCGAACCCGGGCTGCCCCGCATCGCTCCCGCCGGTGGCGCGGTCGGCGCGGTCCTGGTCGTGGCGGGGGCCTCGGCGGGCGAGGTGCGTGTGATCGTCGCCAATCTTGCCGAGGACTTCTGCCGCTTCGAGCCGCCGATCGGTGGCGAAATCGAGCGGGTGCCGTAGGCTATACTCGCTGTTTCGTTCAGGAAGCTCACTCCGCCCCACCCCCGCCTCTCCACGCCATGTTCGACTGGTTCGAGCGGGGTTCCTACCTCGGCATCGTCTTCTTCCTGACGCTCACCGGCATCGGCCTGCCGGTGCCGGAAGAGGTGCCGATCGTGGCGGCGGGCGTGGCCAGCCGGGCTGGCGCGCTGCACTGGTACTACGCCCTTCCGGCCTGCATGGTCGGGGCCCTGCTCGGCGACAGCCTGATGTATGCCATCGGCCGCTTTTTCGGCGCCCGCATCCTCAAGGAGCATCCCTGGTGGTCGGGGTTTCTCACGCCGGAGCGCGAGAAGACGATCGAAGACCTGCTGAAGAAGCACGGCATCAAGGCATTCTTCGTGGCCCGGTTTCTCGTCGGCCTGCGGAGCCCGTTCTACCTCACGGCGGGCATTCTCAAGGTGAAGTACCGCTGGTTCCTGCTTGCCGACTTCATCTGTGCGTCGGTCGTGATCGGCGGCTTCTTCGGGCTCTCGTATCTCTTCGGCGACCGGATCACCGGCCTGATCCAGTCGGCCGAGCGCGGTGTGACGGCGGTGGTCGTCATCGCAGCCCTCGCGGCACTCGCCGTGATCGCGTTCTTCTCGTTCCGCAAGCGCCGGATCCGGATGCTCGACCAGGACCCGGAGGCGCTGTTTGAAAACCGCGAGATCCTCCTCGGCCCGGCCGCCGACCGGATCGCCGACGCGGTCAACCTCGGCGACGTGAACCACACCGAGCCGAAGTAGGACAGGCTTCAGCCTGTCATCTCAGTTCGCCCAAGCCGGCTTCGGGCTCCCCGTATCCCGTCGCCGGACGTTCACTGCGCCCATCCATGGACTCCGTTCACTCGGAGCTGACTGCGCTCCGGCATCCTGCCTGCGCTTATCATCTCACGCCGGCTCTCGGGACACGGGGAGCCCAAAGCCTCCTCAACTGGAAACGGGGAGGCGAGGGGTTGCCCCTACCATTGAGTCGGCTTGACTGACCAGCGGAGCCATGGATGGCGCAGCGCAGTCAGTCGGAGTGAACGCAGCCCGGAGGGCGCAGTGAACGTCCGGCGAGATGGTTCGGGGCTACCCCGAGCCGGGTTGGGCGCGGCGATGAAAGCGATGACAGGCTGAAGCCTGTCCTACGACGGGTCGTGCGGGTCGTGCGGGTCGTGCGGGTCGTGCGGGTCGTG
>JBBAVM010000131.1:2459-7434 GCA_040397685.1 Pirellulales bacterium
TGTCCTACGACGGGTCGTGCGGGTCGTGCGGGTCGTGCGGGTCGTGCGGGTCGTGATGGCGCGCGGGTGCCGATTTCGGTGACTTGTCGCCCTGCGGCGACTTTGCCGTCGCCGTTTCGCGACCTAGGAAACAGTGTCAGCCGCTGTTCCCGGAGCTTCCCATGTCGCAATCCGTCGTTTCGCCGGCCTCTCCGCCCGCGCCGCTCTTCGGCTCGCACCCTGCGATGCGGCGGGTCGCCGACGTCGTCGAGCGGGTGGCCCGCACGCCGGTGAGCGTGCTCGTGACCGGCGAGACGGGCACCGGCAAGTCGCTCCTCGCCCGCGAGATCCACCGCCAGAGCGGCCGGACCGGACGGTTCGTCGAGGTGGCGTGCGGCAGCATGCCCGACACGCTTCTCGAGAGCGAACTCTTCGGTCACGTGGCCGGGGCGTTCACGGGGGCCGCCGGCGACCGGCCCGGCAAATTCCTCCAGGCCGACGGCGGCACGATCTTCCTCGACGAGATCGGCACGGCGTCGCCCGCGCTCCAGGTGAAATTGCTGCGGGTGCTCCAGACGTTGCAGTTCGAGGCCGTGGGCGGCACGCGCACGCACACGGTCGATGCCCGGGTGGTTCTGGCCACGAACGAAAACCTCGAGGCCCTCGTCGCCGCGGGCCGGTTTCGGGCCGACCTCTTCTGGCGGATCAACGTCGTCACGCTCGAGATGCCGTCGCTGCGGGAACGCTCCGCCGACATTCCGCTCCTCGCCGACCATTTCCTGCGGCGCGCCGCGGCGAAGGCGGGCCGCCGCGTCGAGGGCTTCTCGGCCGCCGCGCGGGCGGCCCTCGCCGCGCACGGCTGGCCGGGCAACGTCCGGGAGCTCGAGCACGCCGTCGAACGCGCCGTGTTTCTCGGCCGCGGCCCGCTCGTCGAGGCCATCGACCTGCCTGCCGCCGTGACGGGCATCGGGGCGGCGCTCGACGTGCCGCGGGCGGTCGGCCCGGCGGCATGCTCGCTCAAGCTCGCGCTCACGCAACCGGAGCGGCAGATGATTCTCGACGCCCTCGATCGCCACGGCTGGCGGCGCGACGCCGCCGCGAAGGCGCTGGGCATCAACCGCACGACGCTCTACAAGAAGGTGAAGAGGCTGGGCATGGACCTCGCGGCGCTCGAGCCCAGCGTCCAGGCGAGCACGCAGGCGAGCCCCAGCCGGTAGAGGATGAAGGGCCAGAGCGTGTGGCTCGTGAGCACGCGCAACAGCCACCGGATCGACGCGTAGCCGACGATCGCGGCCGCGAGCGTGCCCACGACGGCATGCATCGCCTCCGGGCCCGATCCGAAGATCTCATGGCGCTGCTGCCAGGCCTCGAGCAGCCCGGCGGCGGCCACGGCCGGCAGCGACAGGAGGAACGAAAACCGCGCCGCGGTGGCGCGGTCGAGGCCCGTCGCCATGCCCGTGGCGATCGTGATGCCGCTGCGCGACGTGCCGGGGACGAGGGCGAGCACCTGCGCCAGCCCCATCGCGAGGCCGTCAGCCAAGGTGACCGTCTCGAGGCCGGCGCGGCCGCGCCGGCCGCGCCGCGCCCGGTGCCAAGCCAGCCACTCCGCGCCCGCCATGAGGAAGGTCGTGAACAGGAGGGCCGCCGTCACCACCTCGAGCCGGCGGGCTTCGCCGCGGATGAGGTGCCGCGCCGCGTATCCGACGACGACGATCGGGACCGTGCCCAGGGCGATGAGCAGGCTCGTGCGGGAGTCGGCCGACGCGAGCGGGCGTCCGGAGCGGATGCCGGCGAGCAACCCGCCCGCGAGGCGGAGGATGTCGTGCCGCATGGCGACGCACACCGCGGCGAGGGTGCCGCACTGGATCACGGCGGAATATGCCGCGCCGGGGTCTTTCCAGCCCAGGAGGGCGGGCACGAGGCGGAGGTGGGCGGTGCTGGAAATCGGCAAGAACTCCGTGAGCCCCTGCACGATTCCCAGCACGACGGCTTCGACGAGCGACATGGCCGCTTCAAAATACCCTCTCCGTCGGGCATACTGTCGGCTCCGAGTTTTTTCAGGAGACCCCCCGCCCCATGTCTGGCATGTTCCGCAACCTCTCGACCATCGGCCTGCCCCTCTCCGGACGCCCCAGCGAACTCATCGAACTGGCCCTGTCGTTCGGGTTCGATTCGATGGACATCGACATCGTCGATTTCCAGCAGCAGGCCGAGGCCTTCGGCGTGGAGCACGCCCGCCGCCTGATGGTGAGCGCCCGGCTCAAGAGCGGGCTGATTCACCTCCCGCTCGACCTCGGGGGCGACGAGGCGATGTTCGACCACGAACTCTCGCTCCTGCCGCGGCGGCTGGAGTTGGCGCAGGCCGCGGAGGTGTCGCGGGCGGCGGCGACGGTCGCCCCGGTATCCGAGGAGCACTCGTTCAAGGACTTCTTCGAACTCCACCGCAAGCGGCTCGACACGCTCGGCGACATGCTCGCCAAGCACGGGATCATGCTCGGCCTGGCCCTGCGGCCCGAGACCGAGGCGTCGGCCGCGGGCGGCAGCCAGTTCATCGCCAACCACGAGGCCCTGCTCGGCCTCGTCGCCGTCGCGCATCCGAGCATCGGCGCGATCATCGACGCCTGGGCGCTGCATGTGACGGGCGAAGGGCTGGACGTCATCGGGAAGGTGCCGAAGGGCAGGATCGTCGAGATCCGGCTCTCGGACGCCCCGCGCGAGGTGCGCGGCGTCGATCTGCACGCGAACCAGCGGCTCTTGGCGGGCGACAGCGGCGTGATCCATTCGGCCGCCATCCTCACGGCCGCCCGCGACGCCGGCTTCACGGGGCCTGTCACGCCGTGGGCGGATCGCTCGGCCCTGGCCGGCCGCGGCCGGGAAAAGATCGTGCGGCTCGCGGGCGACCGCATGGAGGCCGCGTGGCGCGAGGCCGGCCTGCCGATCGTGCCGCGGTGGTTCATGCCGGTGGCGAAGGAAGGCGCGACGACGTTTGGCGAGCCGATGGTCGCCGGGGCCGAGTAAGGAAGTGGGACAGGCTTCAGCCTGTCATGGCTCGGTGCCGCATTCGACAGGCTCAAGCCTGTCCTACGGGACTTACCCCGGCTCTCTGATCCACGTCACGCGGGGGGAGCCGCCGCCGTCCACGGCCGAGCCGCGGATGAATTCCGAGACGTAGCGGAGCGTCTTGCCGGGGCGGTCGGGATCGCGGAACGAATCGCCCTTCTGGAGGATCGGCAGTTGGTCGGGCATCCCGCCGAAGGCGCGGGCGCCCGCGGCCTGGCAGGGGAACCAGTGTCCCGCGCCGGTGCCGTCCACGAGGTAGAACTCCGGGTAGCAGTGCCCCTCGACCCAGACCGTGCGGGCCGGAATCCCCTCGACGCGACACACGGCGATGAAAAGGCACGTCAGCTCCTCGCAGTCGCCCCAGCCGTCGGCGAGCGCCCGGGCGGCCCCCTTCAGTTCGCCGTTTCGATACTCCACCTTCTCGCGCACGGCGTCGTAGAGCGCCTCCGCCTTCCGCCACCCCTCGAGATCCTCGCCGACGCTCCGCGCGAGTTTCACGATCTTCGGATGGCGGGTCTCGATGTAGGGGCTCGGGCCGAGGAAGGTCCGCAGTTCGCGGTCGGGCTTCTCCGGGGGAGTGAGGGACGAGGTGTCGGCGGGAGGAACGATCGACGTGCGCTCGAGGGAAAACGTCACGACCGCCCGGGCCGTCTCGCCGGCCGGCAGGTCGGGGATCTCCACCACCATCTGCTTCACGCCTCCGGGCAGCATGCGATACCGCAGCGCGCGGACGTCGGGCGACACGTCCTCGGCCACGATCTGCACCTTCTGCTCCGGCCACTCCGCCGGCACCGGCAGCGTGGCGTAGAGGCCGCGGCAGGGGCCGCCGTCAGCCGAAACCTCGACGCCGACGCGATACTTTTGCACCCGCGCGTCGCCGAGCGTCGGGCCCGCGGACACGGGGCCGGCATCGAGGAATTGCGCCGGCGCCGGTGCGGCGCCGATCCACACCGCCCAGAGGCCGACCGCGGTGGCAAGGCTGCGGCGATTCATACGCTCCAAAGTATCGGTCGGCCGGCCCCGGCCGGATCGGCCCGGTGGCCGTCTGTGCGGGTCGGGAAACGAGGGCGGCCGGGGCAAAGGGCTCGATTGTGAGGGCTCCGGAGGACTGTTACACTCCGGGGCTCCGCATCGTGGCCCGCATCAGTCCCCCTTCCTCCAACCCGTTTTTCTGAAACCCCCCCACGCATGGTCAACCGCAACCTCATCCGCGAACTGGAACTCGGCGACGAACTCGATCAGGAACTCGAATTGGCCATGGCCGGCACCGAAGCCGGCGAATACTCGGTGGGGGCCTCCACGCTCGCCGTGAACTCGGTGCTGATGGGGAAAGTGCTGCGGGTGGACGACGAGTTCGTGCTCGTGGACGTGGGATACAAGAGCGAGGGCCACATCCCGCGCAACGAGTGGGACGAGGGGGAGCCGGCCCCGCAGGTGGGCGACACCGTCAAGGTGCTGCTCGAGGAGTTCGAGGACGGCCAGCAGGAGGAGCAGCGGGGGCTGATCACGCTCTCGAAGCGCAAGGCGCGCCGGATCGAGGACTGGCTGCGCGTGATGGAGAGCGTCAAGGAGAACGACGTCGTCACCGGTTACGTCACCCGCAAGATCAAGGGCGGACTGCTCGTCGATATCTCGGGCGTCAACGTGTTTCTGCCCGCCAGCCAGGTGGACATCCGCCGGCCGGCCGACATCGGCGACTACTGCGGCCGCGCCATCCAGTGCCTCGTGCTCAAGATCGACGAGGCGCGGCGCAACATCGTGGTCTCCCGCCGGGCCCTCATCGAGCAGGAGCGGGCGGAGCGGAAGAAGCAACTCATGGAGCTGCTCGAGGTCGGCCAGGTGCGCCGCGGCATCGTGAAGAACATCGCCGACTTCGGTGCGTTCGTCGATCTCGGCGGCATCGACGGCCTGCTCCACATCACCGACATGTCGTGGG
>JBBAVM010000132.1:0-7012 GCA_040397685.1 Pirellulales bacterium
GCGGCGGAAACACGCGGTCTTCCTGCATCACGCTGGCCACGCGGCCGGCTGCCTTTTCTGGCGCTGCCATGGATGAATGACCCCTCTTGTTCAGATTCTTGCAGAAGCGTAGCAGAGCATCCGGTTCACGTCACGACCCCGCCGCCCCAGAGTCGCTCGAGAAACCGGCGCCACGGCATGATGCGAATCTCCCTCACGACGCGTTCCTCGGATTCGTTGCACACAATGATTGCCAGCTTTGGCTTGTGAATCTCGGCGAATGCGCGAATCGATCGCATGTCGCGGTCGTCCACGCGCGCGGTTCCCTTGACCTCGATCGCCACCTCTCCCGCACCAACGACAAAATCCACTTCCGCCCCCGCCTTGGTCCGCCAGAAATGGATGTCGTAGCCCAGCTCCGAATAGGAGGCATGGGCCGCAAGTTCCATGAACACGAGGTGCTCGAGGGCCCGGCCAAAGAGTTCCCCCCGTGGCTCCGCAATCCGTCGCTTGGTGAGCGCTCCCGCCACGCCGACGTCGAACAGATAAAACTTGGGCGCCTTGCTGATCACCTGCCGCTCCTGCCGCTTCTTGTACGGAAGCACGAGCTGGCCCAGCAGCGTATCGCACAGGATTTGGAAGTATTCCTTGACGGTCTTGGCATCCACGCCGCAGTCGCGGGCGATATTGGCATGGTTCACGAGCTCGCCGTGGCTGTAGCCCATCGCCTCGAAAAAGCGGGAAAACGCGGGGATGTTTCGCGTGAGTCCCTCGGTGAAAACCTCCTCCTTGAGGTAGTCGCGGACGTAGGCATCGAGTGATTTCCGCGGGTTGCTGGAAAGATAGTGCGCGGGAATGAGCCCATGATTGAGTGCTCGCAGGAGATCGAACTGGCCTGATCCGCGGGTGGGAAACTCGGCCGTCACGAGCGGAAACAGTTCGTAGCGCCACGCGCGGCCGCCGAGCAGGTTGGCTCGGCCACGCTTCAGCTTCCGAGCGCTCGACCCACAGAGCACGAACCGGAGCCCGCGGTTTTCAATGAGCCAATGCACCTCGTCGAGCAACGCCGGCACCTTCTGCACCTCGTCGAGGATGATCGGCCGCGCGAGGTCGGCTGCCGGCCTGGCAAGCAGTTGCTCGCGAAGCAAGGCAGGCCGCACCGCGAAGTCGAGCGCGAGGTCGGTGCGAAGAAAGTCGTAGGTGATGCTCTTTGGGAAAGCGGCTTTGAGGAGCGTCGATTTTCCGGTCTTGCGCGCCCCCCAGAGAAACGCCGACTGCCGGGCCGGAAGGTCGAGCGAAAGCAGCCGTTGGAACTCGACCATACGGGACCGCGATTCTGTCTGGTTTAACTAAACCGGAGTATGTTCCCGTTTGGCAAGAACGTCAACCGGGCATGAAGGGCTCAAGAAAAGGCAGCCTGCAGGACACCCTACGGGCCGAAGGGGCTGGCATCGACGCCGTCGCCGAAGCCGATGCCGAGGGCCCGGGCCGCCTGCACGGCCGCGTGGGCAGGATCGACCGTCGCAGGCGTGCTGATCGCCTGGGAGATTGCCACGCTCGCGATGTCGGGTGGCCGGTAGCACACCATCTGCCCGAATCGCCCCTCGTGCACGAGCCGCACGGCGTGCGCCCCGAACTGCGTGGCGAGCACCCGATCGAAGGCGGTGGGCGTGCCGCCCCGCTGGAGATGGCCAAGCACAAGCGCCCGCACCTCGCGGCCGAGCCGCCTGGCCACTTCGCCGGCCACGATCTCGCCGATGCCGCCGAGCCTCACTTGGCGCCGCTCAGCAACGCCCGCACCGGGCTTTCCCGCGCCGCGGCCGTCGTGCACGAGCTCGCCGTCGGGCAGCCGGGCCCCCTCGGCCACCACGATCAGCGTGAATCGCTTCCCCTCGCGTTCGCGGTCGAGCACCTTCTGACACACGCTCTCAAACGTCCAGGGAATCTCCGGAATGAGAATCACGTCGCCACCGCCCGCAATTCCCGCATGGAGGGCAATCCAGCCGGCGTGGCGGCCCATCACCTCGAGCACCATGATCCGCTCGTGGCTGGCGGCGGTGGTGTGGAGCCGGTCGAGGGCGTCGGTGGCACAGGCCACGGCCGAATCGAAGCCAAAGGTGAAGGCTGTGCAGCCGAGATCGTTATCGATCGTCTTGGGCACGCCTACCACGGGAATGCCGTGTTCGTGCAACTGCTGCGCGATGGCGAGCGAGCCGTCGCCGCCGATGCAGATGAGCCCCGAGATGCCGAGTTGCCGCACCGTCTCGCCAGCGGCGGAAAGCAGGTGTGGATCGATCCGAACCCGCGCACCCTCGCCCACGAGGGCAGAAAATCGTCCCTTGTTTGTGGAGCCGAGGATCGTGCCGCCCTGGAGGAGAATGTTAGCGGTGTTCTGGAGGTCGAGCGGCATGTAGGCCACGGGATCCACAAGCCCCTCGTAGCCCTTGAGAAAGCCCACGCAGTCGTAGCCCAGCCGGAGGGCGCTCTTCACTGCGGCCCGGATCACGGCATTCAGCCCAGGGCAATCGCCGCCGCCGGTGAGGATGCCGATCGTGGGCTTGGATGGGGGCATGGCGGTCACTCAGTGTCACGGCATCCGATAGCCAAGACGCGTTCCAGCAGATCACGAATGTGGATCGAATCGGCCATCGTGCGCAAGTAGTCGATGTCGAGGTTCGTGGCATGAAGCCGGACGAGTCGCGAAACGTCATCCCACTGTCGCTCCGATGTCTCGTCCGTCATCCGATACCACTCCAGCTTTGACAGAATCGAGTCCTCAACTGTCGCCACGGGGATCGGCTCGCTGGCTGGAGGCCCGAACGACTCGGGCTGAGCCCGGTCGAATGCCGCCTGATCAAACCGCCGCCCACGGTCGATGAACACATCGATCTTATAGGACGTCGGCAGGTGGATGAGATTGAAGCATTTGCGCTCCCGTACTGCGACTCGGGCCACAGCCGGGTTTGCGTAAAAGTCGGGGCCGCAGGCTTCGATCAAGGCTGCGGCCTGTTGCTCGGCAAGTGCACACACCAGATCGACATCCATCGTCGAGCGAATGGCTCCGTGAAACGTGCTGGCAACACTGCCGCCGACATAATGCCTCACGCCCAGCCGACGCAGGGCGGCAACGACCGGCTCCAGCGCCGCCAGGAGATCATCGAAGTCGCTCACGCGCTGCGGGCTCCCAGCCACTGCCGCACGTCGGCGGCGAGATCGTCGCCGTAGGCGAGGGCCAGGTACCGCAGCCGCGCCTCTTGGTCCGTGATTTCCGGCTCACTGCGCCGGATCGCCGCGATCGCCAGATCCCGACCGCGCCGCGAGCTGGCAACCATTTTTTGCAGCCGCTGCTGCGGCGTGAGTCTGCGAAAACACGCAAGCTGGGCCTCGTCGGCATCAGCCGATGTATCGGAGACGGTCGTACGAACGCCAGCAGCAGCCATGGGCGATGCACCTCCCGACCGATGTCGTATCGTTATGCACTATACAAACGTTTCGTCTGCCGTCAAACACGTCGATCATCGATCAGCTTCCCAGCGGGTCGCGAACGGCAAGCCCGGGAATCTTCGCAAAGCCGCCGTCGTGCGTCCACAACTCGGTGGCCCCGCCATCGAGAGCGCAGAGCCCGATCTGCACGTCGAAGATTCGCGGTCCCTTCACTCCCAGGTCGGCTGTCATCTGAGCAAGCCTTGCGGCAAACGCGGGCCCCGGGGCGAGGTCTTCGACGCCGCTCTCGCGCAGCGACGCCAAAAAGTCTGCCGCGGCCTTCGGCATTGATGGCCTGCCGCTCGCGGTCGGATGCGTCACGATGCTGAAAAACTCGGCGACACTCGGGAGCGTGATCCCACATCCGCCGGGTGTATTCAACGCCGCTTCGATCGCTCCGCGGGCAGCGCGATGTTCGGGCGTGGCAGCGCGATGGGCGTAGATGAGCAGATTCGTGTCGAGCGCGATCATCGCTGCTGCCGGAGCCAGTCGTGCATCGCGGCCCGATCAGCCACGTCCACTCCAGGCGGCAGCCCTCCGGCCACGATCACCCAGCGGATCGTGCGTCGCCCTGCCTTGCGGCGGCTTGCCCCGCGGCCGAGCTCCGCCCGCAAGCCTCGCTCGATGAGGGCCCGCAGCGGCTGGCGGAGTTCCGCCGCCCGCTTCTTGGCGGCGATGAACAGGTCGTCCGGCAGGTCAACGGTGGTTTTCATATGGGAAAGCATATTCCCGTTTTTATGGAAAGACAAACGCCGCATTCGCCAACTCTTGCACCCTCGACCCCCTACCATTATTTTGATGGAAGACGTATATCATTTCGATGGAGGCCTGCCGCGGCCATGATCAAAACACAGATCCAGATCCCCGACGATCTCTATCGTCGCGTGAAACGCCTCGCGGAATCCCAGGAGTGGTCGCTCGCGGAGACCTTGCGCCGGGCCGCTGAGCTGCTTCTTGCGGTGCGGCCGGCCGGAGCCGGAGGTGGCGGGAAGACCTGGCGGCTCGATCCGCCGGCAAACACTCAACTGCGGGCTGATCCTTTCGCCGCCCCAGACTGGCGGATGCACGCAAACATGGGCTCGGGAGCGTCTGCGTTGCTGAAGCAATCGCGGAAGTGAGGCAGCCGCCATGCTGGCATGCGACACGAATGTTCTGTTCCCTGCGATTGAAGCATCGCATCCGCAGCATGCGGCAGCCCGGGCTTGGCTGGAGGCGAGAATCGACGACGAGTCCTTCGCCCTGTGCGAGCTGGTCCTGATCGAAACCTACACGCTGCTGCGTAATCCAGTCGTGTGCTCAAAGCCGCTTTCAGCAGGGGCGGCGGTGGAGAAGATCGACAACCTGCGCAGCAATCCAGCCTGGATGGTGCTCGATTACCCCGGCCCCGGGCTGATGGAAAAAGTCTGGGCGGCCGCCCGATCCTCCGATTCTCTGCGGCGAATTTACGACATCCGTCTTGGGCTGACGCTGAGATATTACGGCGTGAGGAGATTCGCTACGGCCAACGCCAAAGACTTCCGGGGTATGGGCTTCGAAAAAGTGTGGAATCCGATCGGCTGAAGGCGATTCGTGCATCCAATCCGTTCCGCGTAGCATAGGGGTATGTCGCAGCTTTCGACGCTTCCCCTGACGCAGTGCGACCACGACGCGATTGCTGCGGTCGTGGCGGCTCTTCGCGTTCGTTGGCCGGTGGAACGCGTGATCCTCTTCGGCTCGAAGGCCCGTGGCGACGATGTGCCCGACAGCGACATCGACCTACTCGTGATCACAGCCCAGGAAGTCGATCGGCAATCCGAGGATGCCATGCAGGACGCAGCCTGGGAAATCGGCCTCGCGCATGGGCGGTGCGTGCAGCTGGTCATTCGCTCGCACGAGCGGTGGTATCACGGGATCGATCAGGCTACCCCGCTCCGGCTGAATGTCGACCAGGACGGCGTGGAGATCTTTCGCCATGACGGGTGAGGAGGCTCGGGGCCGCACGGTCGAGGGTGCGTTGGCCCTGGCCGCGGAGTGCCTCCAGGAAGCCCGGTACGCGCTCGAAGGCGGCTTTTTTCGACTCGCCAGGTCACGGGCGTACTACGCATGTTTCCATGCGGCGACTGCCGTCTTCGCCGCCCAAGGGAAGGCTTTTCGTCGACATACGGGGCTTCCGGCCGCCGTTGAGTCCGACCTCGTCAAGCCGGGGCTCGTGCCGCCGGAGCGTGCGGCATCGATCAGGCGGCTCTATCAAGCACGGCTTCGATCCGACTACGGAGACATCGCCCCGACGTCGCGATCCGAGGCCGATGAAGCCGTTGCCGATGCTGAGAAAATCGTCGCCCTGCTGAAGCCACTCGCCTCGCGGCCAAAAGACAGCGGTCGCTGATGGAATCGTGTGCCCGGGCCGGCGGCTTCGACACCACGATCTGCACATCGCACCCCAACGCATTCAGAAATCGAAACAACCGATCGCTGGAAAATCCATCAAGTCGTACGGAAAGCAGCGCCGAGACCTTGGGCCGGGTGATGCCCAACATCTTGCCGGCCTCCGCCTGCGTGAGCCGCTGGTGCTGAACGATCTGGTGAATGCTGGCCGCAAGCTCTGCCTTCGCCAGATAGTGGTTCGGGTTGGGAACGTTGATCTCAATTGCCGATGATGTCGTTGAGGCCTTCGATGACCTGCGCAAGTTCCTCCGGCAGGACCCTGCCGAGACTCTTTCCGATCCGTTCCACGGCCAGCGTGCGAATCTGGCTGATTTTCACCCACGATCGTTTGGGCAAGGCCTTGCCTTCGAGTTCGAGCGTCAGAGGAAACCCTGCTTTCTGCGGTTGGCTGGTCAGCGCCATTGCGATCACGGTTCCGGAGCGTTCGTTAAAAACGTCCTGGCTCAAGATCAGCACCGGCCGCAGCCCGGCTTGTTCGCGGCCGCGCACGGGGTTTAGGTCCGCCCACCGCAGCTCCCCTCTCAATATGCGGGCCATGCCGACAGATCCTCCGACAAGCCTTCCTCCGCGAGGGCCTTTTCAAACCCACGATCGAGTTTGGAGCATTCGCGGGCGAGACGACTGCGCTCGAGCCGATCAAGTTTTTCCTCGATCGCGATCTGAATCGCCTGGCTCCGGCTTGGGAAACCCCCTTCTCGCACCAACTGATCCAGCCGCCCAAGCGTGGACTCCTCAAGCGACACAGCAACTTTCGCACGACTCATGGGTTACCTCCAAGTATGACATTACATCATACCGCTTCGTATCGGCCGACCGCAGCCTCAGCCATGGCGAGAAAATATACGCATGTACACTCTTTGTCAAGGCGAGACCTCCCCTCACCGCCGCCAGAGCAGCTGCAGCGAGAGGCCGAGGCTGGGGTCGAAGGCGACGAAGTCGGTGCGGCCCGAGAGAAAGTTCGTGCCCTGGAAGAGCTGCCGGTCGAAGATGTACGACGCCGTCGCTTCGAGGGAGAACCCGCGGCCGATGGTTCGCTCGAGCCCGGCGGCAACACGCTGGTCGAACACGAAAAACCGCTGGTCGTCTTGCAGGCGGTCGGCGAGGAAGTAGATCTCCGTGTCGCTGC
>JBBAVM010000133.1:0-6900 GCA_040397685.1 Pirellulales bacterium
TCCTCTTCCCGGCCATCGACGACGACGGCGGCGATCTCGAGCGCTGCCAGCGCCGCCGGGCCCAGGGCCGTGATGCTTGCCACTGCGAGGCATGCCGCCAGGCCGTGCCGGCCGATCCCGGCCGAAACACGCCTCGACGAGGTGCAGATTTTTCCGACGAGCATGGTCGAACCGGCGGTACTACGATGCACGGGAGACCCACCATGGAGTGTATCGAGGCGATCCGCAGCCTGCTCGGCATGAACGTTCTGCGTGTGACCGTGTTGATCAGCGTGGCGAGCGCGGCGGGGAGCGTGCGCGCCGACGGCGCGGCGCCGCTCGAGGCGTTCTTCGAACGGCACTGCTACGCGTGTCATTCGGGCGTCGCGCCGGAGGTGGGGCTCGATCTCGCGAACCTCTCGCGCGACCTCTCCGACCCGCTCATCCATGCGCGGCTCGTGCGGGTGTACGACCGGGTCGCGTCCGGCGAGATGCCTCCCGCCGAGGCCGAGCGGCCCGATCGAGAGGAGAAAGCCGACGTGCTCGCGTGGCTCGACCGCGAGCTTGTTGCCGCCGATGAGGCCCGCGTCGAGAAGCACGGCCGGATCCGCATGCGGCGCATGACCCGCAGTGAATACGAAAACACGCTCCGCGACTTGCTCGCGCTGCCGCGGCTCGACATCCAGGGGCTCCTGCCGAAAGACGCGAAGGTGGCGGGGTTCGACAAGGTGGGCGACGCTCTCGACCTGTCGCCGGTGCATCTGGCCGCCTATGCGGCGGCCGCCGAGGAGGCGCTTACGCGGGCGATCGCCACCCGCAGCACGCCTCCGCCGGTCTACAAGAAACGACTCTCGCCGGCCGGGCTCTTCAAGTTTGCGTTCAACCTCCAAAACGGCGACTTCGTGCTCTTGAAGGATCAGAAGCCCGACCCGGCGTTTCCCGTGCGGGGCGGATTCGAGGACGTGAAGGGGATCATCACGGCGCCGAATCAAGACGCCGACATGGCGGAGCGCCGGAAGATCTGGGGGGCCAACAAGGTCGCCGAAAGCACGAGTTCGGTGGGCCTGCTCTGGCCTCCCGGGCCGGGGTTCGAGGCGGCTTGGAATGTGGCCCCGGTGTTTCCCGGGTTCTATCGGCTGAAGATGTCGATCTGGGGATTCGAGTGGAACGCGACGAAGGTCGAGCGCGGGGCTCCGCAGGCGGCCACCCTGCGGGCCCATCCGCAGGGCCGGCAGGAAGAGGGAGGCCGGCTGCTCGGCCTCTTCACGGCGCCTTCGCTCGACTCCAAGGTGCACGAGGTCACGGCCTGGCTCGACGCCCGCGACTCGGTCGTGTTTCAGCCCATGTCGCTCTACTGGCACGGCCTCACGCCGCGGCAGATCGGCGGCCGTGCGGCGAAGCATGTCGGGCCGGGCGTGGCCGTCGATTGGTTCGAGGTCGAGGGGCCGATCAACGAGTCGTGGCCGCCGGAGAGCCACAGGCGGCTCTTCGGCACCCTTGCCATCGGGCCGCTGCCGAAAGGCGCCGACGTCGTGCCGCCGGTCCGCGAGCCGCTCGCTGGGATCGGCGGGTATCTGCCGAACTTTTATGTGGACATTTCACCGGCTGAGCGGTCGCGCCCCCTGGAAACCGTGCTCTCTTCCGCGCCGCTTGCCGATGCGAAGCGACTCCTCGACGCATTCCTCCCGCGGGCGTTCCGGCGGCCTGTGGGCGACGCCGAGGTGGCGCCCTATGTCGAACTCGTGAAGCAGCGGCTCGCCGCGAAGGACTGTTTCGAAGACGCGATGCGGCGGGCCTACGTCGCCGTCCTCACGAGCCCCGAACTCCTCTTCCATGCGTCGGGCACGGGAAAGGGTGGCAGCCACCATCCTCATTTCGCGTCCCGGCTCTCCTACTGGCTCTGGAACGGCCCGCCCGACGCGGCCTTGCTCGCGGCCGCCAAGAACGGCCGGCTCGATGAGAAGCAGGGAATCCACGACGAGGTCGAGCGGCTCCTCGCCGATCCGCGGAGCAGCCGGTTCCTCGACGACTTCACGAACCAATGGCTGGAACTCGACCGGATCGACGAGACGTCGCCCGACCGCCACCTCTATCCCGAATACAACGGGCTGTTGCGCGACTCGATGGTGGCCGAGACGAGGGCGTTTATCCGGGAGTGTCTCGACCAGGATCTCCCCGCGCGGACGCTCGTGGATGCCGACTTCACCATGCTCACGCAACGGCTGGCCGAGCATTACCGGATCAAGGGCGTGGAGGGCGTCGAGGTCCGGCGGGTCGAGGTGCCGAAGGGGAGCCATCGCGGCGGGCTACTCTCCCAGGCGGCGATCCACAAGCTCACGGCCAACGGCACGACGACGTCGCCGGTGAAGCGGGGCGTGTGGGTGATGGACAGGCTCTTCAACATGCCGCCACCCCCGCCGCCCCCTGGCATCTCGGCCATCGATCCTGACACACGCGGGACGACGACGGTGCGCGAGCAGCTCGACAAACATCGCTCCGACCAAAGCTGCGCGGTGTGCCACCGCAAGATCGATCCGCCGGGCTTCGCGCTCGAGTGCTTCGATCCCGTCGGCGGGTATCGCGACCGCTACCGCTCGGGCGACAAGGGGGATCCGGCGCTGCCCGCAGGGGAGCGGTTCCCGTGGTACGTCTGGTACATGAACTACAAGCTCGGGCCGAAGGTCGATGCCTCGGGAACGCTGCCGGGCAAGAAAAACTTCAAGGGAATCGACGACTTCAAGAAGCTCCTCAGGAAGTACGACGACGCGGTGGCCACGGCGTTCGTCTCCCACCTCGTGCGCTATGCGACCGGCGCCGACCTCTCGTATGCCGACCGCCGCGAGGTGACACGGATCGTGGCCGCACACGCCGAGGGCGGCTACCGGCTCCGGTCGCTCTTGCACGCCGTCGCCGCGAGCGAGCAGTTGATGCGCCGCTAAGCCGGCACCCCCCTCGCGGGAGGTGGTGCTCGCACAGTGGACGTCGGCAAGTTTCAGACCGGTTTTCCTGCGCGTGCCTGTAGGTTTCCGACAGATTCCGAACGAGGGCGGGAATAGTCTTTTCACAGGTATTCAGATGGGCTCGTGTCCGCGACGGGTTTCCGTCGCCGAAGAGCCAGAAAGGGGAAAGATCATGGTGGGGAAAATCATCCGCTCGCTCGCGTGGTGCGCCGTGGCGATGGCAGTCGTTTCGACCGGCCGCGGCATCGCGGCGCCGTTCACCTGGAACGGCGGCACGTCGGGCACGTGGACGAGCGCGGCCAATTGGCTGCCGAGCACGACATGGTCGGGTTCGACGAACAATGTCGACACGGCCACATTTCTCGCCGGTGATGCGACGACGGTCACAATTCCCAATAACCAGATTTTCCTGAATGCCCTGACCGTCAATCGCGACCTCACGATCAACGGCACGTCCAGCATGTTTGCGACCGGCACTGTCTATACGCAGGCGGCGAACACGTCGGCGACGATCGGGCTCACGAATGCGAGTGCTGTGTTTCGGATGGGGCATGCCTCGTCGGCGGCCTTCAACTCGCTCGGCGGCAATGCGAGCCTGACGGTCAACGTCAGTTCAACAACGAGTGGCCAGAGTGTGGTCACGCTCGCTGCCAACTCGCTGCTGACGTATGCCGGACCGGTCAATTTCGGGGCCGGCAACTCGATCTATGCCGGCAGCGGCACCGTGGCCTATGCCGCCGCATCCGGAACGAGTGGCGGCCTCAAGTTTTATCTCAATGACACGACGAATCTCTTGATTAAATCAACCGCCACCGCTGCGACCGGTACGGCCCAGGCGCCGCTCATCGCAGCGAGCGGTACGAACACCGTGACGCTCGAACGAAACCTCGATCTCATGGCGCCCGTGACTTCCGGCACGGCTGGCTCTCTCGTCCTCGGTTTTTCGAGGAGTTCGGTGACGCCGGCGAATGCGCTGTCGGCCAACGCGGCCGTCACGGTCACCGGTCCTTCGACCCTGAGCATGAATCTGCTCGGCATCAACACCGGCATCGCCGGCATCCAAAAGCTCGTCGTGGACAACGGCGCGGTCGTGCAGGTGGGCGACTTCTCGGCCGGGAAGGCGCAGGGTGTCTCGATGGTCAACACGAGTCTTGCCTACTTCCAGAACATGGCGAGTTCCGGCACGTTTCAGGTTGATTCGGCGAGCGGTGGCACGCTGCGCGTGAATGCCGATTCGTCGTTCAACGCGGCCACCGCGGCCAGCGGTTCGGTGTCGCTCGGCCTCGGCCTCGCGGTGAGTGGCTCCGCGACGCTCGTCAACAACGGCACGTGGACGAATCGCAACTTCGCGAACACCACGATTCTTCAAGGCTTGTCGGTCGCTCAGGCGGCGACCCTGAGCGGCACCGGCTCGTTCCTGATGACGAGCGGCAACAACGGCACCGCGATCGGCAAGAGCGTGGCACTCGACGGCACCGTGGCCCCGGGTGATGTCGTCGGTGGTGTCAATGGCGTGGGCACGCTCACGATCAGTTCGGGCACGGTGACGTTCGGCTCCGCCAGCAAAGTGGCAGTCAGCGGCAGCGGCGCGACGCTCGATCGGCTCGTCTTGAACGCCCCGGTCAGCGTGACGAGCGGCGCGAAGATCGACTTCGCAGGGACGAGCAACCTCACGCAGGGCCGCTACCAGGTCGTCACCGGCTCGAGCGGCGTGAACACGTTCACGGCTTCGAACGCGCCGGCGGCGTACACGTTCGGCACGTCGGGCACCGATGCGTACCTCTGGGCGAAGCCAGTGGTCGGCACGATCACGGCCACGCCGGCGGCCGCGCAGGTGATCACCGGCGGCACCGTCGCCTTCTCGTATACGGTCGCCAATGCGGCTCCGACGGGTGGCCAAGACCTGGTGTTTACGAGTGCATCGAGTGGTGGTGTCGTGGGCACCGTGAGCGGGGCGACGACGGTGGCTCCGGGGGGGACGAGCGGATCGCTGTCCGGCTTCTCCTTCGTCGGTGGCACGCCCGGCCTCGCGCAGCCAGGCACGTTCACCGTCTCCGACCCGAACGCCTTCGCTACCTCGGCGACGGGCACCGTGGCTCTCGATGTGCTCGCCCATGCGACCCCCGGGTTCGCAACGGCGGCGGGAGCCGGCGTTCTCGACCCGTTCGCCACCGGCACGATCGCGCTCGACTTCGGCTCGCTCGATGTCTCGGCCGGCAGGCAGATCCTCACCTACTCGCTCACGAATCTCGCCAGCCAGATCTACGGCTCGTCGCTCACCGCAGGGCTGGCCCTGACCGGCTTCACGGCCAATGGCGACGGCTTCGAGTCGGGGCTCGCGACATTTGCGAGCCTCGCAGCGAGTGGCACGAGTAGTCTGTTCTCCGCCGCATTCACGCCCACGACCGAGGGCTCGTTCTCCAGGAGTTATACGCTCACGTTCTACGACGACCAGAGCGTGGCGGGATCGACCCAGCAGCGGAACCTGACCGTGAACATGCAGGCCGTGGTCGTGCCCGAGCCGGGCGCGCTCGCGATCGCCGGCGTGGGCGTGATCCTCGCCGGCTGGCAGTTCACCCGCCGAAGGCTTCGCGGGCGTTCGTGCAGCACACGGCCGTGACGAGGCCGTCGAGCCAGTCACGGCGGAGAGGCAGCCGGCCCGTCTCGACGTCGCTGCCGACAAGATCGCAGAGGATCCGTCGGAAGTATTCGTGCCGCGGATAGGAGAGGAACGACCGCGAGTCGGTCACCATCCCCACGAACCGCGACAAGAGCCCGAGGTCGGAGAGGATGTCGATCTGGGCCCGCATCCCGCGCTCCTGATCGAGGAACCACCAGGCGCTGCCCCACTGGATTTTCCCCGGAACGCGGCCGTCCTGGAATGACCCCGGCATCGCCGCGAAGAGCGCGTTGTCGGCGGGGTTGATGTTGTAGAGGATCGTGCGGCCGAGCGTGTCGTCGGCCGCGAGTCGGCCGAGGAACCGCACGAGCCCCGGCCCCTGGCGGGCGTCGCCGACGGTGTCGCAGCCGGAGTCGGCGCCGAGCGCCCGGGCGAGCTTCGGATTCGGATCGCGAAACGGGCCGAGATGGAGCTGCGTGACATGGCCCCGGGCGTGGTTCCAGCGGGCCACATGGAGCACGAGGAACGTGGCGAAGCGCACCGTCTCGTCGGCCGTCGCGGCCGTACCTGCGAGGGCTCGCTTCCAGATGCTCTCGGCCTCGGCGTCGGTGACGTCGGCGTCGGCAAGGTGCAAAAGCCCGTGGTCGCTTGCCCGGCAGCCGGCCGCGGCGAAGTCGGTGTGGCGCTGTTCGAGCGCCGCAAGCAGGCCGCGGAGCGTATCGGCTGAGGTGCCCGCGATCGTCGAGAGCCGCTGCGTCCAGGCGCGCAGGGCTTCGGGCCGATCCACGCGGGCCGCCGCGTCGGGCCGAAACGTGGGCACCACGCGAGTCGCAAAGCCGGACTTCGCGATCGCGACGTGCCAGTCGAGCGGGTCGGCCGGGTCGTCGGTCGTGCCCACGAGTTCGACGTTCATCCGCGCGAGGATGCCGCGGGCGGTGAGATCGCCGTGGGCGAGCTGGCGGTTGGCCTCCTGCCAGATGGCATCGGCCGACGACTCGTCGAGCAACTCGTCGATCCCGAAGTGCCGCCGCAGTTCGAGGTGCGTCCAGTGGAAGAGCGGGTTCCGCAGCGTGTGCGGCACGGTGCGGGCCCAGGCCCTGAATTTTTCTTGGGGCGCCGCTGCCCCCGTGATCAAATCTTCGGCCACGCCGTCGGCCCGCATCGCCCGCCACTTGTAGTGGTCGCCTGCGAGCCAGACGGCGTGCAGGTTTTCAAACCGCCGGTCCTCGGCGATGTCCTGCGGACTCAGATGGCAGTGGTAATCGACGATCGGCTGCCCCGCCGCCACGCGGTGGTAGAGATCGCGGGCCACGGGCCCTGGAAGCAGGAAGTCGGAGTCGC
>JBBAVM010000134.1:0-6756 GCA_040397685.1 Pirellulales bacterium
GGTCGGGCTTCATCCGCTGGAGCAGGTCGCGGATGCCGCCGCTCTCGAGCTGGAAAATACCCTTCGTTTCGCCGCGGCAGAGCGTGGCGAAGGTGGCCGCGTCGTCGAGCGGGAAGGCGAACGGATCGGGCCGCTCACCCGTGGCGGAGATGATCTCGAGCGTCTTGGCCACCACGGTCAGGTAGCGGAGGCCGAGGAAGTCCATCTTCATGAGCCCGGCGCTCTCGACGTCGCCCATCGCCCACTGCGTGATCACCTCCTCCTTGCCGGTGACCCGCTGGAGCGGCACGTATTCCACGAGCGGCCGGTCGGCGATCACGACCGCCGCCGCGTGGGTCCCCACGTTGCGGGCGAGCCCTTCGATGCGGCCGGCGAGATCGACGAGTTCGCGCACCTCGGCGTCGGCCTCGCAGGCCGTGGCCAGCTGCGACCCCGGCGCGACGGCTTCCTCGAGCGTGATCCCGAGCTGGTCGGGCACGAGGGCCACGATCTGGTCCACCCGCGGGATCGCCAGGCCCATGGCCCGCCCCACGTCGCGGATGGCCGCCCGCGCCGCGAGCGTGCCGAACGTGCCGATCTGGGCCACGTTCGCCTCGCCGTACTTCCGCTTCACGTAGTCGATGACCTCGCCCCGCCGTTCCTTGCAGAAGTCGATGTCGATATCGGGCGCCTCGCGGCGATTCACGTCGAGAAATCGCTCGAACAAGAGGTCGTACTCGAGCGGGCAGACGTGCGACAGGTAGAGCGAATACGCGACGAGCGCGCCGACGCCCGAACCACGTGCCGCCGCAGGGATGCCCTGTTCGCGGGCGTAGCGGACGAAGTCCCAGACGATCAGGAAGTAGCTGGCGAAGCCGAGCGTGTCGATGACGCCGAGCTCACGGTCGAGCCGCTCGAGCACCTGGGCATGGAGCGTGCCGCCGGGGGCGTCGGCCCACCGCTTCGGCACGGCCGCGTACCGCTCCCGCAGGCCCTCGACGCAGAGCCGGCGCAACTCCTCCGACGCCGACCGGCCGCCCGGCACCTCGAACCCCGGAAAATGCCGCTTCCCGAGGTCGAGCTCGATCGCGACCGAATCGGCGATCTCCTGGCTGCGGCCGACGGCCTCCGTCACGAGGCCGCGGTCGATCCCCGCGAACGCCGCGTGCATCTCCGCGGGACTCTTGAGGTAGAACTCCGTCGAGTCCATCTTCATCCGCGCCGGATCGTTGCGGAACCGCCCCGTGTTCACGCACAGCAGGATGTCCTGCGCGACCGCATCCTCGCGGTTGACGTAGTGACAGTCGCAGGTGGCGACGGGCGGGATGCCGAGTTCGCGGGCGACCTCGAGCGCCACGTCGGTCACCTGCTCCTGCACGCCGAGGCCGTTGTCCTGGATCTCGATGAAGTAGCGTTCGCCGAACAGTTTCTGAAACCAGCCGGCGACGTCCCGGGCCTGCGCGAGGGAGTCGCGGGCCTCGCGCGACGAGCCGATGAGCGACCGGCTGAACTCGCCCGACAGGCAGCCGGACAGGCAGACGATCCCTTCGTGGTGGGCCGCGAGCAGCTCGCGATCGATCCGCGGCTTGAAGTAGAAGCCCTCCAGGTAGGCCCGGGTCGCCAGCTGGAGCAGGTTGGCGAACCCGACCTTGTCACGGGCCAGCAGCGTGAGGTGGTAACTCGAATCCTTCTGGCTGCCGGCGTCCTTCTGGAATCGGCTGCCAGGTGCGATATAGGCCTCGTAGCCGATGATCGGATTGATCCCCGCCTTCTTCGCCGTCTCGTAAAACTCGAGCGCCCCGTGGAGGTTGCCGTGGTCGGTGATCGCCAGGGCGCTCATGCCCAGTTCGACCGTCCGGGCGACGAGCCGGTCGATCGGACTCGCGCCGTCGAGCAGGCTGTAGTGGCTGTGGCAGTGGAGGTGGGCGAAACGCGGGGCGCTCATCCGTGGGCTCGCGGAAGGTGGAGGCCCCAGTGTACCGCCTCGTGCCGACGAGCGGCTCAGCCCAGCGTCGGCAGCGATCCCGGCAGCGGCCAGGTGATGCGCCCGCACGTCAACCCGCTTGCGAACACGGCCGCGATCATCTCCACCGACGTCCGGCCCGCATGCATCCCGGTCTCAGGCTCGCGGTCCTCCGCGATCGCGTCGAGCAGGTCGGCGACGGCAAGCCGGCCCCAGGCGGCCCGCTCCGCAGCCCGATCGACGTCTCCCTCCGGCAGCGACGAATCGAGCCCCGCGGGCCCGATCGGCTTCCAGGGATAATCCTTGTCGGTCCGCCACGGCGGCGCCTCGCGGAGCCACGCGTGCGGCACGTTGTCGGGCCGGACATGGATCGCCCCCTTCGTGCCGACGATCGTGAGGCCGAAGGCGGGCTGCTTCTGGCCCGCGTCGCGCGTGCTCGCGAAGTAGCCGATCGGGCCGTCCGCGAGGCCGAACATCGCCGCGATCGAATCGCCGGCGATCCGCCCGATCCCCTCCGGCCCATCGCTGGCGTCGGCCGGTGTGATCGGCCTGCCGCCCACGCTCACACTGGCTTGGCACCACTGGGGCGCGCCGCCGAGATCGACCATCATGTCGAGCACGTGGCACCCCAGCACGACGAGATCCTCGCCGCCGCCGCGGTGGTCCTCCTTGCCGCGGGCCCGCAGCTCGAGCACCTGCCCGATCCTGCCATCCTCGATGAGGTCGCGCACGACCGCGTACGACGGCGCATGGCGATTCACGTAGGCGAGGCCGAGTTTCGCGTTCGCCTTCCGGCAGGCGGCGATGACGGCCTCGGCCTCGGCCCGGGTGCGCACGAACGGCTTCTCCATGAACACGCCCTTCGCCCCGGCCTCGACCGCGGCGATCGCCATCTCCGCATGGCAATCCACATGCCGCATGCAGACCGCCACGAGGTCCGGCTTCACCTCCGCGAGCATCGCCCGCCAGTCGCGAAAGCCCCGCGCGGCATCGAGCTTGTGACGGGCGACCGCTTTCGCGAGCCCCGCCTCCGACTCGTCGGCGACGGCCACGAGCTCGACGCCCGGCGTCGTGGCGACGAGTTCGTCGATGGCATGCCCCCAGTCCCCGCGGCCCGTCCGCCCGATCGCCACCGCCCGCATCGCCGCCATGGTCGCTCCTCCGGTTTCGTCGGGCTTGAGCCCGCCATCTGGGGCTATGATCGTACCCCATGTCGCATCCGTCATCCGAACCCGCCGCCCACGGCCGCTGCGGACACGCCCACGACCACCGCACGCTCGCCGCAGCCCAGTTCGACCGGGCGATGCTGGTGGGCGCCACGCTCAACACCGTGTTCGTCGCGGTCGAACTCGGCGCGGGGTTGCTCGGCAATTCGCTCGCGCTCGTCGCCGACGCCGGGCACAACGCCGGTGACGTGCTCGGCCTCCTGCTCGCCTGGGGCGCGGCGTGGCTCGCCCGCCGGCCGCCCACGACGCGGTTCACCTGGGGATTCCGGCGGGCCACGATCCACGCGGCCCTCGTCAACGCCGTGTTCCTCCTCGTGGCCTGCGGCGTGATCCTGTGGGAGGCCTGGCACCGTCTCGCGGCCCCGACCCCGGTCGCGAGCTGGACGATGATCGCCGTCGCCGCCATCGGCGTCGCGATCAACACCCTCACGGCCCTGCTCTTTCTCCGCGGCCAGCGCGACGCGAACGTTCGCGGCGCCTTCCTCCACATGGCGGCCGACGCCGCCGTCTCCGCCGGCGTCGTGGCGGCCGGCATCGCGATCCTCCTTACCGGCCTCACCTGGATCGACCCGCTCACGAGCGCCGTGATCTCGCTGGTGATCGTCGTCGGCACCTGGGACCTGTTCCGGGAGAGCCTCGACCTCTCGCTCGACGCCGTGCCCCGGGGCATCGATCCGGCGGCGGTCGCGGCCGGCCTGGCGGCGATCGAGGGCGTGACGGCCGTACGCGACCTGCGCATCTGGGGCACGAGCACGTCGGAGGCGTCGCTCACGGCCCACCTCATCGTGCCCGATGCCGCGCGGCATCCCGCCGCCCTCACCGCCGCCCGCCGCCTGCTCCACGAGCGGTTCCACATCGACCACACGACGATCGAAATCGACGCGGCCGAGTGACCGGCTTCGGACTCTTCATATCACGTCGCCGGTATGTTCAGCTCATTGAGGGCGCCGGCTCGTGACTGCCCAGACCCCCTCGCCGGACGTTCGCCTCGGCCCTCCTGGCCTCGGCTCTCTGCATGTCCGCTTCGCTTCGCCATCCTGGCTACGCTTGCTCCCATAGCCCGGCGAGAGGGCATGGGCAGCCCCGAGCCTCCTCCCAACGGAAGCCCGAAGCGCAAGCGAGGAACTGTCTTGTTTCTGTTGAGGAGGCTTCGTGCTCCCCGTGTCCCCGAAGCCGGCGCGTTACGTGCCGCGGACGGCGTGGCGGGCGATGCCGGCGAGCATGTTCTTGAAGACGAGCTCGTGGAGCGGCCAGATCGCGTACCAGTAGGCGAGGCCGCCGAGCCCGCGCGGATCGAAAACGGCCGTCTGGTGGATCGTCACGTCGCCGTCCCGCGGCACGACCTCGAATTCGAGCCAGCCGCGGCCCGGCATCTTCATCTCCGCGGCGAGTCGCAGCCGGCGCGGCGGCTCGCAGAGTTCCACGCGCCAGCAGTCGAGCGTATCGCCCGTCACGAGCCGGTGTGGATCGCGGCGGCCGCGCGACATGCCGGGGCCGCCGATCGCCCGGTCGATCCAGCCGCGCAGCGTCCACAGCCAGTCGCAGGCATACCATCCGTGCGGCCCGCCGATCCGCTCGATCGCGGCGAACGCGCGGGCGGGCTCGACCGCCACGACCGCGTGCCGGTGATCGACGAGCCGGGTGCCGGCGGGCTTGCCGCCGTAGCGGTGCGGCAGATCCTCGACGTCGGCGAAGTCGGCCCACCGCTTGCCGGCGAAGGCCGTGTCTTCCTCGTGCATCGCCTCCGCGACCGCCTGCGATAGGCCCCGGGGCCGCACCGCAAAGTCCCGCCGAGCCGCATCATTCGTGACGATCGTGGGGTTCTTCAGGCCGTCGATCAACTTCCGTCCCACCTTCGAGTATTCGGGAGTGACCAGTTTCAGCCACAGGCTCGACAGCCGCGGCGTGAGCACCGGCACCGGGATCATGAACCTCGTCAGGCCTCGCTGCCGGGCGTACTCCCGCATGATAGCGCCATAGGACACTTTGTCCGGGCCGCCGATCTCGAAGATCCGCGGTCCACCCGGCGGCAGGTCGGCCGCGGCCGCGAGATAGGCCACCACGTCGGCGATCGCGATCGGCTGCGTGGGCGTCGCCAGCCAGGCCGGGCAGATCATGACGGGCAGCCGTTCGACGAGCGTCCGCACGAGGTCGAACGAAAAACTTCCTGCCCCGACGATGATCGACGCCCGAAATTCCACCACATCGAGTCCGGTCGCCCGCAGGATGGCGCCGACCTCATGGCGGCTGCGCAGGTGGGCCGAGAGCGTGTCGTCGTCGGCACCGAGACCCCCGAGATACACGATGCGCTTCACCCCGGCCGCCGTCGCCGCCGCGGCAAACCGCTCCGCCGCGAGCCGGTCGGCCCGCTCGAAATCGACGCCGCTCTCCATCGAGTGGACGAGCCAGTAGGCCGTGTCGATCCCCGCGCAGGCCCGGGCGAGGTCGGCCGCATCGGAGGCGTCGCCGGCCAGCACCTCGGTCGTCGGCCCCGTCCTGCCGGCGAGCTTGTGCGGCCGCCGCGCGAGACACCGCACCCGATGCCCGCGCCGCTCCAACTCCGGGAGAAGCACGCCTCCGACATACCCCGTCGCACCGGTGAGCAGAATATGCATGCCGTAAGTCTACGGCGAATCGACCTCGAAGGCCCGATCCATGAGCCGCGGATCGCCGGTCTTCAGCCCGTAGAGAAACCACCGCACCCGCTGCTCGCTCGAGCCGTGGGTGAAGGCGTCGGGCACGATGTAGCCGGTGGACTGGGCCTGGATTCGGTCGTCGCCGATGGCGGCGGCGGCGTTCACCGCCTCGCGGATGTCGTCCTCATCGACGGTGCCGGCGAAGCGGGCGACGTGATGGGCCCAGACGCCGGCGAGGAAGTCGGCTTGCAGTTCCATGCGCACCGACAACTTGTTGTAGTCGCGTTCCGACATCCGGGCCCGCATCGACTGGACCTTGTTGGAGATGCCGAGCTGGTTTTGCACGTGGTGCCCGATCTCGTGGGCGATCACGTAGGCCTGCGCGAAGTCGCCGGGAGCGCCGAAGCGTCGCTTGAGCTCGTCGTAGAACGCGAGATCGATATACACCTTCCTGTCGAGCGGGCAGTAGAAGGGACCGGCGGCGGCGCTCGCCATGCCGCAGGCGCTGCGCACCTGGCCCTTGAAGAGCACGAGTGTGGGCGGGGTGTAGCGACCGCCGAAGTTCGGCGGGAACAGCTTCGACCACACGTCCTCGTTGTCGGCGAGCACGACGCGCACGAATTGCGAAAGTTCGTCGTTGATCGGCTTGCCGGGAGCCTGCTGCGGCGCGGGTCCGGCCATCTCTGGCGCCATCTTGGCGACCTGCATCGGGTCCACGCCCAGGAACATCAGCGCGATCATGAGGATCAGCGTGAGCAGACCTCCCCCGACGAACATGGGGGCGGCTCCCTGGCTGCGACGATCCTCGACGTTCTGGCTCTGACGACGGCCTTCCCAACGCATGGGCGATGATCCTCCGATGAATGATGAACGGGACCTCGGCAATGTACCGCCCGCGGGGCGGGATTGCATCTGGCGGGCACCTCCGTGAGACAGGCTTCAGCCTGTCGTG
>JBBAVM010000135.1:0-6565 GCA_040397685.1 Pirellulales bacterium
GGCATGACAGGCTGAAGCCTGTCCCACGACAAGGGGCATGACAGGCTGAAGCCTGTCCCACCAAGGCACGCGGGCCGCTTGCCCCACAGGGCCGCAACCGCCGTGCCGGACAGGATTGCCATCCCGGGCCTCTGCGGCGGGCGAAACACCGCGAACCGGCTTGGCGCATGGTGTATGCTTTCCATGCGGCCCGGAGGGAGGTTTTTCAGTCCATGAGCATCACCCCGATCGTTCCCGAAGCCGTGCCGAAGCCGGCGGCTCGGAAGCCCGTCCAGGCTCCCGTGGACGAGGGCTTGCTCGAGGGCGCGACGCGCCGGCTGCGCGAATTTCACGCCGAATGGTCGCGTCCCGAGGGCCGTGGTGCGTGGCTGGCGATCGCGGGACTGACGGCGCTTCTGATCTACAGTTATTGGCCGGGGCTGCTCAATGCCCAGTCGAGCTGGAGCAATCCGCAGTATTCGCACGGGTGGATCGTGCCGCTGTTTTCGGCGGCCCTGCTTTTTTGGTGGCGGCGGCCCGTGGAGCCGGTCACCGCCTCGGCCCGCATCGCCGGGTTGGCGTTCCTGGCCATGAGTTTCGGGCTGCGTCTCGCGGCTGCCCGCTACCGGATCGTGACGATCGACATGTACACGTTCGTCCCCGCCCTGATGGGCGTCTTTCTGCTGGTCGGGGGCTGGAGCATGTTCCGCTGGGCGTGGGCCCCGATCGCGTTCCTGATCTTCATGTACCCGCTTCCCGACGAGGCGACCCGCTACCTGCTCGGCCCGCTCCAGACGCTGGCGACGATCGTGAGCACCTACGCGCTGCAGACCCTCGGCCTCGACGCGTTCCGGGAAGGCAACCAGATCGTCGTCGGCGAAATGCACCTCGGCGTCGTCGATGCCTGCAGCGGCCTGCGCATGCTCACGATCTTCGTCGCCCTGTCCGTCGCCCTGGTGATGCTCGGGGACCGGGAATGGTGGGAAAACCTCGTGATTCTCGCGAGTGCGATTCCGATCGCACTGATCGTCAACTCGATCCGTATCACGGTGACGGGCCTTCTATACCAGGTGGCCAGTTCGGAGTTGGCAGAGATGGTTTTCCACGATCTGGCCGGTTGGGTCATGATGCCGATGGCGTTGGGCATGCTGTTTCTGCTGCAGCAGATCCTGGCGCACCTCGTCGTGACGGAAGATACGACCGTGGCGGCACTTGCGCCCCAGCGGCAGGCCGGGGCCCCGGCCGCGGCCCTGCGACCGCGCCAGCCGGCACCACTGGCCCCCGTCCTCCCTCCGGCGGCCCCGAAGCCGTCAAGGCGTACGGATTGACGCGGAAATATGGGGTACATTGACCAAGGCGGGTTTCTTTCCCTGTAAATGCGGCCATGAGCGAATCGACCACGGCAACGGATGCCCACACCGCTGAGACCGCCTCCAGCACGGCCGCTGTGGCCGGGCCGGCGGGCGGCACGCTCGTGGTGCGCGACGCCACGCTCGCGCCGCCGCCGTTCCATCCTCCGATGCACGCCGGCGACGACCCGCTGGCCGGAGGGGTCGATTACCGCCGCGTCTGGCACGCGTTCCGCCGCCGGTGGCTGCCGGCGGTCGCCCTGGGCGCACTCCTCTCGCTCGGCGCGGCGGCAGCCACCTGGTTCTTGCTTCCCAGGGCCTACGAGGCGGTGGCCTGGCTTCGGATTCGCGACAAAGGCGGCATGCTCGGTGGCGGCGGCCGCGACAACTCCGAGTACGAGGCGTATCGCAAGACGCAGGTCGCGCTCATCAAGTCGCCGTTCGTGATGACGTCGGCCCTGCGGCGTCCGGGCATCGCCGACCTCGAACTCATCCGCGAGCAGGACGAGGACCCGGTGGGGTGGCTCACCCGCTCGATCCAGGTCACCGCGCCGATGGAGTCGGAAGTCGTGCAGGTGCGGCTGCGTGGCAAGAACGCCGCGGACGTCGCAAAGATCGTCAACGCGGTCACGACCTGCTATCTCGAGGACATCGTCAACAAGGAGCGGACCGAGAGCCTGGGCCGGCGGGACGCGCTCGAGAAGAAGTACAAGGAAAATGTCACCGAGATGCGCGAGCAGCGGGAGACGTTCAACTCGCTTGCCCGTACCCTCGGCACCGGCAACAGCGCCGAGGTGATGACCCAGCGGGCCCTGCTCCTCGACCACCTCGGAACCCTGCGCGCCCAGTTGACGCAGCTGCAGCGGGATCTGACGACGATCGATGCCGAACTGGCGATCATCGACGCGAAGACGCGCGGCGACATCGCCGAACAGGACGCGATGCCCGACGAGATGGTCGATGCGGCGCTCATCCGCGATCCGCAGGTCCTGGAGCTCGATGGCAAGCTCGCGGCCCTCGACGAGGCCATCATGTCGCAGCAGGAGCGCAGTGCCCGCGGCCCGAACGAGCCCGCGGTGCGGCGGCTGCGGGCGCAGCGGGAGCAGATCGCCCAGCGGATCGCGCAGCGACGCCAGGAACTCCGGCCGCAGATCGTGTCGCAGTTGGCGCTCGAGGCCGCGGGCCGGCGTCCGGGACAGCCCCTCGAGAGCCCGATCGTGCTCAAGATGCGCCGCGAGATGCTCGCCCAGACGCTGACGGAGACCTCGAAGGAGTACGACAAGGTCTCGAAGGACGTCACCGAACTCGGGAAGGCGAACGCCGATCTCGAGCATCGCCGCAGCGAGATCGAGCAACTGCAGCGGGTGACCGACCAGATCGGCATCCAGCTCGAGACCACCTCGCTCGACCTGTCGATGCCCAGTCGCGTGACGCTCATCGAGGAGGCGGGCGTGCCGGAAGGCGACGATCGGCTGTTCCGCATCATGCTCACCACCCTCGCCGGCGGCGCCGGGCTCGTGCTCGGAGGAGGATTGATCGTGCTGCTGGAGTATCTTCGCGATCGGTTGAGCTCGCCCGACGAGGTGCCGCAGCGGCTCGGCGTCCGCGTCCTGGGCACGCTGCCGCCGGTGTCGAAGTCGCGACGGCAGAACCACGACGGGCTCACGGCCGAGAGCGTCGATGGCATCCGCACGCTCATCGTGCAGTCGGGCCGCGAGGCCCCGCGGGTGATCCTCGTGACCAGCGCCGTGGAGCACGAGGGCAAGACGACGTTCGCAGCCCAGCTGGCCGCCAGTCTGGCCCGGGCCGACAAGCGGACGCTGCTGGTCGATGGCGACCTCCGGCATCCCAACGTCCATCTGGCCTTGCAGCTCGATCTCGGGTCGGGCTTGGCGGAGCTGCTGCGGCGGGAGATCGGTCCCGACGAGGCGGTGCAGCCGACGAGCATCGACGGCCTGTTCGCCGTCACGGGAGGAACGTGCGACTACGCAGCCGTCACCGCCCTCTCCCGGCCCGAACTCGCCAAGGTCATCCGGCACTACCGCGATTCGTTCGACCAGGTCGTGATCGACGCGGGGCCCGTGCTCGCCTTCGCTGATTCGCTGCTCCTGGGGCAGCAGAGCGACATCGCGATCCTCGCCGCGATGCGCGACTCGAGCCGGATTCCTCTCGTGAATGCCGCGATCGACCGGCTGCGGTCGGTGGGCGTGAGGGTGCTCGGCCTCGTCCTGAACCGTTACGGCGACACCCGTCCGCGGCGGCTCTACGAATCTCCGCTGCCTGGGTGAGGGCGCGTCGCCACGCGGTGCGCAACGCCATGAAGATATCGTCGCTGTCGGGGCTGCTGCCGGTCGTCCTCGGGGCGGTGCTCGTCGTCGGTGTCACCGCCGTGCAGGGCCTGTGGACGGAGCGGTGGAGCGGCCGCAACGTGCGGGGCGAGTTGAAGGCTGCGGCCGAGCGTCTCGAGACGCGGTTTCCCAACCGGTTCGGCAGCTGGGAGTTCGTGCAGGAACTCGCGGGTGATCCCAAGCAGTTGGAGCGGGCGGGAGCGGTGGGCCACATTTCGCGGTTGTTTGCCAACCGCGAAACCGGCGCCAAGGTATCGGCATTCATCGTCTGCGCGACGCCGCACGACGCGTCGGGCCACACCCCCGATCGCTGCTATCCCGGAGCGGGCTTCGAGATCGCCGAGTCGGAGCACCGGCAGAGCATCCCGCTCGAGGACGGCCGGACGGCCGAGACGTTCACCGGCACGTTCCGCAAGACGGGGCAGACGCTGCGGGTGTTCTGGACCTACGGGGTCGATGGTCGCTGGATCGCGCCGCAGATCGCCCGGATCGAGCTGGCCGGTACGTCGGCCGTCTACAAGCTCTATGCGATCATTGACGAAACGCGGCTGCCGGGCGGCGAAGCGACGGTGATCTGCGCCGATTTCCTGTCGGCGCTGCTGCCCGAGTTCGATGCCGCGATGTTCGACACGAAGCCCGCCGAAGGCGAGGCGCCGCCCGCGGCGAGGCCGCAGGGAGCGGCGGCCGATCCGGCCGGGACGGCGTTGATCGCCCCGGAAAATGTGGGTTCGACGCCGGTGCTGGATCGGGGCTGACCCCGGCTCGACGCCCGGGTATCGTACCCTCAGGCGGTCGTCCGGCCGCCGTCCGCGCCAGTCGTACGTATCAGGAGCGCCCGCCGTGTCCGTATCCGCCAAACGCGCCCTCATCACGGGCATCACGGGCCAGGATGGCTCGTACCTCGCCGAACTGCTGCTCGACAAGGGCTACGAGGTGCACGGCATCGTGCGGCGGTCGAGCACGTTCGGCACGCAGCGGATCGAGCACCTCTATCGCGACATCCACGACGTGAACCGTCCGCTCGTCCTCCACCACGGCGACATGGCCGATGGCAACGGGCTGGCGCGGCTGATCCGCGAGATCCGCCCCACGGAGGTCTACAACCTCGCCGCCCAGAGCCATGTGCGCGTGAGTTTCGACCAACCGGCCTACACCGCCGACGTCACGGCGGTGGGCACACTGCGGCTGCTCGAGGCGATCCGCGACTTCCAGGATGCGGTGGGCTACCAGATCCGCTTCTACCAGGCCTCGAGCTCGGAGATGTACGGCAAGGTGGTCGAGACGCCGCAGAAGGAGACCACGCCCTTCTACCCGCGCAGCCCCTACGGCGTCGCCAAACTCTACGCCCACTGGATCACGGTGAACTACCGCGAGAGCTACGGCCTCCACGGCTCCTGCGGAATCCTGTTCAACCACGAGAGCCCCCGGCGCGGCGAGACGTTCGTGACCCGCAAGATCACCCGCGCCGCCACCCGCATCAAGCTCGGCCTGCAGAAGAAGCTCTACCTGGGCAACCTCGACGCGCTCCGCGACTGGGGCTTCGCCGGCGACTACGTCGAGGCGATGTGGATGATGCTGCAGCAGGACGAGCCCGATGACTACGTCATCTCGACCGACGAGACGCATTCGGTGCGCGAGTTTTGCGAGAAGGTGTTCGGGCGGCTCGAACTCGACTACCGCGACTTCGTGGAGATCGATGCGCGGTACTTCCGCCCGGCCGAGGTCGATCTGCTCCTCGGCTCCTCGCGCAAGGCCCGGGAAAAGCTCGGCTGGCGGCCGCGGGTGTCGTTCGACGAACTGGTGGCGCTGATGGTCGAGTCGGACCTCGAGCTCGCCCGCAAGGAGCAGGTGCTCCTGGCGGCCGGCCACGACGCAGCCGTCCCCAACCGCTAGGCCTGCGCCATGACCGACCTCGCCGGCAAGCGGATCGTCGTCACGGGAGGCGCCGGATTTCTCGGCCGGGCCGTCTGTCGCCTGCTCCGTGCCCGAGGCGTGCGCGACGACCGGTTGTTCGTCCCGCGCCGACGCGACTTCGATCTCACCGTCGAGTCCGACGTCGCCAGGCTCTACGACACCGCCCACCCCGACGTCGTCGTCCATCTCGCGGCCGAAGTGGGTGGCATCGGGGCCAACATGGCCCAGCCGGGCCGGTTCTTCTACGCCAACATGGCCATGGGGCTGCACCTTGTCGAGTACGCCCGCCGCCGGGGTATCGAGAAGTTCGTGCACACGGGCACCGTGTGCGCCTACCCCAAGCACTGCCCGATCCCGTTTCGCGAGGACGATCTCTGGAACGGCTATCCGGAGGAGACCAATGCCCCATACGGCGTCGCGAAGAAGGCGATCTTCGTGATGCTCGACGGGTATCGTCGGCAGTACGGCCTGCAGAGCGCCGTCGTCGTCCCAGTCAACCTCTACGGGCCGGGCGACAACTTCGATCCTGCCTCGAGCCACGTGATTCCGGCGCTGATCCGCAAGTGCGAGGATGCGCGGCTCGCGGCGGCTGGCGAGGTCGTCTGCTGGGGCACCGGCTCGGCCACCCGGGAATTTCTCTATGTGGACGACGCCGCGGAGGGGATCGTGAAGGCCGCCGAGACGATGGACGACCCGGTGCCGATCAACCTGGGCGGCGGCGTCGAGATCCCGATCCGCGATCTCGTGGTGAAGATCGCCGCGGCCTGCGGGTACGAGGGCCGCATCGTGTGGGATGCATCGAAGCCCGACGGTCAGCCGCGCCGCGCGCTCGACATTTCGCGGGCCCGGTCCCTGCTCGGCTGGGAGCCGAAGCAGGACTTCGAAACCGGCCTGGCCGCCACGGTGAAGTGGTGGCGCGAACAGGTCGGGCATGTGGAAAAAGGCCAGGGATGACTTTTTCCAGGGGCGGCTAGT
>JBBAVM010000136.1:0-2183 GCA_040397685.1 Pirellulales bacterium
CCGCAGGCGGAGGTGGTCGCCAAGGTCGAGGAACTGCTCCGGCTCGTGCGGCTCGAGGGCCTCGGCAGCCGCAAGCCCGCGCAGCTTTCCGGCGGCCAGCGGCAGCGGGTGGCCCTGGCCCGGGCGCTCGCCATCCGGCCGAAGATCCTCCTCCTCGACGAACCCTTCGGGGCGCTCGACGCGAAGGTCCGCGTGGAATTGCGCCAGTGGCTGCGACGGCTCCACGACGAGATCGGGATGACGAGCGTGTTCGTCACCCACGACCAGGAGGAGGCCTTTGAATTGGCCGACACCGTCGTCGTGATGAACCACGGAAGGATCGAGCAGCAGGGTGCGCCCGACGAGGTGTTCGATCGCCCCGCCACGCCTTTCGTGATGGATTTCTTGGGCAACGTGAACGTGTATCACGGCCGGGTCGAAAACGGCCGGGCGTTCTGGCACGGCATCCCGATCGACTACCCGGACTATCCCCACGCCCAGGCCCGCGAGGCCCGCGTCTACCTGCGGCCGCACGAACTCGAACTTTCTCCGCCGGCGGCGGTCGCCAACCGCCTCGGCACGAGCCTGCCCGCCAGCATCCTGCGCGTGACCCGCAACGGCGCGATCACCCGCGTCGCGTGCCGGCCGCATGGCTCCGAACAGGAACTGCACGTCGATATTCCCACCGAAACGGCACACCGATTGCGGATGTCTTTGGAGCCCGGAGCCCACGTGGCCATTACGCCGCGGAAGGCCCGGGTGTTCGTCCCTGATCCCGAGTACGTCATATGAGCCACACCAACCACGATCCCACCGAACGCCCCGAGCCCCCGACAGCGCCCCACGGCTCGGCCGCCCTGCGCCGCATCGGCGACGCCTTGAGCGGCCTGCGTTTCGGCTCGGTGCTCGCGATCGTGCAGGACGGCGTCGTCGTGCAGATCGAACGCACCGAGAAGACCCGGCTCGACAAGTCAGACCGTTGATGCCCAGGCATACGTTCCCGGACCCCAGTTCCCCAGCCCAGTTCCCCAGCCCAGTTCCCCAGCCTCGTTCCCCACAAGGAGTTTCCCATGTCCCTCGCTCACCACCGGCGGAGTGCGTTCACGCTCGTCGAGTTGCTCGTCGTGATCGCGATCATCGGCGTCCTCATCGGCCTGCTCCTGCCTGCCGTCCAGAGCGCCCGGGAGGCGGCCCGGCGCTCGAGCTGCACGAACAACCTCAAGCAGTGCGGCCTCATGATTCACAACTTCGCGAGCGCCAACAACGAGAAACTCCCGACGAGCACCCGGCCGCAGACCGGTACGAAAGGGCGACTGTCGTGGGTCACGCGCAGCGTCGCCTACATCGAGGAACCCGTCGTGGCGGCGAACTGGAATTCAGGCACCGCCGCCAATTGGACCGACATCGCCCCTGTCGGCGGCGCGCGGTTCGCCAACGGCGTCCTTGCCCGGACGCGGGTCAAGGCGTTCGAGTGCCCGTCCGATCCGACGCAGACCCTGGACGGGGATCCCGATGGTTCGTCGGGCGGCTTCGGCTCGTCGAACCGCACCGTCAGCGCCGACGGCTCGAGCCTGAACGAGTCCTCCGGTCTGTTCTGCGCGACGACCGACTATTCCGCGACGACGTTCGTGGACAACCGCCTGAGCGGTCAGGCGGACCGGGTGTCGCCCGTGTCGCAGGCGACGATGTCGTCCGGCACCTACACCGGCTCGAAGTCGGATCCGTCGCTCGGCCTCCTGTCGAAGGATTACGACGGCCAGACGACCGTCCGGATGCGACAAGCGATCGACGGCCTCTCGAAGACGATCGCGCTCGTCGAGTCGGCGGGCCGGCCCCACAAGGTAATCCGCGGCCGGATCATCGGCGGTGACGTCGGCCAGACCAACGCCCGCGTCAACGGCGGCGGCTGGTGCCGCCCGGCGAGCGACCTGGCGTTCAAGGGCCAGACCTCCGACGGATCGGCCCTTGGATCTCCCTCGCAGGCGATCAACGTCACCAACGGTGAGAGCGTCGATACGGCCACGTTCGGCGGCGGCACCTATGGCAAGGAAGGCACGGCCGATCCCTACGCGTTCCACCCCGGCATCTGCAACGCCGTGATGGGCGACGGCTCGGTCCGCAGTTTCAGCGAGAGCATCTCCCTCCGCGTGTTCGCGGCGCTCGTGACGCGAGCCGGCGGCGAAGGTGTCAACACCGACGACTGA
>JBBAVM010000136.1:2283-6520 GCA_040397685.1 Pirellulales bacterium
CAGGCCGTGCTCGCCCACGACACGTCACCGGCGCCGCTGCTCGACTGGGCCAACCTCGCGGCAGCCAAAGCCTTCGACGCGACGCCCGAGGCACTCCTCGGCCGGCCGTCGGCCGACACCGCGCCCGCCGATGCCACGGCCGACCGCCGCGCGCTCTTCGACAAACTCGCCGCGCGGGGCTTCGTCACCGGCTACTCGGGCGTGCGCATCTCGCTGACCGGCCGCCGCTTCATGATCGACGACGTCACGGTCTTCGAAGTCACCGACGCTGTCGGCCGCCCGGCGGGCCACGCGGCCGTGATCGCGAAAACCCGTGCCGCACCGCCTTCCGCCGCACCGTTTCCCAAGCCGGCCGCGCCATCGTAGGCTTTTCGGCTGGGAATCCCCGATCGAGGGCCCGCGGCAGGCATGAGCGACATCCTCTTCCAGTATTACCGCGTCAATCCCACGACGTGGTTCTACCTGTCGTCGCTGCTCTCGATCGCGCTGTTCTTCAAGTTCAACCGGCTGTGGAGCGTACGGAATCTCGACCTGGTCGGGCTCATTCTGTTGGCGCCCGGCCTGCTCGCAGTCGAGTACGGCGGCTACAAGGCGAGCCCCGCCGTACAGCAGATGGGGTTTCTCTGGATCTTCGCCGTCTCGGCGGCATTTCTCGTCAGGATGCTCTTCGACTCGCTGATGGTCCGCCGGCCGCTCCTCGAGCCCAACCTGTCGGTGGGCGGGCTCGTCTTCCTCGGCGTGTCGCTGCTCGTCTTCCTCCTGGCCAACGTGATCACGACCCGGCCGCAGCGCGACGACCTCGCCGGCGCCGCCGCCGCGACGAAACTCGAGACCCGCGCCACCGAGGTCGATGCCGATGAACTCGCCCGGCTCGGACCGGGCTACCCGCTCCTGTTTCTCCTGCCGCAGATCTCGACCCAACGGCTGTTCGGGCCCGACGCGGGTGCGGTCGGGACGGCGACAAGCGGCGACGGCAGCCGCCGCGCCCTCCACGAGACGACGGCCCGCGTGATGGCGATCATCTCCCAGGTGGCGATCGTGGCCGGCATGGTGGCGATCGGCTGGCTCCACTTCGAGAACGTGCGCCTGGGCATCGCCGCCGCCGTGCTCTACCTGCTCCTGCCCTACACCGCCCTCATGACCGGCAGGGTCGATCACGCGTTGCCAGGGGCGCTCATCGTGTGGGCGATCGCGGCCTACCGCCGGCCCCTCGTCTCGGGCGGACTCATCGGCCTGGCCATCGGAACCATCTATTACCCCGTGTTCCTGCTTCCTTTGTGGTGCAGCTTCTATTGGGAGCGGGGCATCCGCCGGTTCGCCCTGGGCGTGGCCGCGGCCCTCCTCCTGCTCGTGCTCGCGCTTTTCATCACGTCGCCGAGCGGGGCGGTGTTCGCGGGCCAGTTGCGGCAGATGTTCGGCTGGATCTTCCCCAACGAGGTGTCGCTCGAGGGCTTCTGGGCCCTGCCCTTCAACGACCCCGTGTTCCGGCTCCCGGTACTCGCCGCCTTCATCGCGATGATGGCCACGCTCGCGATCTGGCCGGCCCCCAAAAACCTGGGCACGCTTCTGAGCTGCTCGGCGGCTGTGCTCCTCGGCAGCCAGTTCTGGAAGGCGCACAACGGCGGGCTGTTCATGGCGTGGTTCCTCCCGCTGCTCCTGCTCGCCGTCTTCCGGCCGAATCTGGAGAACCGGGTCGCGATGCTCGTGCTCGACGGCGAGTGGTTTCCCCGCCGTCGCGCGGCGTAACGCACCGTAGGCATAGGCTTCAGCCTGTCGCGCTCCCGCGTTCCCGCCACGCTCACCGCGACCGGCGGAGGTCGAGATCGGCGGGGGCGGCGCGGGTCGCGAGCCACGATCGCCAGGCCGCGACGTCCCACTGAAAGTTGACGCCCGTCGCCGCGGCGAGCGTGGCGAGAACATCCTCGTTCTTGACGATCGTGCGCACCCGCTTGGGACCCCCGCCGAGCGACAGGCCGCCTCCCGACGGCGTGAACGTCACGCTCATTGATCCCTCGCCGCCGCCCTCGCCGGCCACGGCGACGTGCTCCGTCTCGAGTGCCGCGACGAGCCGGCCGAGCACGGCGTCGTCGCGCCGCAGCGGCGCGTCGGCGGGAGCGGCCGCGAGCAGCCGACCGAGGGCGTCAGCGGCCCGGTTGATCCGGGCATTGTCCGGCCCCCCGAGCGCGGCCGTGAATCCCGGCACCGCCGCCTCTGCCATCGTGGCCAGCTGCTCGACCGCCGCGATCCGCGTTTCCGCATCGGCGTGGTCGATCGCGATGCCGACGAGCGCCGTGGTCGCCTCGGCCGAGGGAATCCGGCCGAGCGAGCGGAGGGCCAGCGTGCGCACGCGGGGCTCGCGGTCGTTCGCGACGAGCGCCGCCAGGGCCGGCACGGCCGTCGGGTCGGCGATCTCGGCGAGCGATTCGGCCGCCTCATCGGCGCGGCCCGGCTGGTCGAGTTGGCGGCGGAGCCGTTCGAGCCGCGTCTTCCATTCGGTGCGGGCCAGCCGCGCCCGCTCGGCGCGTTCGACGAGTTCGATCTCCTGCGCCGTGCGCCAGGCGCCGCGATAGCGCACGTAGCCGCGCTCGGCCATCGTCTCCTGCTGCGTCTTCGCGGGCGCCGAGCCGGTCGTCACGGTCGCCGAGCCCTCCTGGGCCGCCACGGCGCGCACCCGGGCCGCGCCCACGAGGCACAGGACGATGCCGGCGATGTGGCCGCGCGTGGGCATAGGGGAAAACTCACAGCCTCCCGGCCGCGTCCTGGAGCATGCCGAGATAGGACGAAAAAATCCTGAACACCACAAGGCCGATCAGGCCGGCAACCAGTGCCCAGGCGAGAAACCCGGCCCCACGGGCCGCCGCCGCGATGCCGCGGCGGGCCTCGTCGTCGAAGTCGTCGGCGAGCCGCGCGAGCACCTCGGCCGTGTTGCCCGTCAGTTCGCCGACATCGACCGCCTCGACGAGCCGCCGGGGAAATCGCCCCGTCGCGTGGAGCACGTCGGCGAGCGTCGCGCCGCCGCGGAGCGCCTCCTCGGCCTCGTCGGGATCACACGCGAGACCAGGCGCGACGAGTGCCGTCAGCCGCATCAGCCTGCCCGCGGGCAGGCCCGCCCCGCTGGCAAGCGCTGCGGCGCGACACCACGCCGCCGCCTCGGCCGCGCGGACGGCCGGACCGACGACGGGAACGAGCCCGGCGAGCGTTCGCGTGACGCGGCCCCCGGCCCGCCACTCAGCGCTCGCGAACCGCCAGCCCGCGCCGATGATCGCACCGATCGCCACGAGGCCCGCCAGATACCAGGCCAGCCCGCGCGGGCCCGCGAGCCCGCTGCCGAGCAGATCGATCGGCCGGCCGGAAGCGTCGCGGAGGAGGCCGGCCACGAGGATCAGCGCGCCGACGACGCCGAGCGCGACCAGCAGCTGGAACGCCGGCTGCGCGAGACTCTGCCGCAGGGCGCGGCGGGTGCGCAGCCCCGCCCGCACGCCCTCGGACACCTCGCGCAGGATCTCGGGCTCGTGCCCCGTCTCGTCGCCGACGGCCACCATCCCGCGCACGAGCGGCGGAAACGCCTGCCCGGCGGCCGCGAGCGACTCCCCGAGGCCGGCGCCGCGCGAGAGCGCGTCGGCCACCGCGGCGAACGCCGCACGAAATCGGGTCGGCGCCCGGGCCGCTTCGCCGGCCCAGGCCCGCCGGAGGTCGATGCCCGCGCCGAGCGCGATCCCGAGCCGACCGAGCAGGTCGGCGAGATAGGCGGCGGGCAGTGGGCGGCGCAACGACATCTTCCGGAAAGCCCCGACGCGCGTGCCGTCTCGACCGATGGTTTCCTGCCCCTTCTAACACACGCCGCGGCCATCTGCTAAAAACCCGTCATGCCCCCCGCCGCTCCGCAATTCCACTGGCCGACCGTCGCCATCGTCGGCGTCGGGCTGATCGGCGGATCGGTGGGATTGGCGCTCAAAGCCCGGAAGCTCGCGGCCCGGGTGATCGGCATCGGCCGCTCCGCCGCCTCACTCGCCGAGGCCAAGCGACTCGGCATCGTCTCCGAGACGACGACCGACCTCGGCCGGGCCGTGGCGGAGGCCGACGCAGTCGTCGTGACCACCGGGGTCGGCTCGATCCCCGCCCTCCTCGACGCGATCGATGCCGCCGCTCGACCCGGCACGCTCATCACCGACGCCGGCAGCACGAAGGCGACGATCGTGGCCGCGTGGGAACGGGGCCGGCGGACGCGGCGCGGCCG
>JBBAVM010000137.1:0-6412 GCA_040397685.1 Pirellulales bacterium
CGTCTTGCTTCCCGTCTTGCTTCCCGTCTTGCTTCCCGTCTTGCTTCCCGTCTTGCTTCCCGTCTTGAGGCGCGGCCTGCTGGCCCGCATCCTGCTTGCGGTCGCCCTGCGGCCCCTGCTCACCGTCCTGGCCGCCTTTGCCCGAGCTGCGTTCTCCTTCGCCATCACCGCTCGTGCCCTGCTTGTCGGCCTGCCGCTGGCCGGGCGGCGGCTCGGAGGGCTGCGGTGGGGGCGCGGTCGGATCGATCCGCAGCGCCTGCCATGGCGAAGAGGAGACGTTCGGCACCTTGGGCCGATTGTCGCTCGCGACCGCGCGGTATTCGAGCGTCGCTCCGGGCCCCGCCCCGAACCGCTCCGGCACGATCTGCGTCGCCCCGCGAAACCGGCCGCTCTGCTCCTTCTCGAGCATCACGATCTCGGGGCCCGCAGGCCCGCCCTGCAGCCGTGTCTCGATCACCACGCGTGTCAAGCCGAAGTCGGGGTCGTGGGCCTTGACCCGCACGGTCACCGGGGCCGCCGGGGGCACCCGCAGCGGCGAGGTGCGGGGCTCCTCGATCACCACCTCGGGTGCCACGTCGGCGAGCACTTCGATGCGGTGCTCGAGCGGATCGACGATCACCTGCTCCCGCGCGGCCCCTGCAGCGGCCCGCGGCTGGAAGAGCAACCGATAGGAACCGTGCTCCGGCCCGGAGCCGTCGGCCCTCAGATACAGATGAAACGACTTCGTCACCCGGGCGAAGTCGGCGGCCGACTTCGTGAACCGGAGGTCACGGCTGCCATCCGCCTCGAAGTCGATCCACGCGTCGTCGAGCGGCTGGTTGCTCTCGGCGACGATCGTCACCTCGGTTCCTTCGACGGCCCGGATGTCGCCCTGCCACGCGACGGTCTCCGGAGGCCGCCGCGTGTACGGCGGAAACGCGTAGCGGATCTCGCGCACGAGGAGCGTCGGGGCATCGACCACGGCAACTCGCAGCGCCTCGCTCCGGGCATCCCCGGCGGCAATGCGAATCTCGACGGACTGGTCGAGCCCCCGCGTGGCGTCGGGGAGGAGGGCTGCGAACATGCGTTGCCCGCCGGCTGCCTGGCTGCGCGCCATGTCGGTGCGCCAGGCCGCCGCCGTCGGATCGACGGAGCCATCGGCCACGAGCGGCGCCACGGCCACCGCCGGCGTCTCGCCGCGTCGCAGGCCGCGAATGTCGGCGGTCACGACGAGCTGGCGTCCCCGCACGAGCGTGGCACGCCCTCCATCGACGACGAGCCGGCGCCGGTCGAGAAGTTCGGCGGGGGTGTCCTGCTCCGCGGGCATGCGCCAGGAGAGCCGCGGGGCATCGATCCGCACGCGCGACGGTGCCGCCCATCCGACCCACGGCGCGACCAGCCGGGCCGCGGTCACCAGCAGGCTCTTCGGCGCGGCCACCTCATAGAGGCCCGCGAGCCCGACGAGCGCGGCCAACGCGATGGCCAGCCGCAGGGCGGGAGTCCGGTCGATCACCGCCTCGGCCGGCACATCCGCGAGCCGCTTCGCCGTGCGGCGTTCGAGCGACCGCACGACCTTGTCGGGATTGGCATCCGGGTGCGCCTTGACGAGGACCGTGTTCACGAGGTCGTTGTGGAGTTCCGGATGCTCGCGCTCGATCGCCCGCGCCGCGTAGACGAGGTTCACGCGATAGAGGACCAGCGGCAACAGCCAGCGCCATGCGGCGATCACGAGCGCCCCGACGGCGACGGCCAGCCAGCCCCAGCGGGCCGCGGGCGGCAGCCCCCCCGGCATCAGCCAATGCTCGACCAATACGCCGCCCAGAAGCCACGCCCCTCCGGCGACGGCCGCCCCGAGCAGAAACGTCGTCAGCGCCACGCCCTTGTAGTCGGCGCTTGCCGCGGCGAGCCGGCGGGCGAGATAGCGGTCGGACTTCGATTCGGCGTCGCCGCCGCGACGCCACTCGGCGACGGCCAGGTCCGTGTCGGTGTCGGAAGCGGTCGCCATCGCGGGGCTCCAAGGGTCCGAACCATCGCCACCAAGTATATCGGCGGTGTATATCGGCGGGCGGAGCCTTTCGGTTCGCCGCGTTGACGGGCGTGCGCAAACCCTTCTATCGTGCGGGAACACGCGAGCGCGAAGTTCATGCCGTCGTTGCTGCCCGCCGCCGATGCGTTTCGCCAGCTCGTGGACGGCTCCCGCCGCGGTCCGGCGGCCGCCGTTGCCCGGGCCGGTCTGGCGGCCCTCGCAGCCCCCTACGCCGCCGCCGTGCGGCTCCGAAACCTGGCGTACGACCGCGGCCTGCTGGCCGTTCATGCCGCCCCCGTGCCCGTGGTGTCCGTGGGCAACCTGACCCTCGGGGGCACGGGCAAGACGCCGCTGGTCGCGTGGGTGGCGCGATGCGCTTCCGCGGCGGGATGCACGCCGGCGATCGTCAGTCGCGGCTACGGCGCCGCCCCCGGCCAGACGAGCGACGAGGCGGCCGAACTGGCGCTCGTCCTGCCCGGCGTGCCGCACCTCGCCGACCGCGACCGTGTGGCGGCCGCCTCCGCGGCGGCATCCGCCGGCGCCGACGTGGTCGTGCTCGACGACGGCTTCCAGCATCGGCGCCTCGCCCGGACCCTCGACATCGTGGCGATCGACGCCACGGACCCCTTCGGCTGCGGACACCTGTTTCCACGCGGGCTCCTCCGCGAGCCCCTGGCAGGGATTGCCCGCGCGCAGGCCGCCGTGCTCACGCGTGCCGACGCGGTCGCCGCGGACCGCCGCCGGGCGATCCGCGAGATCCTGCTCGAGGCCGCGGGCGGAGCCGGGCCGCATGCCTGGGCGGAGGCTGTGCACGAACCGCACCGGCTGCGCACGTCCGCGGGGCGGGAACACGCGCTCGACGCGGTGCGCGGCCGGCGCGTGGCGGCGTTCTGCGGCATCGGCAACCCCGAGGCATTTCGACGCACGCTTGCCGGCCTCGGACCGGATCTCGTCGAATTTCGCGCGTTCCCCGACCACCACGCCTACGACGCCGCCGATGCGGCCGATCTCGGCGCGCGGGCGCGGGCGTCCCAGGCCGAGTTCGTCGTCACGACGCTCAAGGATCTCGTCAAGTTGCCGCACGAAACGCTCGGCGGCGTGCCGCTCGTCGCCGTCGAGATCACGCTCCGCCTCGTCGCGGGCGCAGCCGAACTCGAGCACCTCGTGCGGACCGCGATCCGCTGCCCGGAACGATCGCCGGGCGGGCGAGGCGTGGCATGACGATCCCGCCGCCAGGAAGCGGGCCCGACTGCTCGCTGATCGTCAACACGTTCGAGAAGCCGCGGCACCTCGCGCTCGTCCTCGAATCGATCGCCGCCCAGGTCGGCGTGGACGGCCGCATCGAGGTCGTCGTCGCCGACGACGGCTCACGCGACGAGACGGCCGACGTCGTCGCGGCGTTCGCCGCGCGGGCCCGGATGCCGGTGCGGTTCACGAGCGAACCGCACGCCGGCTTCCGCCTCGCCCGGGTCCGCAATCGCGGCACTCGGCTCGCCCGCGGCGACTTTCTCCTGTTTCTCGACGGCGACTGCATCCTCCCGCGCGACCACGTGGCCGCCTACCTCGCCCGACGGCGTGCGGGGGTTGCCCATCTGGGTGGCTGCGCCCGCCTGCCCGAGGCTCCGAGCGCGGCACTTTCCCCGGCGACGCTCGCGGCCACCACGATCGAGCCGCTCGTGCCCGCCACCGAGCGGCGGCTGCTCCGCCGCAGGTTCCGCAAGGCGTGGTGGCACGGACTCATTCGCCATCCCACGAAGCCGCGGCTCATCGGCAACAACTTCGGTGTGTGGCGCGCGGACGTCGAACGCGTGAACGGCTTCGATGAGCGGTTCACGGGCTGGGGCCAGGAGGACGACGACTTCGGCCTCCGGCTGCGGGCGGCGGGTGTGCGACTCGAGTCGATCCTCGACCGGACGTATTCGTTCCACGTCTGGCACCCCACCGACCCGACCGCTACGAAGCGTTGGCGCGACGGGCCGAACGTCGGCTACTTTCTGCGCCGGGGCAGGCTCACGCGCTGCCGTCACGGGCTCGTGGAGCGGGACATCACGGCAATCCGCTGGGGGCTCCCGCACGACCTCGACACGGAGCCGCTCGGGCGCGAACTCGCCACGATGATCCCCCCGACCGCCCGCGCCGCTCCGGGGGACCCCTGCGAGATCGAGATCGTCACGCGGCCGGGCCGCAGTCGCTTCACCCGCGCGGCCGAATGCCGCCTCGTGATCGCCGCGCCCGATGCCGCCGTCGAGTGGTCACTGCGCCGCCGCGCCGACCGGGTCGAGCGCGCGACGCCCGCGGAGGTCTCCGGGCTCCTCGACGACGCAGGCTAGCCGCTACTTCCGCTTCTCGTTGTGGACCGTGTGCTTGCGGAGCCGGGGCGAATACTTCTTGACCTTCAGCTTTTCGCCGCCGGTCTTGCGCCGCAGCGTGTAGTTCATGTCGCCGGTTTCCTCGCACACGAGGTGCACCACTTCGAGCTTCTTCTTACCTTTTGCCATTGGGGGGAACTCTCGCAGCCAAGGGGCCAAAAACGGGGCGGGAACGACACGCTGCCGGCGGGGCGGATCGTAATCTTCCCACGGCCAGGCCGCCAGCGGCCCTCGCCCCGCCCGCCCTTTGGCCGCAGTTTGCGATCACCCCACCGCTCGATACGATTGGGGGAGCAGGCGGTTGGGTGATCTCCGCGACAGGCCGACGCACCATGGCCAGCCATATTCAATCCGGTACGTCAGGCACCGGGCCGAACCCACCGGGCCCGCCGCCGACGAGCGCGGCCAAGCCGCCGGCGGCTGCCAAACCGGCCGCCGCCGTGAAGCCGCCAGCGCCTCCCAAGCCTACGTCGCCGCCCGCCGCGCCACCACCGGCCGCCGCCGAGATTCCGAGAAGGTCGGCGGCATCGGCGATCCTGCGCACGGCGCCCGCCTGGGCCGTGAGCATGCTGCTGCACATCGTGATCCTGCTCTCGATGGCGCTCATCGTCCAGGAGCCCCCCAAGGAGGAGAAGCCGCGAGTCATCGTCTCCACCGCGCCGGAGGTGGTGGAGGAGTTCGAGGAGTTCGAAGAGCAGCCACTCGAGCCGCAACCCGACGCGCCCCAGGAGGTCGCCAGCGAAGCGATTCTCCCCGATGCGCCGGTGGTGGAGAACGTGCAGGTCGTGAGTGACACCGCCGACATCGACGCCGCAGCGGTGTCGGTCGAGTTCACCGACTTTTCGACCGAGACCGCCGCGTCGTCCGACCTCCTTGCAAGTGTCGGCGCCATCGGCGGTCAGGCCGGTGGTCTCGGCGGCCGCACCGACCCCAAGATGCGGTCCAAACTCGTTCAGGCCGGCGGTGGCAACGCTCAAAGCGAAGCGGCGGTTGAAGCCGCCCTCAAGTGGATCATCAACCACCAACTGCCCGACGGGAGTTGGAACTTCGACCATTCGAAGTGCCCCAGTTGCGGGGGCAACTGCTCGCATCCTGGCAAGATCCAGGATCGCGGCGGCGCCACGGCAATGGCGCTCCTGCCGATGCTCGGCCGCGGCTACACGCACAAGGAAGGCCCATACAAGAAGCAGTTCGAACTGGGGGTGAGTTTCCTGGCGGGGCTGGCGGTGAACAGCCAAGGCAAGGCGTACGAGAAGGGGGGCAACCTCTATTCGCAGGGCCTCGCGGGCATCGCCCTCTCCGAGACCTACGCCATGACGCAGGACAAACGGTTGCAGGGGCCGGCCCAACTCGCGCTCAACTACATCATGGCGGCGCAGGACCCGGTCGGTGGAGGTTGGCGCTACGCGCCGAAGCAGCCGGGCGACACGTCGGCGGTGGGGTGGCAATTGATGGCTCTCAAGAGCGGCCACATGGCGTTTCTCCAAGTGAACCCGCTCACGATCAAGAAGGCGGTCGGGTTTCTCAACCGCGTGCAGGCCGACGATGGGGCGATGTATGGCTACACCGATCCCGGCAACGGCTACGGCACGTCCGCCGTGGGCCTTCTGTGCCGCATGTATCTCGGCTGGAAGAAGGACAACCCGTCGCTGCAGCGCGGTGTGATGCGGCTCGCGAAAAAAGGCCCGGGCACCGATCTCTACTACAACTACTACGCGACGCAGATCCTCCATCACGTGGAGGGCGATGCGTGGGTGGCCTGGAACACGAAGATGCGCGACATGCTCGTGAAGTCGCAGCAGAAGGCGGGCCACGCCACCGGCAGCTGGTTCGAGGAATTCGACAAGGGGCACGGCCCCGAGCAGGGCGGCCGGCTCTACACGACCTCGATGGCGACGATGATCCTCGAGGTCTACTACCGCCATCTCCCGCTCTACGGCCAGCAGAGCGTGGACGAGGAGTTCAAAGAGTAGCGCGGCAGGGCCATCCATGGCCCCTGCCGCTTACCGCAGGCGAGGCAAGCCAAGGTTGCCTCACC
>JBBAVM010000138.1:0-2036 GCA_040397685.1 Pirellulales bacterium
GGCTCGATGATCAGCCGCGTGGCCCACGACAGCGAGGTGCTCCACGGGCTCATGCAGCAGATCACCGGCGGGTTCCTCCTGCAGATCGTGCAGCTGGTGGGCGTGGGGGCGATGCTCGTCTGGATCAACCCCAAGCTCGCGCTCTACACGCTCATCCCCGTGCCGCTCGTGATCTTCGGCTCGTGGGTCTTCTGGCGGCACGTCTATCCGCGGCACTACCGGCTGTGGGACGCGTCGAGCAAGCAGATGTCGGCCCTCAACGGCATGCTCTCGGGGATCCGCGTCGTGAAGGCGTTCGCCCAGGAGCCGCGGGAGCGCGACCGCTTCAAGACGGCGAGCGACCACCTCTCGTCGTGGCGGCAGTGGGTGGAGCAGACGAATGCGACGTATGCCGCCGCGATGCAGCTCGTATTCGGCCTGGGTGGGCTGATCGTGTGGTATGTCGGCGGCCGCGACGTGATCGGCGGCCAGATGACGCTCGGGCAGCTGATCGCGTTCCTCGCGTATCTGGCGATGTTCTACGCGCCGCTCGGCGCCCTCTCGAACTTCACGACCTGGCTCACGAGTTTTCTGTCCGGCAGCCAGCGGGTGCTCGAACTTCTCGACACGCCGGTCACGATCGAGGAGCCGGCGGCGCCCGTCGCGTGGCCCGAGCCGCGGGGGGCGATCCGGTTCGACAACGTGACGTTCGGCTATGACCGCAATCAGCCGGTGCTCCAGGACGTGTCGTTCGCCGTCGCTCCCGGCGAGATGATCGGCATCGTCGGCCGATCGGGCTCCGGCAAGACGACGCTCGTGAACCTGCTCGGCCGGTTCTACGACGTGCAGGAGGGACGGATCGAACTCGACGGGATCGACATCCGCGACCTCTCGACGCAGGAACTGCGTGAGCGGCTGGGGATCGTGTTCCAGGATTCGTTCCTGTTCCGTGGCACGATCTGGAAGAACCTCGCCTACGGCCGGCCGCGGGCGACGATCGAGGAGGGGCTCGCCGCCGCGAAGGCCGCCGGGGCCCACGATTTCATCTGCCGGCAGCCGCTGGCCTACGAGACGCTCCTCGGCGAGCGCGGCGCGGGATTGTCGGGGGGTGAGAAGCAGCGGCTCTCGATCGCCCGCACGCTCCTTTACGATCCGCGGATCCTCGTGCTCGACGAGGCCACGAGCAACATCGACGCCGAGGCCGAAAAAAGCATCCAGGAGGCGCTCGCCGTGCTCGTGAAGGGCCGCACCACGATCGCGATCGCCCACCGCCTCTCGACGCTGCGCAACGCTGATCGCATCCTCGCCTTCGACCGGGGCCGACTGGTGGAGCAGGGCACGCATGCCGAACTGCTCGCCGCCGACGGAATCTACGCCCGGCTCGTGCGGATCCAGACGCAGGTGTCGAAGCAGCCCACAGTGGACACGCTCCTCGCCGAGGACGAGCCGCCTCCCGCCGCGAAGTCGGCCGTCGATGGCGGAGCCGCCGCGATCCGCTGGCTCGATCCCGGCCGCCACGCGTTCACCATCGGGCCGCACGGCAGCATCCAGCTGTTTGACGACGGCCGGCTCGAGGCGGCGGGCGTCTTCGTCGTGGCCACGTTTCCGGCGACGCATCCGGAGGAGTATCTCTCGGTCCGCGGCTGGGGCGACTCCGGTGACGAGGTCGAATTGGGCATGCTGCGGCGGCTCGCCGACTGGCCCGAGGCGAGCCGGGAGGTCGTACGCACCGGGCTGGCTCGGCGATCGCTCGTGCGGCGGATCGACCGGGTGCACGGCGCGAAACTCGCCCACGGCTATCTCGATCTCGACGTCGAGACCGACGTCGGCCGGCAGGCGCTCACGATCCGCTGGACGGCGAGCCAGGCGGTCGATTTCGGGACCGACGGAAAGATGCTCATCGACACCGAGGAAAATCGCTGGGTCGTACCGCGGGTGGAGGACCTCCCGAATCCCGACCGCGAGCGGTTTTTGCAGTACGTCTACTGGTGACAGTCCCCGTAGGACAGGCTTTAGCCTGTCGCTTCCCCCGTAGGACAGGCTTCAGCCTGTCGCTT
>JBBAVM010000138.1:2136-6367 GCA_040397685.1 Pirellulales bacterium
AGCCTGTCTTTTTTCCTGACAGGCTGAAGCCTGTCCTACAGCCTGTCTTTTTTCCTGACAGGCTGAAGCCTGTCCTACAGCCCGCTCCACGAGCGCGTGTCGCAGCTTCCCGAGCACGCTCAGGCGCAGCATCGGCCGCCCCTCGATCGTGGCCGCGAGTCCGCGCAGTTCGAAGGGCGTGCCGCCAAGGCGGCCGAGTTGCTCGCGCAGCATCTCTTCGGTGAGCGGGTGCTTCTGCGCCTCGACGGCGACCTCCTCCGACGCGACCTCGCAGGCGGCCCCGTTCGCGAGCGAGGCCCGCACCACCACCGGCCGCCCCACGGCCGCGTTCACGACGAGATCGATCGGCTGCCGGCGGGTGAGTTTGCCGCCGGCAAACGTCTTCCGCAGCCTGGCCGTGAGTTCCGGGTCATCCGTCTTCCAGACCGTCTGCCCCGGCTTCAGCCGCCCGAGATCGAAGGCGTCGCGGGCAAACGCGAGTTCGACGCGGCCGGCAGCGACCGGCTCCACCACCGACCGCCCCGCCTCAAACACCTCGTACACGCGGCCGCCCACGGCGTCATCGCTCGTCGCCCCGCAGGCGAAGGCGACCCCGTCGCCGCGCTTCACGCTCGCGACGAGGTCCACGGTGATGCGGCCGCGGCCGACCGCCACGACCGTCCCCAGCCTGACGCCCCGCTTCGCGCTGCTCGTCGCCGGCACGAGCATCTTGTGGTCGCAGCCCTCGAGCCAGCCCGGCGAGAAGCCGCGCGAGAAGGAGAGCTCCATCTCTTCGACGTCGCGTGGCGAAAACGGGAGGGGACGGGCTGCGACGGCCGCATCGATCGCCCGGCGATAGTGCTGCGTGATGTTCGCCACGTATTCCGGCGTCTTGAGCCGGCCTTCGATCTTGAACGACGCCACGCCGGCGGCGATGAGGTCCGGGGCGAGGGCGTAGGCGGCGAGATCCTGCGGCGAGAGCAGGTATTTTTGTGCCCCGAGATCGACATCTCGGCCGTCGCACACGAGGTCGTAGGGAAGTCGGCAGGCCTGGGCACACTGGCCGCGGTTGGCGCTCCTCCCGCCGAGCGACTCGCTCGTGAGGCACTGTCCCGAGTAGGCCACGCATAGGGCGCCGTGGACGAACACCTCCAGCGGCATCGTCGTCTGCCGGCGGATCGCCAGGATCTCGGCGATCGCGAGTTCGCGGGCGAGCACGACCCGCTCCATCCCCAGCCGCTCGGCGAGCGTGATCGTCTCAGCGCTCGTGAGCGTCATCTGCGTGGAGCCGTGGAGGGCGAGGCCCGGGCTGATCTGCCGGATGAGCGTGGCCGCGCCGACGTCCTGCACGAGCACGGCATCGACGCCGGCGGCCGCCACCGTTTCGATCACCTGTGCGAATTCAGCCAATTCGTCGGTGAACACGAGCGTGTTGAGCGTGGCGTAGCCCTTGAGGCCGCGCAGGTGGAGCATCTCCATCAGCGGCGGCAGGTCGTCGAGCGGAAAATTCGCCGCGCGGGCCCGGGCGTTGAACCCGCACTGCAGGCCGAAATACACGGCATCGGCCCCGTTTTCGATCGCGGCCCGGGCACAGTCCCAGTCGCCCGCCGGGGCGAGGAGTTCGGGCGCGGCGAGGGGGGGGCTGGGTGGCAAGGTCTTTCGAATGTAACGACTGCTTGAGATGCCCTCCACGAGCGGGTAAGACGATACCCTGCCCGGACGGATTCAACCGGGCTTTTTCGGGGGTCAAGGACGGCCGCCACAGCAGTCTTCTTCTGGAGCAGACAATGAACCTCGTCGATCTCGTGAAGGATCAACTCACCAGCCAGGTGCTCGGCAGCCTGGGCTCGCTGATCGGTGCGGATGAGTCGCAGACCCGCACGGCCACGTCGGCCGCCGTCCCCGCCCTCCTCGGCGGTCTCTCGAAACTTGCCTCGAGCCAGGCAGGTGCCAGCCAGCTCGCCTCGGCGCTCGGTGGCCTCGACCTCGGTGCCCTCGGCAACCTCGCCGGCCTCCTCGGCGGCTCGAACGCCTCCCGCGTGGCCGACCAGGGCGGCAGCCTCCTCTCGTCGCTGTTCGGCACGAGCGCCACGGGCAAGATGGTGGAGACGCTTGCCGGGTTCCTCGGCATGAAGCCGGGCATCGCCCGCAGCCTGCTCGCGTATCTGGCCCCGGTCGTGCTCGGCATGGTGGCCAAGCAGTTCACGGGCGGCCGGGCCGACGCAGCCGGACTGCAGCGGCTCTTCGCCGACCAGTCGGCGAACATTCGCAACGCCCTTCCGTCTGGCTTCTCGCTCGGCGATTTCGGTGCCGTGGCGCCGCAGGGCGGCCGTGACACCTACGCTCGCGACACGCACGGCCACGAGCCGGCGAAGAGCGGTTTCCCGGCGTGGCTTCCGCTCGTGCTCCTGCCGCTCTTGGCCCTCGGTGCGTGGTATCTCATGAACCGCGACAAGATGGCCAAGCAGGACGGCGGCGTGATGATCGAGGAGATCCGCAAGGAAGGCCCGATCACGATCGACCGCACGGAAGTGATCGAACGCGAGGGCAAGAGGCTGATCGACACCGTCGCCGAGACGATCTCGATCGATCCGAAGTTCGTGGAAGCCGCCCGGCTGGCTGCGAACACGACCGACCTGTTCGGCGGCCTCACGAAGATCCTCGGGGGTGTGACCAGCGAGGAAACCGCCCGGACGGCGATTCCGGAGCTCGAGAAGCTCGGGCCCGTGCTCTCCGGCGTGCAGAGCGAGGCGGCGAAGCTCGAGGGGGAGAACAAGACGGCGTTCGCCGAGTTTGTCTCGAAGAACCTCGGGCTCCTCCAGAAGGTGATCGACACGGCGATGGCGATCCCGGGCGTGAAGGACCTGCTCGGCCCGGTCGTCGGCCCGATGATCGAGACGATCAAGAAGCTCGGGGCATAACCCGACAGCCCGCTTCGATCGACGCGAACACGAACCGGGCCGGCGCAAGCCGGCCCGGTGCCTTTATTCACGGGAATTCTCGGCATCCTGCCGAAATTCCCTTGGCCGACCTCCGTCGGCTGGCTCGAACCCGGCCCTCCGGGCCTCGCGTCCACCGTAGGACAGGCTTCAGCCTGTCATGACCGCCACGTAGGACAGGCTTCAGCCTGTCATGACCGCCACGTAGGACAGGCTTCAGCCTGTCATGACCGCCGACAGGCTGAAGCCTGTCCTACACGGACCGCCGACAGGCTGAAGCCTGTCCTACTTCGTCACTCGTCGTCGCGGAGCTTCGCGAGCACGGTGTAGTCTTCGAGCGTGGTCGTGTCGCCCACGGTCTCGCGGCCGGCGGCGATGTCGCGGAGGAGCCGCCGCATGATCTTGCCGCTCCGCGTCTTCGGCAGGGCCGCCGAGAAATGGATGTCGTCGGGAGCCGCGAGGGCCCCGATCTGTTGGCGGACGTGCTTGCGGAGGGCGTCCTTGAGGGCGTCGCCCGGCTCGCCGCTCTTGAGCGTCACGAACACCGCCACAGCCTCCCCCTTCACGTCGTGCGGCCGGCCCACCGCCGCCGCCTCGGCCACGGCCGGATGGCTCACGAGCGCGCTTTCGATCTCGATCGTGGAAAGCCGGTGGCCGGCCACGTTTAAGACGTCGTCGATCCGGCCCATGATCCAGTAGTAGCCGTCCTTGTCCTGCCGCGCGTTGTCGCCGGCGAGATATTTTCCGGGGACTCGCGACCAATACGTCTCCACGAACCGCTCGTCGTCACCCCAGATGCCGCGGAGCATGCCGGGCCAGGGCTTCGTCATCACGAGCCAGCCGCCTTCGCCCGGCTCGACGGGCTCGCCGGCTGCATCGACGATCTCCGGCACGACGCCGGGGAGCGGCAGCGTGCAGCTGCCGGGCTTCGTGGGCGTGCAGCCGGGCAGCGGGCTCATCATGATTCCGCCCGTCTCCGTCTGCCACCACGTATCGACGATCGGGCAGCGCTTGCCACCGATCACCTCGTGGTACCACATCCAGGCCTCGGGGTTGATCCCTTCGCCCACGCTGCCGAGCAGCCGCAGGCTCGAGAGGTCGCGGCCCTCGATGTGCTGCATCCCCCACTTCATGAACGAGCGGATCGCCGTGGGGGCCGTGTAGAAGATCGTCGGCTTCTCCTGCTCGATGATCTCCCAGAAGCGGCCCTCGTGCGGGGCGTTCGGGGCGCCTTCATAGATGAGGATGCTCGCGCCGGCGGCGAGCGGGCCGTAGGTCACGTAGCTGTGGCCCGTGATCCAGCCGCAGTCGGC
>JBBAVM010000139.1:0-6171 GCA_040397685.1 Pirellulales bacterium
ATGATCCCGATCGTCCGCCAGCGATAACTGTCGGCCGCCGAGACGCAGGCCGAGATGCCGGCCATGCAGACCATGAGGCCGAACACGTTGAGCGCCGCCGGCACCAACCGCGCCGGATCGACCTTGCCCGACCACGGGCCCAGCGCCACCGCCGAGGCGGCCGCCCCGCAGAGCACGGCCGCGAGGAGGCCCGCCGCCGCCACGGTCGCGACCGCCTGCGAGACGAACACGGCCCGCCGCCCGACCGGCTGCGCGAGGATCATCTCCATCGTGCCCCGCTCGAGCTGCCCCGACACGGCGTCGCTGCCGCGCGTGATCCCGAACACGGTCGCCGCGAGCACGACGACCGGATCGACGAACGCGAGCGCCACGCGGCCGGCGTGCGTCGCCACCTCGGAGAACGGCACGCCCGAGAGCCGCTGCCAATCCTGGGGGATCGCCCGGAGGAGGACGTCTTGAAAGGCCGGCATCGGGATCTGCGATGACAGCCAGATGTAGATCCACGGAAACGCCGTCCAGAGCGCGACGAGCGAGAGCACGAGCACACGCTGGTCGCCCCAGGTCTTTCGCCAGATTGCAGTGTTGAACATGCACGTAGGACAGGCTTCAGCCTGTCAGAAACGTAGGACAGGCTTCAGCCTGTCAGAAAACGTAGGACAGGCTTCAGCCTGTCATGGTGGAGGACATTGATGAAGCCGGTCACACATGCTGACAGGCGTCAGCCTGTCCTACGGGGCCGCGGTGAAACCTGTCGTAGACGCCGCCGAGCCCCACGGGCTCGATCTGCACCTCGTCGAGCGGCAGCGTCGCCAGCCAGCCGAGCAGCGGGGCGAGCGAATCACCCGACTCGATCACCACGCGGCCGTCGCGGCGCTCGACGAGCGTCGCGTGGGCCTCGAGGTCGGCGGGAATCTCGCGCCACGCGCCGGCGAGGCGGGCCGTGATCCGGTGGCTGCGGCGCAGTTCCGCGAGGCACTGCTCGTGCACGAGCCTGCCGCCGCGCACGATCGCCACGCGGTCGCAGGTGCCCTCCACTTCCGAGAGAACGTGCGACGAGAAGATCACCGTCCGGCCGGCTGCGCGGGCCTCGCGCACGAGGGCCAAGACCTCCGCGCGGGCGGTCGGGTCGAGGTTGGCCGTGGGCTCGTCGAGGATCGTGAGCCGGGCCTCCGTGGCGAGCACGACGGCCAGCGCGAGCTTCTGCCGCATGCCCGTGCTCATGCGGGCGACCTGCCGGGAGCAGTCGAGGTCGAGCCGCCGCGCCACCTCGGCCGCGCGGTCGTGCCGGCACGCGGGCCGCAGCCGGGCGAAGAAGTCGAGCGTCTGAAACCCGTTCATCCGCCGGAAGAGCCTGGCCTCGCCGGGCAGGTAGGCCGTGGCGTCGCGGACGGCGAGCGATTGCGTCAGGCAGTCGAAGCCGGCCACGCGCGCCATGCCGCCCGTCGGCCGGATGAAGCCGAGCAGGAGGCGCAGGAGCGTCGTCTTCCCGGCACCGTTGGGGCCGAGAAGGCCGAAGATGTCTCCCTCGCGGACGCCGAACGAACAGCGGTCGAGCGCGGTGAACGCCCCATATCGCTTCGTAAGATCGCGTGTTTCAACGAGCATCGTGGCACAGGCTTCAGCCTGTCATGAACCCTCGACGTAGGACAGGCTTCAGCCTGTCATGAACCCTCAACGTAGGACAGGCTTCAGCCTGTCATGAACCCTCAACCGATGACGAAATAGTAGCCCGCGAGGCCGAAGGCGATGAGGGCGACGCCGCGGCGCACGAGTTTCGCCGGCAGGCGTTGGGCCACGGCCGAGCCCGCGAGCCCGCCCGCCACGGCGCTCACGGCCATCACGCCGGCGTGTGGCCACGACACGGCCTCCGAGCCGGCGAGCGAGCCTGCGGCGAACAGCGCCGCCGCGGCACCGTTGATGAGCGTGCCGAGCGCGTTTTTCACGGCGTTGAGCCGGTGGATGTCGCCGAGCCCGAGCAGGCCGAGCATCGCGAGCATGAGGATGCCGATGCCGGCGCCGAAGTAGCCGCCGTAGACCGCCACGACAAACTGCAGGCCGCAGGCGAGGCCGAGGCGGGGCGCGGCCTGCGGCAGCGCCGCGAGCCGCACGATCTGCGGCTGGAGCGCGAAGAGCACCGCTGCCACGAGCACCAGCCACGGCACGAGCGCACCGAACCAGGCCGGCGGCAGCACCACCACGAGCCACGCGCCGAGAATCGCGCCGGTGATGCTCGGCACGACGAGCCAGCGCGTGAATGCCGGCTGGCCTTCGCGCTCGCCGCGGTAGGCCCACGCGGCCGACACCGCGCCCGGCCAGAGGCCGATCGTGCTCGTCGCGTTGGCCACGACGAGGCGGTCGGGGCCCGGCGGCAGGATCGCCGCGAGCACCGGGAACGTGAGGATCGTGCCGCCGCCCGCGACGGAGTTGACGGCCGCCGCGACGAACGTGACGACGGCGAGGGCGGCGAGGCCACTGCCGGGGCCTGACCACATTCCGGCCAGCAGCGACATCACGGCCGTCATCGCCATCATGGAGCCGCCCGCGCGGCTGGGGGCTGCGGTGGGGCGGCCTCGGGATACCGGCCGGCCCCCGAATCGACGACGAGGTAGCCCGCCCAGAGAAACGGCGAAGCGCCGTCGGCGAGGACGGCGTCGCCCGCCTGCTTCAGACGCGGCTCGCGCGAGACATCGGGCTCCTCCGCCGTCACGACGTCCACCGCCCGCTGCCAGCACTCCGCCGCTCGCGATCGCAACGCGGCCTTATCGTCGTCGGGCTCGGCGGCCAGGTCGCGGAGAAACTCCTCCACGAGATCGACGCTCATCTCGCCCCCCACGCGCCACCGGCTCATGACGACCGAGCGGGCTCCGGCCGCGAGCAGGTCGGTGGCCGCGTAAAACAGGTCGTCGCCCGGCCGTGCCGGCAGTTTCGCGAGCCCGTCGGCCATGTCGGACTGCAGGCCCGGCACGACCACGACCCGTGGCCGCTTGGGCGGTGGCGCCGACCACTCGCCGAACGTCAGCGCCGGCTTGCCTCCGACGCCCACGGCGAGCGGCCGGCCCGCGATCGGCCCGTCGCCGCCGAGTTCGTCGAACAGCACGAGCCGATCGCAGAGCGACGCCTCGAGCCCCAGCGTGGCCCCCACCCCGACCGGGACGACGCGGTCGAAGGCCTCCGCGAACCGGGCCACGATTCCGACGCCGACGTCGGGACGATCGCCGCGGTAGGGACGCACGGCATGGACGCCGAGCAGTCCGCCGGCGCCACCGGGCTCGAGCCGACGCAGCGCAAGGCTGCGGGTCGGCGCGTAGCGAATCCGGCAGGCCTCGCGGAGCGTGCGCCGCGGCGCGGCCAACGCCTCGGCGGCGGCATCGCCTACGCCCGCGTCGCGGGCCGAGTCAACGGGCAGCAACTCGAACGGCAGATACCAGAGCAGCCCGTCGGGCACGATCACCAACTCCTCCACACCCGCCCCGAGCGCGATCTTCGAGCTTTCGAACAAGAGCCGCTCGACCCGCTCTGCCACCGCGGGCCACTCGCTTTCCAGCAACCGCTCCGTCGAGACCGGGGCGACGGCATCGACGACGCCGATCTCCTTGACGAGCGCCTGGATCTCCTTCACAAGCGCTGCGGGCCGCTTCACCGACCACGTCGCGACGCGGGCATTCGACTCGAGCACGCCGGTGAGCCCGGCCGACGTCCATTGAAACGACAGGATGAGGTGCCGCGGCGGCAGCCGCTGGCGCACCTCGGCCGGAGGATCGAGGGGCGGGAAGTCGAACGTCGTGGGCTCGCGGCCGGCGGCGAGGGCCGCGATGAACTGCCGCTGCTGCCGCGCAAGCGTCGCGTAGGTCTCCCATTCGGCTCGTGCCGCGCCGCCGCCGGGGGCGGGCGCCGCGAGCGCCGCGGTGAGCGCGGGGCGGAGTTTTGCCATGTCGTCGAGCACGCGGGCAAAGTCGGCGCGGCGGGCGAGGAGGGCGGCGCGGCGGGCCGCCTCGGCGCGGGGCAGCGTCTCGGGATCGGCGCCGACGATCGTGTCGAGCGCGGCCCGCCGGCCTCCGAGCGGCCGCGACGTGAGCCAGCGGCTGCGGAGCCGCGCTTCGCCGGCGGAAAGGAAGGCGTCGTGGCCCCGGCGCGAGGCGGGCCCCAGCCAGGCTTCAAACGCCTCGCGGCGCGGCGCCGACACGGTGGCGAGCGTGGCCACGGGATCGACCGCGAAGTCCCGCGGCGGCGGATCGCCCAGCAATCTCGTGAACAGCGCGTCGGCCTGGCGGTCGGAGATCGTCGTCGCGCCCCCCATCACGAGTTCCACGAGCCGCGATGTCTGGTACAGCCGCGGCGTGCGTGGCTGCGCGAGCGCGAGCGCCCGGTCGAGGTCTTCATCGCCGGCGGCGATGTCGCCCGTGCCGTAGTTCACGAGCGCCGCGGCGTAGGCCGCCTGGATGCCGCACTCGCCGCGGCCGAACTCGCCGCGCATCAGGCGGCCGTCGAGCGCGTCGAGCGCCGCCGTCGCGGCCTTGAAGCTGCCGGTGGCGGCGAGCGCCTCCGCCTGCATCGCCAGGAGGCGCGCCCGGAGCGCGGGGAGCGTGTTCCGCGCCCAGTCGGCGGCCGCGTCGAGCGCGGGGGGCGCGCCGCCGGTGCCCGTCGCCATGTGGGCGGCGAACGCGAGCCGAAACGCCTCCTCCAGCGCCCGTGCGTCACCGTAGTCGGCGGCGGTGTAGGTGGCCTCCTCGAAATACGTGCGGGCGGCGGCGTATTGGTCGGTGTCGAGGGCGATCCGTCCGAGCACGATCAAGGCCCAGGCGGTGAGCGGATGGTCGAACTGGTTGGCCGCGATGAGGCCGCGGTTGAGGAGCGGCAGGGCCTGCTCGGTCTTGCCCTGCGACCACGAGGCCACCCCGAGCGCCACGTCGATCCACGACTGCGACCAGTGGTTCGGGGGCGCCGGACGGCGCAGGAGCGCCTTCGCTGCCTCGTCGAGCGCGGCGCCGTCGCGGGAGAGTTCGCCCAGAATCTCCGCGCGGCGATAGAGCGCGATCACGACCGCCCGCACGATCTCCTGGGGCCGCACGGGATAGTTGACCGGCGCCGAGAGCACGCCGCCCTTGTTGAGCACCTGCTGCGGATCGGCGGCGCCTTGGCGGATGGAGAGCTGGTCGGGGATCGCGGCGGGCGACGTGGGGCGGCGACTCTTGCCCCATGTCGCCACGCGCGGCTGCGCGAGGCCGCGGAGCGGCTGCGCCGGAAACTGCACGGCGAGGAGCCAGTCGCCGTGGGTCGCCCAGAGCAGGAGTGCCTCGTCGTAAGCAGCGACTGCTTCCCGCAGGCGGCCGAGTTCGTACTGCGCCTCGCCCACCGCCATCGCCGCCGCGATCGAATCGATCCAGCGCTGCGCCCCGGCGCGGATGCCGCCACGGTATTCCCGCGCCGCGATTTCGAGCCCGCCGGAGAGATCGCCGGCCGCCAAGGCTGCGAGCGCGGCGTCGTAGGCTGGCGTCGGTACCGTCTGCCCGCCCTGCAGCCCGCCCACCGTGGGCGGGAGCACGACCTGTGCGGCGGCCGGCGCAGCAACGAGCAGCGCGACCGAAAGCAGGCCCAGCCCGCAGGCAACGGAACGAAGCATGCCTGTCGTTGTACCGGAAAAAGCACGAAGGATCGGGAAGGCGAGGATGGGGTGACAGGCTGAAGCCTGTCCTACGGGGTGACAGGCTGAAGCCTGTCCTACGGGGTGACAGGCTGAAGCCTGTCCTACGGGAGGGAGGTTGGGTAGTTTGGGGAGAGATGCCGGGCCGGTTGTGACGGTTCTTCAAAGTTTTCGGGTCGTGACGGTCGATACCACCTGCGAGTCGCACGCAGGAATCACGACCATGCGCCAGTCCACGATCACCACCGTCTCGGTTCGGGTCTTCGGCTTCGCTGCCCTGGGGATCGCCGGACTCTCGCTCACCGGCTGTCAGGTGGATGTCGGCGGTCAGACGCTTCCGAGCGCCTACTACCTGCAGGACGACATCCAGTACTTCCCGGCTGGCCCCGAGTTCAAACTCGCCAAGGAAGCCGCCGCCCTCAAGGCCTACAAGAAGGAAATGGCCGGCTGCGACTGAGGTCGCGGCGGAGGAGAGACAGGCTGAAGCCTATCCCACGTCGGGAAGAGACAGGCTGAAGCCTATCCCACGT
>JBBAVM010000140.1:0-6145 GCA_040397685.1 Pirellulales bacterium
AGAGCCCGCGGTGGGCGATCGCCTGGAAGTTCGAGAAGTTCGAGGCCACGACGAAACTCGCCGGCATTCGTGTGCAGGTCGGCCGCGGCGGCACGATCACGCCGGTGGCCGACCTCGAGCCCGTCGAGCTTGCCGGCACGACCGTCAGCCGGGCGAGCCTCCACAACGCCGACGAGGTGGCCCGCAAGGACATTCGCGTCGGCGACGTGCTCGTGGTGGAGAAGGCCGGCAAGGTGATCCCGCACGTCGTGCGCGTGGAGAAGCATCTGCGCGAGGGCACGCTCCGGAAGTGGCATCCGCCGACGGAGTGTCCGGAGTGCGGCACGGGCATCGTGAAGGACACCGACGGCGTCTACCTCCGCTGCCCCAACGTGGACTGTCCGGCCCGGATGCGCGAGCGGCTCAAATTCTTCGCTTCCCGTGGTGCCATGGATATCGAGGGCCTCGGCGACAAGCTCGTGGAGCAGCTGGTCGCGACAGGGCTCGTGAAGGACTACGCCGATCTCTACCGGCTCACGGCGGAGGAGCTCGAGCCGCTCGAGCGTATGGGAAGCACTTCGGCGAAAAACCTCCTGAAAGGGATCGCGGCCAGCCGGTCGCGGGGCCTCGCTCGCGTGCTCAATGCCCTCGGCATTCGGCACGTGGGGCCACGGGTGGCCACGCTCCTCACGCAGCGGTTTCCGACGATCGACGATCTGCAATCGGCGTCGGTCGAGTCGCTTGCGGAGGTGCACGAGATCGGCGACGTGATCGCCGAGAGCGTGCACGCATGGCTGGCGAGTGACTACGGCCGCCGGGTGATCGAGGGCCTGCAGGAGTGCGGCGTCGATCTCGTGGTGCCGGCGTCCGACAGGCCGGCCATCGACGGCCCGTTCGTCGGCAAGACGCTCGTCGTGACAGGCACGCTCGACAACTTCTCGCGGCAGCAGGCCGAGGAGGCGATCCGCAAGGCGGGCGGCCGCGCCTCGGGCAGCGTGTCGAAGAAGACCGACTACCTGGTGGCTGGCGCCGAGGCCGGCAGCAAGCTCGACAAGGCCCGGTTACTCGGCGTGACGGTGATCGACGAGGCCGAGTTCAAGCGGCTTCTGGGAACGTAGGACAGGCTTCAGCCTGTCACGCCTTGTCTTGCCCGCGTCGGCTTCGGGCTCCGGCTTACTCGGACCTGCCTGCGCTGCGCCATCCACGGCTCCGCTGGTCAGCTACGCCGGCTCCCGGGACACGGGGAGCCCGAAGCCTCGTCAACGCCGTACGGGGGAGGCGAGGGGCTGCCCGTGCCCTCGAGCCGGGCTATGGGAGCGAGCGCAGCCAGGATGGCGAAGCGAAGCGGACATGCAGAGAGCCGAGGCCTCGGAGGGCCGAGGCGAACGTCCGGCGAGCGGGGCTGGGCAGTCCCGAGCCGGATTGGGCGAGGCAGGGCATGACAGGCTGAAGCCTGTCCTACGAGGTCAGGCGGCGGCGGAGCGGGCGAGGACGTCCGAGGCGGCGGCGACGACGCTCTCGACGTCGATCGCCTCCATGGCCACGCGGTCGGTCTTGCGGTGTTCCCACGCGGGCCGGAGCGTCGCCGGCGGCTCGACCGTACGATGCCCGAGGCCGTACGGGCCGTTGCGGTTCGCCGGCACGGGGCCGAAGAGGCCGACGCACGGCGTGCCCACCGCCGCGGCGAGGTGGAGGGGCCCGGTGTCGCTCGAGATGAACACCCGCGCGAGCCGGCAGAGCTCACCGAGATCCTGAAGCGTGGTCTGCATGGCCATGATTGCGGTGCCGGCGCTCGCAGCCACGATCCGCTCGGCGGCCTCGCGCTCGGCGGAGCCCCCCCACACCACGATCGACGGGATGCCATACCGGCGCCCGAGTTCGCGGGCCACGGCGGCAAACCGCTCGGCGGGCCAGATCTTCGAGGGCCAGCCGGCCCCAGGGTTGATCAGGGCAGGGGCTGCCTGGAGCCGCAGCGACGTGAGCCACTCCTGCATCCGCAGCCTGCTCACGGGCCAACGCGGCATGTCGAACGCGGCCTGGGAGTCTTGCACGTCGAGCGCGGAGAGCAGGTGCACGTTGCGGTCGATCACATGGGCGGCCGTGGCCTCGACCGGGTGCGTGTAGAATCGCCAGGCCTGTTCACGGGATTCCGGGCAGGCGTGGCCGATGCGCACCGGAGCGCCCGAGAGCCACGTGGGCACCGCGCTCTTGAGCAATCCTTGGAGGTCGAGCGTCACGTCCGGGGCGAAGTCGAGAAGCTGGCGCCGCAGGCTCCGGATCGTGGCCAACGATTTCAGCCAGCCGCGCGGGAGCCGAAACAGATGGTCGACCGCCGGATGGCCGGCAAGCACGTCGCCCGCCCGACCCTCCACGACCCAGCCGATGCGTGCGCCTGGAAACGCCCGTTTGAGCGCGACGGCCGTTGGCAGGCCATGCAGGACGTCGCCGATGGCGGAAAGCTTGACGACGACGATGGAGCGGGGGACGTTCATGGGGGCGGGATTTTTCGCTCTCCCGCGTCGCATGGCAAGAGCAGTTTGCCGCCGACATCGAACGCTCACACGACACGAATCCCCCGCTCACATCTCCATGCGGGACAGTTCGCAGAGCGTGATGCCCGCCACCGTCTGCGGGCAGCTCCACACCAGAAAGAAGTGGGCTTCCCGCACCAATCGCTCAGCCGGATGGCCCGCCACGAAGCCCGCGCCCTTCGTGACCGTGAGGGCCGCCTGGGCGGCACGGATCACGAGGCCGTTGGCATCGGCCCGCAACCGATCGCGGTCTTCCGCCTCGGCGTCGCTCGCCGACCGTCGCAGCCGGGTTTCAAGGGCGTCGGTCTCCGCCTGCAGAGCCTCCACGACCGGCGTGAGCGTGCCCCGGGCCACGGCTTCTTCCGCGAGCACACCGAGCGCCGCCCGCGTGCCGCCGAGCGCGAGCGCCGTCGTGGCGAGGCCGCCGGTACGCACGCCCCCGGTCGCCCGAGGCTCGATCACCGCAGCAGGCGCGACATCGGCGAACGTGACGCTCGAAGTGCGGCTGCCGGAGAGGGCGAGCATGGAGAGCGGCGGCGTGATCTCGAGCCCGGGGCGATCGGTCGGCACGATAAAGAAGAACTGCTGGCCATCGTCGCTTACCGCCCCGGTGACGATGGCATCGACCGAGTCGGCACCCGTCACCCACGGGCAGAGGCCGGAGAGCCGCCAGCCGCCGTCAGTCATGTGGGCGACGAGCGCCGGGGTGCCGAGGTGCCGGCGACTCGTCGAGAGTTGCGCGATGCCCACGGTCGTTGTGAGGGTGCCGGCAGCAAGCCCGGGCAGCCACGCCGCCCGCACGTCGTCGGGGCCGCCGGCGATGATCCGGCAGCCGCTGGCCCACTGCGTGAGCGCGAGCGCCGTGGTGAGGCACCGCGAGGCGATGCCGACGAGCACGTCGAGGATCGCCTGCTCAGTCGCGACTGTGCCGCCGTCGGCCGCTGGCACAAAGCCTGCGAGCACTCCCGCGCGGGCGAGCAGGTCGAAGCCGCCGCTCTTCCACGGCCCGACCTCCGCCGTTGCCTCGGCCCGCTCACCGAGTGCATCGCGGAGCGCGGCGAGTGCGACAGGATCGGGTGCCGTGGCATAGGGCGTGAACATCACGCCATTATGATCCGCGGCCGGCGGGGGTCGAAGCGATGGTGCTCGCCGGGTATACTCCCGGACCTTCTGGCTTCAGTTCCCACCATCTCCACATCCCGCCCGGAGGAGCCGCCATGAGCCAGGCAGAGGAAGAAATCTCGACGCGCCCGATGTCTCGAAACGGGGCCTCGACCACCGCCCACCTCGCCCCGCCCCGCCTCGACGAGCTGTCACCGCAGAATCTCTACGACAAGTGCATGGCCCTCGCCAGGAACCTCTGGTGGAGCTGGCATCCCGAGGTCACGAACCTCTTCCGCGAGCTCGACCCGATCCGCTGGCGGCAGCTCGACCACAATCCGATCGCGCTGCTCGCGGAGTTCACCCCCGAGCGGCTCGAGGCGCGAGCGGCCGAACTCGTGCTCTACAGCCGGATCAACCAGGCCTATCGCCGGCTCAAGGAGTATCTGGCGGCCGAGACCACCTGGAGCGAGGTGAACGCCGGTGTCCTCGGTTCGAAGCCGGTCGTCTACTTCTCGGCAGAGTTCGGAATCCACGAGTCGGTGCCGATCTATTCCGGCGGCCTCGGCGTCCTCTCGGGCGACCACATCAAAAGCGCGAGCGGCCTGGGCATTCCCCTGATCGCGGTGGGCCTGTTCTACGACCAGGGCTACTTCAAGCAGCAGCTCGACATCGACGGCTACCAGCACGAGGAATACCTCCAATCGCGGGTCGAGGTGCTGCCCGTCGAGCCCGCCATCGGCGCCGACGGCAAGCCCGTGCTCGTGCAGGTTGACACCCGCTCGGGACCGATCTTCGCGCAGGTCTGGAAGATGGCCGTGGGGCGGGTGACGCTCTACCTGCTCGACTGCAACGTCGAGGGCAACAGTCCCGACGACCGCAAGCTCACGAGCCGCCTCTACGGCGGCGACACGCGGATCCGGATCCGCCAGGAGATCGTGCTGGGCATCGGCGGCGTGAGGGCGATCCGGGCCATGGGGATCGTGCCCGGCGTCTACCACCTCAACGAGGGCCATTCCGGCTTCGCCACGCTCGAGGCGGTGCGGGGCCGGATGGACCGCGACGGCTATTCCTTCACCGACGCGTCGCGGAAGGTGGCCCGGCAGACCGTGTTCACGACCCACACCCCCGTGCCCGCGGGCCACGACCGCTTCGACAGCGGCCTCATGGAGGAGCACCTCGGTCCGATGCGCGACGCCCTCGGAATCTCCCACGACCACCTCATGAGCCTCGGCCGCGTCGATCCTGCCAACCACTCCGAGCCCTTCTGCATGACCGTGCTCGGCCTGAAGATGTCGCGGCGGGCCAACGCCGTGAGCGCCCTCCACGGCCATGTCAGCCGCCGGATGTGGAACGGCCTCTGGCAGGGCCGCGTCGAGGAGGAGGTGCCGATCGGGCACATTACCAACGGCGTGCACGTGCCGAGCTGGCTCTCCTGGCAGATGCTCCAGCTCTACGACCGCATCTTTCCGGCCCACTGGTTCCGGCGGATGGGCGAGCCCGACGTCTGGCAGAAGATCCACGACTGCGACCCGGGTGAACTCTGGGAGACGCACTATGCCCTCAAGAACCTGCTGCTGCAGTTCGTGCGGCGACGGGTGAGCCGGCAGTGCCGGCGTCGGGGCGAATGTGACGAGGCGGTGGAACTCGCCCGCACAGTGCTCGACCCGAACATCCTCACGATCGGGTTCGCGCGGCGGTTCGCCACCTACAAGCGGGCCGACCTCGTGCTCAACGACCTCGAGCGGCTGTTCGAGCTGATCAGCGACCGCGACCGGCCGATCCAGATCATCTTCGCAGGCAAGGCCCATCCGGCCGACGAGCCGGGCAAGGCGCTGATCCGCAAGATCGCGAACCTGCGGCACGACCCGCGGACGAGCGGCCGGATCGTGTTCGTCGAGGACTACGACATCAACGTCTGCCGGCATCTCATCCAGGGCGTGGACGTGTGGCTCAACAACCCACGCCGACCGCTCGAAGCCTCGGGCACGAGCGGCCAGAAGGTCGTCCTCAACGGCGGTCTCAACTGCTCGATCCTCGACGGATGGTGGGCGGAAGCCTACGACGGCCGCAACGGCTTCGCGATCGGCCGTGGGGAAACGCACGCCAACGACGAGATCACCGATCGCCGCGACTACGAGGCGCTCTACAAGGTGCTCGAGGAGGAGGTCATCCCGCTGTTCTACGAACGCGACGCCGACGGGCTGCCGCGGCAGTGGATCAAGATGATGAAGAACTCGATCGGCTCGCTGGCGTGGCGGTTCAGTTCGCACCGCATGGTGATGGACTACGCCCGCGCCTGCTACGTGCCGGCCGCCGGCGGCGTGTCGTGCGACATGAACAACCGCTGAGAGCCGTTACGGACCGCGAGGCTGCTTGGAGAAGGCGGCCTCGTCACGCCAGTGCTTGGCCTCTGCCTCGGCGGCGGTGAGAGCGGCGCGGGCCTTCTCGGCCGCGGCGGTCAGTTCCTTGGCCCGCTTCTCGGCGGCCGCGACCTTGGCGAGTTCCGCCTCGAGCGCCTTGCGGGCCTGGTG
>JBBAVM010000141.1:0-6071 GCA_040397685.1 Pirellulales bacterium
GCGGCTGGAACAACGACCCCAACGGCTGCGTCTTCTACAAGGGCGAATGGCACCTCTTCTTCCAGCACAATCCCTACGGCTGGGCCTGGGGCAACATGCACTGGGGCCATGCCGTGAGCCGCGATCTCGTCCACTGGGAGGAACTCGGCGACGTGCTCTTTCCCGACGAGATGGGCGCGATGTTCAGCGGCAGCGCCGTGGTGGACCATGCCAACACGAGCGGCTTCGGCACCGCCGCCGACCCGCCGCTCGTGCTCTTCTACACCGCCGCGGGCAACCCGACCGTCCAGTGCATCGCCTACAGCACCGACGGCCGCACGTTCACGAAATACGCCGCCAACCCCGCCGTCGGCCAGATCACGCCGGGCAACCGCGATCCGAAGGTGTTCTGGCACGAGCCCACGCAGCGCTGGGTGATGGTGCTCTACGTGGAGCGGCCGGAGCAGCAACGCACGATGGAGTTTTTCACGTCGCCAAACCTCCGCAACTGGACGCCGGCGAGCGTCACCGAGGGCGTCAAGGGAACCAACTATCTCTACGAGTGCCCCGACTTCTTCGAACTGGCCGTGGATGGCGATCCCGCACGGAAGAAGTGGGTTTTGCTCGGCGCGAGCACCGAATACGCCGTGGGCACGTTCGACGGCAGTACGTTCACGGCCGAGGCAACGCGGCTCCCGGGCCACCGCGGCAGGGGGTTTTATGCGCCGCAGTCGTTCAACGACGTGCCCGACGGGCGGCGGATCATGATCGGCTGGTGGCAGACCGAGACGAAGGGGATGCCGTTCAACCAGAGCATGTCGCTGCCGCTCGAACTGGGGCTGAAATCGACCGCCGCCGGCCCGCGGCTCACGTTCGCACCCGCGAAGGAAGTGGAGCGACTGCGGGCTTCGTCGCGACGGCTCGGCGGCTCGACCCTCGCCCCCGGCGGGCCGAACCCGCTGGAAGGCGGTGCGACCGAACTCGTCGAACTCCGCGCCGAGATCGACCCCGGGGCGGCGCAGGAGATCGTGTTCACGGTCCGTGGGGCGACGATCACCTACGATGTGGCCAAGCAGGAGCTTGCGATCAGCGGGCTGCGGGCGCCGGCTCCCCTCATCGACGGGCGGCTGCGGCTGACCGTCTTCTGCGATCGCACCGGGATCGAAGTCTTCGCCGCCGACGGCCTGTGCTACGTGCCGCTGCCGTTCCAGCCCCGGGCGCTCGACCGATCACTCGCCGTCGAGGCCCGCGGCGGGGCCGCGACGATCCATGCGCTCGACGTGCACGAGCTCGACTCGATCTGGCAGGCCCGCGGACGGCGCGAGTTCGGAGCCACGAAGCGGTATCTCAACATCCCCATGAAGGCCCGCGGCCCCGAGCGGCGGGTGACGTTTCTCATCGATGGCCGGCCGGAGTCGGCGTTCAGCACGTTCCGGGCGGCCCTCGCCGACGAGAAGCCCGACTGGTGGGCGTTTCGCGACATCGGCCGCTGGCAGGGAAAGACGATCACGCTCGTGGTGGACGACCTGCCCGCGGGCTCGACCGCGCTCGAACTCGTCGAGCAGTCCGACGAGATCAAGAACCCGGGCACGCTCTACCGCGAGCCCGGGCGGCCGCAGCTCTGCTTCTCGCCGCGGCGCGGCGGTGGCGGCGACGTGAACGGGCTCGTGTTTCACGAGGGGGAGTATCACCTGTTCTTCCAGCACAACCCGTTCGGCCAGGATGGCGGCATCAACTCCCACTGGGGGCATGCGGTGAGCACCGACCTCGTCCGCTGGAAGGAGCTTCCCGATGCGCTCCTGCCCGACGATCACGGCCTCCAATATTCGGGCTCGGGTGTCGTGGACGTGGCGAACACGGCCGGCTTCCGCAGCGGGTCCGCACCGCCGATCGTGCTCGCCTATTCCGGGGCCGGCAACCCGATCACGCAGTGCCTCGCCTTTTCGAACGACCGCGGCCGAACCTGGACGAAATACGCCGGCAACCCCGCGCTGCCCCTCGTGGAGCCGGGCAACCGCGACCCGAAGGTGTTGTGGCACGAGCCATCGAAGAAGTGGGTGATGGCCCTCGCCTTCGGGCACTGCCAGCGGACGAGCGGCCGGGCGAGCACCAACCCGAACTTCGGGCTCTTCTCCTCGCCCGACCTCAAGCACTGGGAGCGGATGAGCTCGATCCACATCGACGACACGGAAGACTGCCCCGAGTTCTTCGAGCTCGCCCTCGATGGCGACGCGTCGCGGACGAAGTGGATCTTCTACGGCGGCGACGCGCGGTATCTCGTGGGCACCTTCGACGGCACGACGTTCACGCCCGAATCGGGCCCGCACCGACTCAACGAAGGCAACTCGTTCTACGCCTCGCAGAGCTTCAACACCATGCCGGCCGGCGATGGGCGGCGGATCCTGCTCGCCCGCGCCCATGCGGGCGGCGACGGAATCGGCTTCTGGGGCGCCGTGGGCCTGCCGGTCGAGCTCACCCTCCGCACCACGGCCGCGGGCCCGCGGCTCTGCGCGTGGCCGGTGAAGGAACTGGAGTCGCTACGGCGCACGAGCCATGCCATCCCCGCACAGCCCCTGGCCGCCGGCACCAACCCCCTCTCGGGAATCGAAGGAAAACTGTTCGACCTGACCGCGGAGATGGAGATCGGCGACGCCCGCACGATCACGTTCGATCTCCGCGGCATCCCGGTGGTGTACGACGCGGCAAAGCGGCTGCTCACCTGCCTCGGCCGGGCCGTGCCGCTCGAGCCGGTGAACGGGCGGATCTCCCTGCGGGCGTTCGTGGACCGCGGGCTCGTCACGCTGTTCGCCGACGGCGGCCGGGTGTACATGACGATGGTGGTCGTGCCCCCGGAGGACAACGTGCGGCTTGGACTCACAGCCGACGGGCCGGGCGCTCTAATCCACAGGGCCGAAGTGCACGAACTCGCCTCAATCTGGGAATGACTGGCTTTCCGGCCACGCGAAGCTGCGTTGCCCGGGGTGGCTACAATGCACGCGCGAAGGAGGGCGTCGGCCCCGACTCGAGCGATGCCTAGGGAGCGATTGCCGTGCTGGGTTTTTTTCGCCGCCGGCTCGCCGCCGTCTTCGATGCCCTCGACAGCCCCCCCGTGAGGGCCTGGCTCGAGCGGCTGGTGGTCACCGCTGCGGCCGTCGGCTTTCTCGTACATCTGGGCGTGATCGCGATCGCCCGGCTGTTTCCGAGCCTTCCCCTGACGGTCTTCGCGGGGATCGACGAGAGCCCGCTCCATGCCGTCTACACGCCGTTCAGCGTGATCCTGTTCTACGAGGTCGTGCTTCTGGTGTTCGCCCTGGCAGCGTCGCACACCGGTGAGATCGCCAAGCAATACCAGATCATCTCGCTGATCGTCGTCCGCGGCGTGTTCAAGGACATCGGCGGGTTCGACGACCTGGAAAACTGGCTGGCCGAGCCGGCCGCGGTGCGGGCCGTGCTCTTCGACATGGCCGGCGCGGTCGCGATGTTCATGATCGTCACCGGCTTCACGCTGCTGCGGTACGTGACGCCCACGATGCGCGTGCATCGTGATCTCGAGGGCTTCATCCAACTCAAGAAGGCCGTGGCCGTGCTGCTGCTCGTCGTGCTGGTCACCCTGGCGGTGCTGAATCTCGCGAGCTGGGCGGGGCTGGTCGTTCACCTACCCGAGGTTTTGGCCCCGCCGCCGATCGACGTCGATCTCTTCTTCTTTCCCCGTTTCTTCGAGTTCATGATCTTCACCGACGTGTTCCTGCTGATCGTGTCGCTGGCCTACCACGACCGCTACGAATACGTGTTTCGCAACGCCGGGTTCGTGATCTCGACGGTCCTCCTGCGGGTCTCGCTCTCCACGCCCAAGCCCTACGACGTGGTGCTGGCGCTCACTGCCATGCTCTACGGGCTGGTCGTGCTCGGCGTGTTCGCCTGCTTCGCCGCCATCGAACGGAAGTGGGACGGCTCGGCCCGGCGGGATGCCCAGGCCGCGGCCCGATTGAAGGCAAACGCCGACACCGCGCAGCCGGCCGCGTAGAGAATCGGCGTCGAGCCGTACGAAGCGTCCTTCGGATTGATCGCGACGAGGATGAACAAGGCGACTGCCATGATGCTCGTGAGCGACAGGCCGGTGAACACGATGCTCCAGGCACCCCACTTCATGATCAGACTCCGGATTCGGTCGGCGAGCGATGGATGACGGGCTAACGATACCCCACACTCCGACAAAAGTCGCTCTGCCGCATCGAGCGAGCGTCTGGCCGCCTCGTCGAGCAGGAGCCGCTGGCGCTGGCCCGCGGCGCCGAGCACTGCGAGGGCGAAGAGCCTGACTTTCCGGAACGTGGAAACATGGGCTCGCTCGTCGAGTACCTGACAATCCCGCTTCCTGATCCTCGTCCCGATCGCATGGTAGATCCGCGCCGCCGCCCGAACGGCCAGCCGCGAATCGGGGTCGAGCCCACTGACGCCGGCCTCCCCGGCCGCGTAATAGGCGTCGGCGACGTCGAGGATCTTGCGCACGCCCCGCCGCACCCGCTCGGGGTCCGGCGGGTCGCCGGCCGGCCGCAGGCCATCGGTCCACTCGACCGGCAGGTAGCAGCGCGACCGTCGCCAGTCCTCGGCCACGTCGCGGGCGATATTGGTCAGTTGCATGCCCATGCCGAGCGCTGCGGCGTGGGGCAGAAACCGGCGGTCATCGAGGCCGAGGATCGGGCACATGAGCACGCCCACCGCCCCGGCGACCCGAAAGCAATACCGCAGGAGTTCTTCCTCGTCGAAGCCGGCCGCCGGTGTGAGGTCCGACCGCATTCCATCGAGCAGGGCGAGGGCCGCCTCGAGCGGAAGCTCATGACGACCGACGAGTTCTGCGAGCCAGCGACTCTCAATCTCGACCGGGGCGAGCCCCGCCGCGATCCGATGGACGTCCTGCGTGGCGCGGTCGACGAAGTCGTGTGCGTCCTCCTGCGAGGCGGCGGCGTCCACGCCGTCATCGCACCAGCGGCACCACGCGTAGAGTCGCTCCACGTCGGCCCGTTTTCCAGCGGGCAGCAGCCTGCTCGCAAACGAAAACGAGCGGCTGTGCCGCCGGATCGACTCTCCCGCGGAGGGCTCGCTAGCGTGCAACGACATGGTAGTCGGCCGCGATCGTGTCGCAGGTGGCCTTGGCCGAGTTGACGACGCCGGGCACGCCGGCCCCCGGATGGGTGCCCGCCCCGACGATGTACAGCCCTGGAATGTCCGGATCCCGGTTGTGCGGCCGAAAGTAGGCCGACTGCGTGAGCGTGGGAGCGACCGAAAAGGCCGAGCCATGATGGGCGTGGAACCGCTCCGCGAAGTCGGCGGGCGTGCAGTGCCGCCGGGTCACGATCGCCGCACGGACCCCCGGCAGGTGCGGCTCGAGGGATTCGAGGATGGCGTCACCGTAGCGGGTCGCCACGGCGCTCCAGTCGATCGCCGCGTTGCCCAGGTGCGGCACGGGGCTGAGCACGTAGAACGACTCCCCGCCGGGCGGGGCCATGCCCGGGTCGGTGATCGTCGGGGCGTGGAGATAGAGGCTGAAATCTTCCGGCAGGCGATGGCCGTGGAAGATGTCGCGCAAGAGCCCCTGAAACCGCGGCCCGAAGAGGATGGTGTGGTGCGCGAGGTTCGGATACCGCCGGTTGGTGCCGAAGTAAAGAACGAACAATGACATCGACCAGGCCATGCGCTCGAGCCGCCGCTGGCGGCGGCGGGCCGCATCGACCCCGCGGTACAGCGTGGCGTAGGTGTGGTGGACGTCGGCGTTCGAGACGACCACATCGAACGCCTCGGGCGGCCCACCGGCGGCGTGAACGAAGTGCCGGGGCGTATCGCCGGCAGACCCGAGCGTGACGCGATCGACGGGAGCGTGGAGCCGGAGTGTGCCGCCGAGATCCTGGAAGAGCCGCACAAGGCCGCGGATTAGCGCGCCGGTGCCGCCCTCCGGAAAGAACACGCCCCACTTCCGCTCGATCCAGTGGATCAGCGTGTAGATCGCGCTCGTCTCCATGGGATTCCCACCCACGAGCAGCGGGTGAAAACTGAAGGCCTGCCGAAGATGCTCGTCCTTCACGAATCGAGACACGGTC
>JBBAVM010000142.1:0-1769 GCA_040397685.1 Pirellulales bacterium
GGCGTATTTGACCAGCGAAGCCATGGATGGCGCAGCGCAGGCAAATCCGAGCGAGAGAAGCCCAGGATGGGCGCAGCGAGCGTCCGGCGAAACGGTACGGGGCAACCCCGAAGCCGGATTGGGCAAGTTGACGGAGATGTCCGCGTCGAGCATCGACGTGATCAGTGGTTGAAGATGAATTCGGGGGAGTTGAGGAGCGCCCAGAAGACGTCCTCGAGGGCAGCCTTGCGGTCGGCCGCGGCGATGACGGTCGTGAGCGTCTCGATCCGCTCGCGTTCCGTCGGCATCCGGCCGTAGCAGCGGACGAACAGGCCGTCGATGATGTCGCTGTCAGGCTTCCCCTCGCCGACCTGGCGGGCGACGAGGCCGCCCTGCTTGATGCGGTCGTTGGCCGCGTCGCCGTTCAGGAGGTGCAGGGCCTGCGAGAGGCTGGGGTCCATGCGGACGGCGCAGCTGCAGACGTCGTCGCGGGTGGCGCGGCCGAAGGTCGTGAGGAAATAGTTGGTCGTTCGGCCGTCGGCCACCTGCACGGCCCGGGCGCCGAGCGGCAGGCCCGGGAACTTGTTCTTCGTGTCGGTTACCTCGGCGAGCACGTCGAGGAGCACTTCCGCGCGGATCCGGCGGACGGCGGCGTGGGAGAAGTTCGTGTCGTCGAGTTGGTTTGTGTCGTTCATGTCGCACGACCGCTGGTAGGTGCGGGAGTTGACGATGTCGCGGACGAGCTGCCGGAAGTCCCAGCCCGAGGCGGCGAAGCGGCGGCCGAGTTCCGCGAGCAACGGGGCGTTGGTGGGCGGGTTGCTCACGCGGGCGTCGTCGGGTTCGTGGACGATGCCGCGGCCGAAGAAGTGCGTCCAGGCGATGTTCGCCACGTGCTTGGCGAAATACGGATTGTCGGCGGAGGCGATCCAGTCGGCGAGCGCCTCGCGCCGGTCGCGGTCGGTCACTTTCGGCGTCTCGCCGCCGAGGAACTTCGGCGGCACGGGCTGGCCCGTCACCGGGTGCTTCATGTCGCCGGACCCGGAGTCGTAGATGATGAACTCACGCGGATCGGCGCCGCGCTTCCGGGCGATCTGCCTGAAGAAGGCGGCGAAGCCGTAGTAGTCGTCCATCGTCCAGCGGTCGAACGGATGGTTGTGGCACTGCGCGCACTGGATCCGCATGCCGAGGAAGGCCTGGGCGACGTTCTCGGCGAGCTTGAGCGTGTCGCGCTCCTGTTGGAAGTAGTTCGTCGGCGGGTTCGCGAACGTGCCCCCCGAGGCGGAGACGAGGTCGCGCACCATCCGGTCGATCGGCTCGTTGGCCGCGATCCGCCGGTCGAGCCACTGGTGGTAGAGGAGCACGGCCTTGGGGCTGACTTCGTTGTTCACGGTGCGGATCTGGAGGATTTCGGCCCACTTCATGACCCACAGTTCGACGAACTCCTTCCGGCCGAGCAGTTCCTCCACGGCGCGGGCCCGGCGATCGGGCCGGCCGTCGGCGAGGAACGTCGCCCGCTCCTCGGGCGTCGGCACGAGCCCGGTGAGGTCGAGCGTCACGCGGCGGAGAAACGTCTCGTCGTCGCAGACGGGCGACGGCGCGATCCGCAGGCTCTGCAGCTTGCGATCGACGAATTCGTCGATCCACGTTCCGCCGGTCTCCTGCGGGGAGGTGAAGGCGAGATCCTTGGGAATCACCACGACCGGCGTGCCGACCGTGATCGTGTCGTACCGGGCCATCACGAACGCCTCGCCGCGGCTGCCGGAGGTGATGAAACCCTCGGGCGTGACCTT
>JBBAVM010000142.1:1869-6062 GCA_040397685.1 Pirellulales bacterium
CGCCGGGGTCGATGCGGCGGCCGGGGATCTCGCGGGTGATGCGGTGGTAGTCGCCGGCAGGATCGAAGCCGAACAGGGAGAGCCGGAATCCGTCCTTGCCCCGGGCCGCACCGTGACAGCTGCCCATGTTGCAGCCCGCGCGGGCGAACACCGGCATGACGTCGAGCCGGAAGGAGAGCGGCGGCTCGCTCGACGCGGAGACGACCGTGACCGGAATCTCCCGCGCGTGCCCGGCATGCTCGACGACGAGTTTTCCGTCGCCGTCGGCGAGGGGGCGGAGCACGACCCCTTCCACCGCGAACAGTTTCGGATCGGAGGGTTTCAGGGTCGCCGTGGCCACGTGCTCCGTGCGCCCGTCGGCGAACGTCGCCTGCACGAGCACCCGCTGCCGGTCGCGGGCCGAGTCGAGCCGGATCCGCGGCGGGTAGACCTCGATGCCGACGGGCGTGTCGGCCCGGACGACGGACGAGAAGAGTCCAAAGACCATCGCGAATGTGATCATCGTCCGCACTGGCTCGGGTAAGCGGCAAAAGTCGCCGCTTCGCGGTCTTTCAGATTGTCGCTTGGGCTGCGGCAGCCCAACGCTCCTCGAGCGTTCGCCGACTCCCCCTCGCCTCGCCGTATCGTTCGAAAACGTCATGGCGTTGGCCCTCCGGCGGCGGCGACGGCGGGTGGGAGCGGTTTGTCGATCCGCAGCGACGTGGCGGCGGACTGGTGCACCATGATGGCGTCGCCGACGGGCACCTCGATCCGCAGGACGATGTTGTCGTGCTTGCCCGGCGGGGCGTCGGCCGCCACCGCGATGGGAATCTCGAGCGTGTCGGCGCCCGCCGGAAGATCGAGGACGGGGGCCTCGGTCTTCGATGGCAGGCCGAGCAGCCGGGCCTTCGCCGTGCCGGTGAACGTCGGCGGCTTCACCGCCTTGAAGACGAGTTTCGCTGTCGCGCCCTGCTCCACGACCGTTTTCTCGGCTGTCATTTCCACGAGCGGCTCGGCGACCGCGAGCGCGAAGGGGCGGCTGGCGATGAGCATGCCCTTCGCCGCCCGTCTGCCGCCGGGCTTTTTGTCGTCTTTCTTTCCTTCGGGCACGAGCGTCGCCGTGAGGGCCACCTGCCACTCCTTCACGGGGGCATCGGCGGCGCAGGTGACGGGAAACGCGACGTCGGCCTGCCCCTCCTTCACTTCGACCCCCGAGGCTCCGATCCCGGGCGGGCGAAACGGCATCTCGAGCCGCATGCGGCCGGTGTAGCCTTCCGCGCGGGTGATCTTCACCTTGAGTTCGAGCGTGCCCCGCCGGGCGATCGGCGTCGGCGGAACCGCGACCTCGATCGTGGCGGGAGCCTCCTCGACGACGGCCACCGCGAGGCGGTCGCTGACCGACGTGCGAAAGGTCGTCTGATTGGGCTCCCCGAACACGAGGTCGGTGGTCTGCCGCAGGCGGCCGATCTCCTGCGCCGCCTCGCCGTCGCCGCGCACCACCCGCACCGGCGTCGCCGCCGCGCTGAGCGGGGCGTCGGCCGCGGCCTCGAACACGACGATGCAGTTCGGGGCCGGATCGGCGATCGTCGCCGGCAGTGCGGCCGCACCGCCCGGCAGGCCGGAAAACTCCAGCCGCACCGGGTCGCTGCATTCGGTGCGCGATGCATTGAACAAGAGGGCCGTGCGGTTGCCCCGCGGTATTGCAGCCACGAGCCGCTGCTGCGTCCTCGTCTGGGCCGGCGGCACGCTCACCATCACCTGCGGCACGATTGGCTCGACGTCGATCCAGTAGATGAATTCCGGCCCGCCGCGCTGCTCGAAGTCGTTCACGCGAAGCAGGAACGACCCCTCGTCGGGCGCGGTCACCTGGAGCAGGCTGTCGGGCCCGTCGGTGTCGTCGTTGCTCGTGATCCGCTCGCGCTTGTCGGTGTCGCGATGGGCGGCGATCACGAGATCGACCGGCGCGCCGAGCCGTCGGCCCCAGCCCGTCACCTTCCATTTCGATCCCTTCGCCGCCGTGACGCGGATCCAGTCCACGTCTTCCGTCGCATCGAGCCGCCCCGCGATCCCGCACGGTGCCGGCGCCGCCGAGGCCTTGCCGGGCTCGTCGTTCGGCTCGACCGAAGCCGCGACCGGTGCCGCGGTGACCCGCAGCGGCACTGCGAGCGGCGATGCCTTGCCATCGCGGACGGGCCGCACTCGCGCGAGGCCGTCGCCTTCGGCGGCCGGCACCGTGATTCGTTCGGTGAACGGTCCCGCGGGATCGCCGTGCCACTCGATCTCCACGGCCGCTCCCGGGGCCCCGCCCGCCGGCCAGGCCACGTGGGGGATCGGGAAGTCGCCGACGTGCAGCAGATAGACGCCGTTGCCGCCGCGGTACGCGCTCTCGCGGATGCGCAGGAAATAGTCGTCCTCTCGGGGCACGGTGGTGGCGAAGGCCGCGTCCTGGGCGAGAAGCGGATGATCGTCGCAGGCGGCGATGACGAAGCCCTCGCGATCCACGAGTTCGACGTGGGCGTCGAGCATCTGCTGGTCGAGCCGGATCGCTTCCACCACGGCCGCCAGGCGGGCGCCGGAGGGGAGGTGGATCTTGAACACGTCCACGTCCTCGTTGCCGAGCGTGCCCCACACCGCCCGGCCGGGCTCCAGTGGCGGCGCCTGGTCGAAGCCATCGTTCGGCTCCCGTTCGGCCACCTGTTCCGTCGCGTGCACCTGAAACATCCGCAGCTGCGACAGGCCGTCGGCGGTTCGCACCCGCAGCCGGTGGGATCCGAGCGGGCAGTCGGCAGGAACGGTGAGCCGGACCGTGAGCGAATTGTCGTTGACCACGACCGGCGGTTCGGTGGTGATCCGGCCGTCCTCGAAGAACACCTCCGCAGCGCCATCGAGTTCGGCGCCCGTGATCTTCACCTCGACCGAGGTGCCCCGCTGCGCCGCCGGAGGCTCGATGCGGTCGAGCGTGGGCTCGGCTCCGGCCGGCCCCGCGGCGAACAGGATGGCGAGCGTCGCGGCACACGAGCGAAGCACACACGCACGCATGGATGCATGCCGCCGGTGGCGGCCCCGTCAGGCGAGCAGGTCGTTCCGCACCTTGCCGCCGTCCACGATCTCGACCGGCCGGTTGCCCGGCGCGACGAGTTCCTTGTCGGCGACGATGCCGAGGCAGTGGTAGACGGTGGTGGCGAGATCCTCGATCGTGAGCGGGTTGTCGGCCGGCTCCGCGGCGATGGCGTCGGACGCACCGTACACCATCCCGCGCTTCACGCCGCCGCCGGCGAGCACGACGCTGAACACCTTCGGCCAATGGTCACGGCCTGCATCGGGGTTGATCTTGGGGGTGCGCCCGAACTCGCTCGACACCATCACGAGCGTCGAGTCGAGCAGGCCGCGGCGCTCGAGATCGCGGATCAGGGCCGCGTAGGCCTGATCGAAGGGAGGCAGCGTCTTGGTGATCCCCTCGCGGATCTTCTGGTGCATGTCCCAGCCGCCGTAGGAGAGGGTCACGAGCCGCACGCCCGACTCGACGAGCCGCCTGGCCAGGAGCATCCGCTGGCCGGCCTCGTGGCGGCCGTACTCGTCGCGCACCGTGTCGGGCTCGGCCTTGATGTCGAATGCCGCGCGGGCCCGCGCGGAACTCACGAGGTCGTAGGCACGCGAGTAAAACTCGTCCATCGCCTGGAGGTTCGCCGTGTCCTCGAGCCGCTGGAAGTGCCGGCCCACGACGTCGCGGAGCCGTTGCCGCGTGGCAAACCGGCCGGCATCGACGCCACCCGGGAGGGCGAGGTCACGGACCGTGAAATTCGGGTCGGCGGGATCGGAGCCGATCGTGAACGGTCCGTAGGCGCTGCCGAGATACCCGGCGCCGGCATCGGGCGCGGGCAGGTTCGGCAGACAGACATAGGGCGGCAGGCTCTCGCGAGGCCCGAGTTCGTGGGCGACGACGCTGCCGAAACTGGGATACGTGAGGGCCGGGCTGGGGCGGTAGCCCGTGAACATGTTGTGCGTGCCGCGCTCGTGGGCCGCCTCACCGTGGGTCATCGAGCGGACGACGGTGATCCGGTCGGCGATCTGCGCCGTCTTCGGGAGCAGTTCGTTGAACCGGACGCCTGGCAGCGCCGTGTCGATCGAGCCCAGGTCGCCGCGGTATTCGAGCGGTGCGAGCGGCTTGGGGTCGAACGTCTCCTGCTGGGCCCAGCCGCCCGGCAGCCAGATAT
>JBBAVM010000143.1:0-6020 GCA_040397685.1 Pirellulales bacterium
GGCAGGGTCGAACGAGTCGCCCAGTATCAAAGGAAAGATGAACGATGTGGCCGAGGCCGTCGCCGCCGTCAAACGGGACCTCATCGGGGAACTGCCGAAGATGCGCCGCTCAGGACGGACGGATGTCAGCGACCTTCAGGTGGCTTTCAGCGAACTGACACCCGTGTCGGAGCCCCTCTACGCCGTCGCCTGATTTCGCTGGTGGGGTGCCGGGGTGGCGGGTTCGCCTGCTGCCCCGGCGCCTGCACCTCAGGCTGGGGGGAAATTGAAAACCGGTGTTGTCTCGACCTCGCGGCTGGACAAGCGGGTCCTTCTCTTTGGATTGAAAACATGCCGCTGATTACCACCTGCCGTTGACCGGAAGAGGATAGCGATAAGGGTTTGGGCGTACGCCCAAACCCCCCACAGTTGGACAAATACAGGACGGTTAGGGGACAAAAACCGACTTCGTCCCACTGCACCAAATTTGATGTTTTCACGAACGAAACAACAAAAGCCTCGGTTTTCGCCGACTCAAGGACAGGGACTGCTTTCGTCCTCATAATCCCTTGGTCGTGTGTTCGAATCACACCGGGCCTAGTTTGATTTGGTGGCGTGATTTCCAGTGCGGATCGCTCCTCCGGGGGTGCGGGCTCAGGACCCCCGGAAGTGGCACTGTTAGCAAAACTGTTGGCCAACAGCCCTGCCGACGCCCGCTCGATGAGCAGGCCCGTGATGGCGACCTGCTCCCCTCGCGTTGGAATCACGTGGGCTGGTGCGCGTCAGGCCCGCTTCCGCCGCCGCCATGCTCCCCAGCCCGCACAGACGATTCCAGCCAGTCCCATCACCCACGTCGACGGCTCGGGAACGATCGACACCTGTAGGCCCACGACGTTACCACTGGAAAAATTGTTGCCCACCTGGAACTGAACGACGTCCCCGGCGGTGTACGCCTTGGAGAAACTGAACGACTGGACGGCGTCATTGGCCAAGACCGTGCGTGAAAGAGGAGCCGTGCCACCAAGGCTGTCCGTGATGGCCACGGCGGCGCTCTGGCTCGGCGAATTCCCGGAGACAAAGAGCCCGGAGAAGTCGTAGGTCCTCGTGGCGGGAGCCGTCCACGTCAGCACCGACGCGATACCTTCCCCGCTGGGCGAGGACGTGCCAGACAAATAGGCCGATTGCATCCAGATCAGGTTGGTCAAATTAGAGCCGCCCGGGCCAACGCCCAGCCCCGGAGCGCCGACAAACCACGGCGTGGAATAGCTGCCCAGGCTGGAGTGGGGAACGGATACGCCCGGCCCATTCCATTCGACATTGTCGACATAGCGAGCGAACCCAGCCCCACCGGTGTTATCCCAGAAGGACTGGCTGCGGACGGACCCTGAAACACCCAACGGGTTAAGGATAGCCCGGTCAATGGCACCTCCGCACCGGTCTTCCGGCTGATGAGCGACTCGTGAGCCTCGGGAGGAGCGGCCCGGGCGTCCAGAGCGGGTTTCTCGAAACGCCTCGCACCCGCTTCGGTGGCGTTTTTCTCGCGTCGGCGCAGACCGCGTCCCAGTTCGCAGTTTCCCGACATGCGTGGGTCGCGTCCGGCACCGCTCAGAGGCTGTGAATATCGATCGCGGGCAGATCGTCGGGCGAGACTTGAAAGACGTCGCGATCGTCATGGATCTGCACGAGCTCGCCCCAGGCGGTGGGCGGGCCGCGAGCAGGCAAGAGCGGAGGTGGCTCGAGCGGCTCTCCCAAATGTGTGGTGCCTTCGCCCGCAGGTCACGGAACTCGACCTTCATGACGAGGCCGGGGTGGATCTGGAGGCCGATCGGGGCCGGCTCGCGGTATTTGTCGCTCGTGTACTGCGACACCTGCTGGCCGTTGAGCCAGACGGTGAACCTGTCGCCCTTCGCCTCGACGCGGATGCGATTCCACTCGCCTGCCTTGAGCAACTCGGCCGCCTTCGGGGCGCGGGCCTCCTCCGGATATTTTCCGGTGTAGAAGGAGCAGGTCATGTCCTTCTTGAGGCTCCGCGACACGCCGATCTGCACCTGCAACTCCGGCTTTCGCACCATGATCCCGCTGTCGATCTCGCCGGTGAACCGCACCTCCCCCTCGACGATCACATCGCCGTAGGGCGTGTCGGTATAGAGCATCGAGCCCTTCTTCTCGGCGTCGTTCTCGCCGATGATCGCCCCATCGACGACCTTCCAATACGGCTCGCCCACGACCTTCCAGCCGGCCAGGTCGCTGCCATTGAAGATCGCGGGCAAGTCGGCCGTCGGTGGCACCTCGGCAACGGCCGTTGCGGTCGCGGCGAGCGCGGTGAGGCCGAGCAGGCAGGTGCGACCCACGGCGTGGCGAATGGTCACGAGCGTAAAGCACATGCTGAAAGCTCCGGGGCGAAGTGCGGGGACGCGGTGGTCGGCCAGGACTTTACCACACGCATTGGCGGGCGCGGTCTGCGGCGGTCAGCCGGGCGCGGGCTTCAGGAACTCGATGAGGCTGGCTGTCAGCATTGTGGCGCCTCCGGAAACGAGATCGGCCGCGAGGCGATGCCCCCGATGCTAAGGTTTTGGGCTGTGATTTGGGGCGGAATGCTTGCCGAAGGCGGCCTGGCCGATGACAACCAAGGAGTGGAGGTCGCACACCTGAGTCACCGGCGACCGCCCCTGTTTCCGTGCCCCGCCCGGCGAAGGGTCCGTGATGGAAGAGCCCCGACTGACGCCAGCACAGCAGCGCGACCTCGTGCAGCGGCTTTTTCTGGAGCGGGTTCCCGAGATCCGCCGTTTCGTCACGGCCACGCTTCCCGACTTGGCCCTCGTGGACGAGGTGATCCAGCAGACCTTCAAGGCGGTCACTGCCGACGCAGCCTTCTACGACCCCACGCAGAGCTTTACGGTCTGGCTGCACCCGGTGGTGCGGCACGCCGTTGCGACCGTGGGACGGCGTGCGGAGCCGCTGAGCCAGCCATTCTCAGAAGATGTGATCGACAGCCTGATGGCGAGCCGGCCTACGGCCACGGATATCGGAGCGCTCCGCCGCTGGCTTGACGAGTGCGTGCACGTGCTCGCCCCGCAGGCCCGCAAGATCGTGGAACTGCGGTATCGCAAGGCGATGAAACCTCGCGAGGTGGCGAAGCTCATGGGCTGGACGAATGCGAGCGTGCACGTGGCCCTGAGCCGGGCCCGGGCGGCGCTGCGGCAGTGCGTGGATGCGAAAAAGGCGGCCTTGGAAGCGTCGTGAGCCCGGAGACTCTTGAGGAAGAGAACAACCGTGAACGAAATTCGAATCAACGAACTCATCGACCGCTTCTTCAACTGCGATCTCGGTGGCGCAGACCGAGCCGCACTTGAGCAAGCCCTGTTGCGTTCGCCGCCGGCCCGGGCCCTGTTCTGGGAGAAGGCCGAAATGCACGAGGCGCTTCGCGAGTGGGGGCTCGAACACTGGGATCGGCTCGGGCAGCCGGCGGTTCCCGGCCGTAGGCCGTTGCCGACGGCAGCGGTGTTGCTGACGTCACTCGGCCGGGCCGTGCGGGCGGCCACGATCCCGCTCACGCTGGTGATCGGGTCGCTGGTGGGCATGGGCGTGGCGTGGGCCGTGGTGTCGCAGGTGCGAGCTGCGCTGACGGTCCCGCTCCGGCTCGCGAATGGCGGATTCGAGGACGAGCCGCCCGGTTCGATCATGGCAAGTGCCGAGGCCGATAGGCTCGAGCAGCTGCCCAAAACCTTCGCCGCCTGGGGCGGCGACCGGGTGCGGGTGTGTAGCGCCGAGCAGGGCGTTTCGCCCGTCGAGGGGCGGCGGATGCTCGCCTTCGAAAAGGCTCTTCCCGGGCCAGGCGATGAAGCTGTCACGCGGGCCGACTCGTGCGACCTCTTTCAACTCGTGGATCTTGCGAAGTATCGCCCGCAGATCGTGCGGGGGGGCTGCGTGCTCACCGCCGTTGCGCATGTGAGCGATGCAGGCCCGGTGCGTCCGGTGGGAACCGACTTCGTGGTGCGGGTGCATGTGTTCGCCGGTGAGCCGGAGAGCGTGCTCGCGGGCTGGCCGCACACGCGACTCGAGGCGATCGCCACGGGCACCGAGCGGGTGACGTCGTTCGGCGGCCAGGCTGCATGGCGTGGGCTGACGGCTCAGGCCAGTCTGCCAAAGGATGCAGTGTTCGCCATTATCCAGATCGACGCCACGACCATCGACCGCACCCCGGGCCGGCCGGCCGCCGTATTTGATCGTCACTACTGCGACGACGTAAGGCTGACGCTCACGGTGCCCACCAGTCCCGCTGCCGGCTATTGAGAGGAGCGACTCCATGAGTGCCCATAACATGCCTCATCGGGTGAGTGACCGCCGCGCCGTGCTCAAGGCGGCGGGGGCTTCGCTCGCGCTGCCGTTTCTGCCGTCGCTGGCCCGCAGGGCGTTCGCGGCTGAGCAGGCCGCCGCGGCGCCGAAACGGATGATTGCGATCTCGTTCGGCTACGGGGTCACGAACGAAACATGGTATCCAGATCCGAAGAAAACGGGTGCCGACTACGAGCTTTCGGTGGGGCTGAAGCCGCTCGAACGGCACAAGTCGCGGATCACGGTCATCCAGGGGCTCGCCAACAGGTTTTCCAACGAAGGCCACTGGGGGAGCACGTTCTATCTGACGGGTGCCAACCGGTACGCGATCCCGGGGCAGAACTTCTTCAACTCCGTCTCGGCCGACCAAGTGGTGGCGGAACAGTTCGGCACGCAGACGCGATTCACGTCGCTCCAGCTCAACAGCAAGGACAACCACGAGAGCGGCCACGGGCCGGGGCTTTCACTGGCCTGGAATCGACAGGGCAAGCCGATCGCGGGCGTCGACTCGCCGGTGGCGGTGTTTCACAAACTCTTCGGCGACGACGAGGCGCCGCTGGAAGAGCGGCAGCGGGCGCTGGCGGAGCACCGCAGTGTGCTCGACGCCGTGCTCGTCGAGGCGAAGGCGATCGACGGCAGGCTCTCGGCCGATGACCGCCGGAAGCTCGACGAGTATTTCGAGTCGATCCGTGAGATCGAGACCAGGCTCGCCAAGGACGAGGCCTGGATGGCCCGGCCGAAGCCGAAGGCCGAAGTGAAGCAGCCGCCGGCCGAGCCGAACGGCATCGAGGAAACGCGGCTGATGCACGATCTTATCATCGCGGCCCTCCGCACCGACTCGACGCGGGTGATCACCTACCGTCAGCCGCACTGGAACCTGATGAAGGCCCTCGACATCGACTACCATCCGCATGACGTGAGCCACTATGCGCCGGGCAGCCGAATGGAGGCCTCTCAGAAGCGCGACATCAAGATGAGCGAGCTGCTCGCGGAGTTTCTCGACAAGCTGGCGGCCGTGAAGGAGGCCGATGGCTCGACGCTCCTCGACAACGTGTCGCTCTCGTTCGGCAGCAACATCCGCTCGATTCATTATCTCGACAACTGCCCCACGATCCTCGCCGGCGGCGGCGCCGGCGTGAAGCACGGCCGCCACATCGTGCTGCCTGCCAAGCAGACGCCGCTGTGCAACCTCTGGCTGACGCTCATGCAGGGCCTCGGACTCGAGGTCGATGCCCACGGCGACTCCACCGGCACGCTCGGCGAGTTGACGGCGTGATGGGCTTGCGGCGTAGCGGGCGGCGGTCAGTCAGGAGTGGGCTCCGGAAGTTCGGGCAGGCCGGCGGCGAGCGACTGGGCGGTCACGAACACGGGTTTGGCAGCCCTGGGATGGGCTTCGTGAAACGCGTCCACCGCCCGGCGGGCCCGCTCGGTCGGCTCGTCCCAGGGGCTCCAGTCGGAGGCCATTCGGAGGGAACCAGTAGCGTCCATTCTGTCGGGTTTACTCGACGGTTTTTCTTGTGTCGAGTTTGGTCGACACTGCCGTATTCCACGGCGAATGCTTAGGTTTTCGCATGTTTTCTGGGAGACAGCCGATTGTCGCCGACACCGCGGCGGACGATAACGGGAGGGATAGCGGAGCGAGCTATCGGCGAAGCTCTGCCCCCTCCGAGACGTGCACCGATGCGGCCGATTCGTACGTTCTGGGC
>JBBAVM010000144.1:0-5991 GCA_040397685.1 Pirellulales bacterium
GGCATTGCCGGAATCACGGCGGCCGTAGCCGGGCTCGTGCTGGCCGCGGTCGCGGCCGGCTGCCGCAGCCCTGCCGTGGGCGGCATCGCAGCGGCCTTCGCCGCAGCGGCAGGCGGGTTTCTGGTGTGGAACTGGCAGCCGGCTCGCATCTTCATGGGCGACGTGGGCAGCGCCTTCTGCGGCTTCATGCTCGCGACGCTCCCGCTCGCACTCCCGCGGGAGTCGATCCCCGCGGCGCTCCCCATCGCCATCGCGCCGCTTTGCCCGTTCATCCTCGACACCGGCCTCACGCTCGTGCGCCGCCTCGTCGCCCGTGAAAACATCTTCCAGGCCCACCGCAGCCATCTCTACCAGCGGCTCGTGATCGCGGGCTGGTCGCACCGCGCGGTGGCCGCGCTCTACGGCCTGCTCGCCGTGATTGCCGGCGCCCTCGCCGTCCTGAAGATGCCCATGGCCCAATGACGCTCTATTCCGGATTCCTCAAGCGCGGGTGCGACATCGCGGCGGCCGCGGTGATCCTGATCGCGGTGCTGCCGCTGCTCGTGGTCGTGTGGATCGCGGTGCGTGTGATCCACGGCGCGCCCGTGCTCTACTATTCTGAGCGGGCCGGCCGGGGCGGCCGGCCGATCCTGCTCGCGAAGTTTCGCTCGATGACGAATGCGACCGGGCCCGATGGCCACCTCCTGCCCGACGCCGAGCGGCTCACCTCGCTCGGCCGTTTTCTCCGCCGCACGAGCCTCGACGAGCTGCCGCAATTGTTCAGCGTCGTGGCCGGCTCGATGAGCCTGATCGGGCCGCGGCCCCTACCGCTCCGCTACCTCCCGCGCTACTCCCCGCGGCAGGCCCGCCGGCTCGAGGTTTTGCCGGGAATCACGGGCTGGGCCCAGATCCACGGCCGCAACGCCCTCGATTGGCCGACCCGGCTGGAGCTCGACGTCGAGTATGTCGATATGCTGAACCGTTGGTATGCCCCCCTGCTCGACCTCTGGATCGCCGCGTGCACGATCGGCCTGCTCGTGTGGCAGGCCCTCACGGGCCGCGGCATCGCCGCCCCCGGCTCCGCCACGATGACGGAATTCACGTGAACCCCCTCGACGCGATCACCTCCGCCATCCGCACCGTCCTGCACGACACCGGCCGCACGGCGCCCGACATCACCCCCGCCCGGCTCCTCGCCGCCGACCTCGGCCTCGACTCGCTCGATCTCGCCCAGACGATCGTGCTCCTCGAGCGGTCGCTGGGAGTCGATCCGTTTCGGCAGGCCTCGGCCGCCACGCCGCGGCCGAGCATCCGCACCGTCGCCGATCTCGTCGCCATCTACACCGCCGCCCTGTCTCCCCCCCCAGCGCAGACACCATGACCACCGCCGCCAACGCCACCACGATCGCCCACCTCGCCGACGCGCCCGCCGAAGACCGGCTCGCCTCGGCCGTCGCCCTCGTCGCCCGGCAGTTCCCCGACCGCACCGCGATCGTCGCGCAGGCAGGCAGCGACGGCCGCCGCGTCATCGACTACGCGACGCTGGCCGCGACGATCACGAAACTCGAGGCCGAGCTTGCCGCCGCGCGGCCGGTCGGGATCGTAGCGCGGGCGAAGCGGGTCGAGTCGCTCGTCGTGATCGCGGCGGCCTGCGGCCGCGAGCACGTGCCAGTAGCCTTTCTGGCGGAAGATGCCCGCGACCTCGTCGGCGAACTGCGCGACTGGGTCGCGCTCGACGATTCGCTCGCGCTCCCGGCGGCCGCGGCCGCCGGCCCGCGCCGCGAATTCGAAACCGTGCCGCCGCAGGTCGTGGTGGCCACGAGCGGCACGAGCGGCCCGCCGAAGCTCGTCGATCATTCGTGGGATTCGCTCCTCGCCGCCGCCCGGCTGGCCGAGCAGTGGCACGGCCGTGGCTGGCTGCTCGTCTACGACGCCACGCGGTGGGCGGGGCTGCAGGTCTGGCTGCAGGCGCTCCTCACGGCGGGCCGGATCGTTGTGCCCGTGTCGCGCGATCCCGACGTGGTCGCCAAGGCCTGCGTCGATGAAGACGTATCGATCCTGCCTGCGACGCCCACGCTCCTGCGGCGGCTGATCACGTCGGGCGACCGCGGGCTTGTGTCGCGGATGCGGCTCGACCGGATCACGCTCGGGGGCGAGGCGGCCGACGCCCAGCTGCTCGAGCAGGCGAAGGCCCTGTTTCCAGCGGCCAAGATCACGCACGTCTACGCCACGACGGAACTCGGCGAAGTGTTCCGCGTGACCGACGGCGAGGCCGGGTTTCCGGGGGACTGGATCGGCCGGCAGCTGCCGGGGGGCGCCCGCCTCGCGCTGCGGCGCGACGGCGAGCTGCTCGTGCAACTCTCTCGCGACACTGCCGAGGTGGCGACGGGCGATCTCGTGGAGCGGCGCGGCAAGCGATTCGAGTTCACGGGCCGGCGGAGCGACGTGATCGTCGTCGGCGGGGCGAAGGTCTATCCCAAGCGGGTCGAGGAGATTCTCCGCGGCGTGCCAGGCGTGGCCGACGCGCGGGTGTATGGAATGCCGAGCGCGATCACGGGCGAACTCGTGGCGGCGGAAATGGTGGCCCACGAGCCCTTGCCGGCGGGCACCTCTCCCGACAGCGTCCGCTCCGCCGCGCTCGCCCTCTGCCGCGAGCGGCTCGAGCCCCACGCCGTCCCGCGGGTCTTGGACTTCGTGAAGAAGCTCACGACGACCGCCGCCGGCAAAATCCCCCGCCGCTAACCCAAAGTAGGACAGGCTTCAGCCTGTCACTGCCTCCGTAGGACAGGCTTCAGCCTGTCTCCGCTCATGCCCACATCCCTCGTTTCCGGCGGTTCGCGTGGCCTCGGCCTGGCCGTCGTCGAACGGCTGCTCGAGCGCGGCGACGCGGTCGCGACATTTTCGCGGTCGGGCTCCGAGGCTCTTTCGGCTCTCGCCGCGAAGCACCCGGACAGGCTGCATGCCGAGCAGCTCGACGCGGCCGACGCAGATGCCCTCCGCGGATTTGTGGGCCGCGTGGCCGCGGCGTTCGGGTCGATCGACCACTGCGTGGCGAATGCCGCGATCGCCCATGAAGGCGTGCTCGCCACGACGACCGACGCCGAGATCGATGCGATGCTCGCGGTGAATCTCAGGGGCGCGATCGTGCTCGTGCGGGAGGTGGTGCGGCAAATGCTCATCCGCGCGGATCAGCCCTCGATCACGCTCGTCTCATCGATCGTGGCGTCGCACGGCAGCCCGGGGCTGGCCGTCTATGCCGCCACAAAAGCGGGCCTCGAGGGATTCGCCCGCAGCCTTGCCCGCGAGCTCGGGAGCCGGGGCATCCGGGTCAACGCCGTCGCTCCCGGCTTTCTGGAGACCGACCTTTCCGCATCGCTCTCGGCCGACAACCGCAGCCGGATCATCCGTCGCACGCCGCTCGGCCGCCTCGGCCTGCCGGCCGACGTCGTGGGCGCGATCGACTTTCTCTCGAGCCCCCGCGCCGCCTTCATCACCGGCCAGGTTCTCACCATCGACGGCGGCGCCACGTAGGACAGGCTTCAGCCTGTCTTTGCCCCCCGTAGGACAGGCTTCAGCCTGTCTTTCTTCCCTGACAGGCTAAAGCCTGTCCTACTTTCCTACGCGGCCTGCAGTGGCTCGACGGTGTTGATATGAATCAACGCGCAATACACGCTGCGGTCCTCTTCGGGATAGCCGAGAATGACCTTCGTCTTCATGACGATTGCACACTCCGGGTGCCGCACCTCGTGCACCTCGCCGTTCGACATCCGAATCATGAACGGCTCAAAAGGTTCCCGCCGCAGAAACTCGCGAATGGTCTCGGCGTTCATCGACACCTCCGTCGCATTGATAAATGCCAAGCAGTAGTGTACGCCCGTTTATTTTCCTGTCAACGTTCTCTCCGCGCCGCTTCTCACTCGCGTCTTTCGCGCGTTCCAGGAGCATCGGCTCGAAGCGGTGCTGATCGGCAACGCGGCGGCTGCGCTGAAGGCGGAGAGTGACCGCCACCTCGAGGACCTGATCCGCCGTCGGCTCGCGCTGCCACTTGAAAAGCGGATGAACTTCCTCCGCCACCGGCTCCCGGGCGGCGGCAGCGCCCTGTAGCGACAGGCCTCCGGGCCCTTCACCCGTAGGACAGGCTTCAGCCTGTCGAAAACACAGAGTTGGAGCTCCGTCCCCACATCTCAGGCCGCGTCGGCCGGCTCTCGATATTCAAGATCCGTCACCAGCAGCAGGTCGATGATGTTGAACGTGTCGTCGGGCTGCACGACGATCGTCGTTCGGCCGGTCGATGTCGAGACGGCAAGCTCGGGATGTTGCACGGGAATCGCTCGGCCATCGGCAAGGTGCATCACGAACGGCCGAAATGGCCGGGCCTTCAAAGCGTTGCGGAACTGCTCCACCGTCATGGTCGCCTCCGTCTTGAAGCCGCGGGTCCGACGCAAGTGAGTGCACGCCCGTTTCCATACTTGCCAACAGCTTGTGCCCTCGTGGCGACGGGCGTGTCGGCCGTAGCCCAGGCGTCTCGCCTGTCCCTCACCCGCGCACGAGCCCGGAGTCGTCGAGAAACTCGACCGGAGCGGTGGTCGGGCCACGCTCCCACACGAGCGAAAAAAACCACACGCCACTTTCGCCGATACAGAATTCCGCCGGGGTAAACGCCAAACTCGACTGTACCGGAGGCTCATCCCGCTGCGGCACGTATTCCGCGTGCCAGCCGAAGGCATCGCCCTCCCAGGCCACACCGCGCTGGTGGAACTGCAGTGCCAGTTCACGAACTTCGTTCAAGCCGGGAATAACCACCGGCAAAACGGATTCGCTACCGTCAGCCGCCCGGATTTTCGCCTGAACTGTCGCCAAGATTTGCCTCCTCCGATCGCCACGCGGCGAGCAACTCGTCCTGATGCACAGCGAGAATCCGCGCTATCTCTCGCAGTTCATGATCTGCGAATCCACGGGCTTCCGCCAGCTCAATCGTATCAAGCCAGAACTTCGCATCGCCAGCCTGACGCCGCACGTGCACATGCGGCGGCTCTCGAAGATCGGCTTGATAAAAGCCGATCCGGAAGCCCCGAACTCGCATGATTGTCGGCATACTCAAAAAATATACGCCTGTACACTCCAGCACAAGCCCCGCGTAGGACAGGCTTCAGCCTGACGCCGCACCCCGCCCCCAACGGACGACGGCCAATTCGCTCGAGCTGCAAAGCGGTTTGCCCGCCTGGTAGCAAAATGCTACCGTTGAAACATGAGCCAGCCCGTGAAACTCAGCGACGATCTCGTGCTCGACGCGCGCACGATTGGGGCGGCGGCGCGTCGCTCCATTGCCGGGCAGGTCGAATTCTGGGCGCGGCTCGGCAAATCGATCGAGCCACTGCTCCGCGGCGACCGGGCGTTGGCTTTGCAGCGATCCGGGGCGGCTCGCTCCTTGGCGGAGATCATCGAATCTGTCGATACACCTCTCGGCCGTGAGCGGTCCTCTCCGACCCTGTCGGGGCAAAAGTAGCCGAGTTGGCCGACGCAAGCCGACGTGGCCTTCACGTCGTCATGCTCTTCATTCGCATCGATTCGCCCGCCACATCGAAACAGCGGGTGGCCATGCGGGCCATGCAGGGCGGCCACGACGTGCCCGACGCGAAACTCGAAGCCCGCTTCGCTCGCACCCTTGCCAACCTGGAGCGGGCGATCGCCATGCTGCCGGTGGTGGTGATCTTCGACAACACGGATCTTGCCCGCCCGTTTCGCCTCGAGGCGGTCTACCGCGGGGGCAAGAGGCTCGCGTAAAGACAGCGCTGTCGTTCCCCTGTAGCGCCAGGCCTCCGGGCCTGTCCCGATCGCTACGCCGCCTGCAGCGGCTCAACGGTGTTGATGTGAATCAACGCGCAATACACCGTTCGATCGGTGTCGGGATCGGTAACGACTACGCGATTCTTTCCGATCGCGAGGCACTCCGGATGGAGGATCTCATGAACCTCGCCGTTCGACATCCGAATCACGAACGGCTCAAACGGC
>JBBAVM010000145.1:0-5962 GCA_040397685.1 Pirellulales bacterium
CCGATCACTCGCGCACGATGCGTGCTTTCGGAATATCGGCAACAACCGGACCGACCTGAGGCCTGTTTCACGTGAAATCTCCCGGTTTGCGCAGAGCGCCCGGATTGCCCCGTTGCACGTGGAACATGTGGGGCAAGCGTCTCGCTTGCTGCTGTAGGACAGGCTTCAGCCTGTCAGTCGTGCGCGACAGGCTGAAGCCTGTCCTACAAAGTCTCTCGTCACTCGAGCGGGTTGAAGACGAGGCCGCTGGCGAGCTTGGGATAGAAATAGGTGCTCTTCGCCGGCATCCGTTCGCCGGTCTGGCTCACCTGGCGGATGTCGTCCACCGTGGCGGGCATCACGAGCGCGGCGAAGGGGTACTTGCCCGTGCCGAGGCCGTCGATCACCTCGCGGACGAGGTGCACGTAGCCGGGGGTCGGGATCTCCTTGGCCCCGAGCAGGTCGCCGATCAGGAGCCGGTGCAGGATCGACACGCCGAGGTTCCGCCAGGCGGGACTGTGGTCGGCCGCCACCTGGTCCATCCGGGCTCGGCCCGCGGGGGTGATCCGGGCCAGTGTCCAGGTCTGGTCGCCGGCCGTGTAGAGCCCGAGCGTTCCCTGCTCGTACTCCGTCTCGATCTCCGACCACACAGCCTCGGCCGCCGCCGGGCCATGGCCCGCCGGCTTGGTGACAAAGCAGTCGCGGAGCTTGGCCTTGAGCTCCTCGACGGTGGTCACGGCCGGCTGCACGAAGAGCCGGTGGGTGGGCAGCACCACGAGCCCGGGGTCGCTCATCCCCACGAGCATCATGAGCACGAAATTCGCCGGGTGGTCGGCGGGCAGGGGGCCGCCGCCGTGCTCCTTGGCCCAGGCCTCGGCCACCTCGTCGCGATAGTTGCAGGCGGTCTCGTAGCGGTGGTGGCCGTCGGCGATGAACACCGACTTCGGCCCCATGAGCCCCGCCACCCTCGTCGCCACCGCCTCGTCGGTCACCGGCCACATCCAGCTCTTCACGCCCAGGTGGTCGGTCGCCTCGAGCGGCGGCTGCCCCGCGACAGCCTGGTCGAGCAGGGCCTGAACCTCGCCCTTGGGGTCGGGATAGAGGCCGAACACCTGGCTCAGGTTCGCCCGGCAGGCCCGGGTGAGCAGCAGCCGGTCCTGCTTCGGGCCGCTCATCGTCTCCTCGTGGGGATGGATGTTGCCGGTGCCGAACCGCTCGAGCCGCACACGGGCCATGACGCCCCGCCGCACGTGCTTCTGCCCCTCGACCTCGAACTCCTGGTGATAGACGTACAGCGCCGCCGCGGGCTCCTGCATCACGACGCCCTGCTCCCGCCAGTCACGGAGAAATTTCGCCGCCCGGGTGTACTTGTTCGAGCGGTCGTCGTCGCCCGGCTCCTCGCGGTTGAGCTCGATCCGGATGACGTTGGCCGGGTGCCGCTCGTAGAGCTTCGTCTGGAGGGCGGCGTCGATCACGTCGTAGGGGGGCGCGATCACCTGCGACAGGGCGCCGACGTGCTTGGGGTCGTAGCGGAGGCCGCGGAGCGGGGCGACGGTGGGCATGCTGGTCCTTGCGTGGTTCGGGGGAGGAATCGAAGCCGGGATGGTAGCAAAAACGTAGGACAGGCTTCAGCCTGTCACGTGGGATAGGCTTTAGCCTGTCATGCCCTGTTAAAAGTGCGCCGGCTCGGGGTTACCCCGTACCGTCTCGCCGGACGCTCACTGCGGCCATCCTGGCCTCCGCTCGCTCGGATGTGCCTGCGCTGCGCCATCCATGGCTCCGCTGGTCACATACGCCGGCTCAACGGTAGGGGTAACCCCTCGCCTCCCGTATTCGGAGGCGGAGCGCAGTGTCGTTTCACGCGAAACGCCCGTGAGCAAACCCTCGCCGCGGAAGCGGCAACGGCCGCCCAGGAAGGCGGCCGTCTGGAGGCCCACGGAAACCTCGCGCTTTCCGTGGGCCGGCTCCGCATCTGCCGGGGCCATGGATGGCCCGGCGGATGCAGCACTGAATCACGGGCCTACGGCCCGCGATTCAGTAGCGGTAGTAGTCGGGCTTGAACGGCCCCTCGACGGGCACGTGCAGATACTCGGCCTGCTCCTTCGTGAGCTTCGTCAGCTTCACGCCGAGCTTGTCGAGGTGCAGCCGGGCCACTTCCTCGTCGAGCTTCTTGGGGAGCAGGTGCACGCCCACGTCATACTTGTCGCCCTCGGTCCAGAGGGCGAGTTGCGCGAGCACCTGGTTGGTGAAGCTCGTGCTCATCACGAACGACGGGTGGCCGGTGGCGCAGCCGAGGTTCACGAGCCGGCCTTCCGCCAAGACGATCACGCTCTTCCCCGAGGGCAGGGTGTAGCGATCGACCTGCGGCTTGATCTCGACCTTCTTGATGCCCTTGGTGTCATTCAGCCAGGCGACGTCGATCTCGAGGTCGAAGTGCCCGATGTTGCAGATGATCGCGTCGTTGGGCATCTTCTCGATGTGCCGGCCGAGGATCACGTCGCGGCAGCCGGTGGCCGTGACGAAGATCTGGCCGCGTGCGGCCGCCTCTTCCATCGTGGTGACCTCGAAACCCTCCATGACCGCCTGCAGGGCGTTGATCGGGTCGATCTCGGTGACGATCACCCGGGCACCGAGCGACTTCATCGAGTGGGCCGAGCCCTTGCCCACGTCGCCGTAGCCGGCCACGACCACGACCTTGCCGGCCACCATCACGTCGGTGGCCCGCTTGATGCCGTCGGCCAGGCTCTCGCGGCAGCCGTAGAGGTTGTCGAACTTGCTCTTCGTGCACGAGTCGTTGACGTTGATCGCCGGGAGCTTGAGCTCGCCGTTCTCATGCATCTGGTAGAGCCGGTGCACGCCCGTGGTGGTCTCTTCCGAGAGGCCGCGGATGCCGCCGAGCAGTTCCGGATACTTCTGGTGCACCATGGCGGTGAGATCGCCGCCGTCGTCGAGGATCATGTTGAGCGGCTCGCCGTCGGCGAAGAACAGCGTCTGCTCGATGCACCAGTCGAACTCCTCGTTCGTCATGCCCTTCCAGGCATAGACGGGGATGCCGGCCTTGGCGATGGCCGCGGCGGCGTGGTCCTGGGTCGAGAAGATGTTGCAGCTGCTCCAGGTGACCTCGGCGCCGAGTTCCTTGAGCGTCTCGATGAGGACGGCCGTCTGGATCGTCATGTGGAGGCAGCCAGCGATGCGGGCCCCGGTGAGCGGCTTCGAGCGGCCGTACTTCTCCCGCAGCGCCATCAGGCCGGGCATCTCGTTCTCGGCCAGCATGATCTCCTTGCGGCCCCAATCGGCGAGCGAGAGATCGGCGACCTTGTAGGGCAGACGGGTTTCGACGTGGGCCACGGGAACCTCCTGGGTGAACAGATTGGACGGTTGATTCGGACCAAAGACGGGAGACGCCGATGGGCAAGGGTGCCCTGGCCGGCTCATGATAGTCGGGATTCTAAACCCTGGCAGGGCCGGCCCACGCGGATCGGGCGGCTGCCACAAAAGCCCTGACTTTCCGAGGGTCTTTGCGGCCCGGGGCCGATTCCACGCCGCTGGCCGTATCCACGGCCATGGCCCCGCTGGCCATGATGGCCGCTGCGACGTTCTCGGGCGTGAGCCCGCCTGCGAGCGCCGTGGGCAGGCCGAGTGGCCTCGCCTGCGCGAGGGCCGACCAGTCAACGGTGGCCCCGGTGCCACCGAGGTGGCCTGCTGCCGTTTCACGTGCCACCGCCGCATCGACGATCACGAGCGCGGGCTCCGCGCCGAGGGCCGCCGCCTCGGCCAGCCAGATGCGAGCGGCAGCCAGTGGGTCGCCACCGGCCTCCATGCGCACCGCCCTGATCACCGTGAGCCCGGCCAGCTCGGAGCACCGACCTGGCGGATCGACCGCCGGCCCGTGGCCCGAGAGGTGTCCGTGGAGTTGCACGGCGTCGAGTCCCGCCAGGTCGGCGAGCCTGCGGATCTCGGCGGCCGTCGCCCCGGCAAACACGCCAACCTTGAGCACGCCCGGCGGCACGGCAGCCGCGACCGCCCGGGCCCGCGCCTCATCGATCGCCCGTGGCGACCCCGGAACGAAGTTGAGCCCGATCGCATCGGCTCCCGCGTCGGCGACGAGGCGGGCGTCGTCCGGAGTGGTCACCCCGCAGATTTTGACGCGAAAGAGCATTCAGATGGTTGGGCACGTAGGACAGGCTTCAGCCTGTCATGGATGACGGGAGCGTGTGGTAGCGATTGACAGGCTGAAGCCTGTCCTACGCCGGAAAAGTCTACGCGGCCGGCAGATGGTGCAGGAAGGGACCGCGGATGGTCGAAACCATAGCAGTCGCGGGCATAGGCCTCAGCGACCGATCCCGCCTCCACCGGAAGCCGCCTCGAGAGATGATCGCCCCCCGCCGCCGCCCGTCGAGCCGTCCGTTTCTCGCCGCCCCGCGCGTCGACTTCTACCATCCCGCGAAGGCGATCGACGCGGCGCTGCACGGCCTCGATCGGCTGGTGCGGCGGTCGGAGGGGATCGGCCTCGTGGTCGGGCCGCCCGGCACCGGCAAGTCGCTCCTGCTCGCGAAGGCGGCGGAGAGCGTCGGCGACGACTTCGCCGTGGCGTTGCTTTCCGGCGCGCGGATCTGCACGCGGCGGGCACTGTGGCAGTCGATCCTCGCGGAGGTCGGCGAGCCATACCGTGGCATCGAGGAGGGTGAACTGCGGATCGGGATCGTGGAGCGGATCCGTGGCCTCGCGGCCACCGGGTCGGGCCTCGTGATCCTCGTGGACGAGGGGCACACGCTCCCCACGCGGCTCATCGAAGAACTGCGGCAGCTCACGAACATCCCGACGCCGATGCCCGCCGTCCACATCGTGCTCGCGGGCACGCCGGAACTCGAGGAGATCCTCGGTGGCCCACGGCTCGAGAGCTTCGCGCAGCGGATCGGCGCCCGCCACTACCTCGAGCCGCTCGACCACGCCGAGACGCTCGCCTACGTGCGCACCCAGATGCAGGTCGCGGGGCTCGACTGGGATGCCGCCTTCGAGCCCGGCTGCGACGACGCCGTGTATGGTGCGGCCGATGGGGTGCCGCGGCTCGTGAACCAACTCTGCGACCACGCGCTCGTGAGGGTTGCCGAGGCCGGTCGCGCGCGGGTCGCGCCGGCCGACATCGCGGCGGCCTGGGGGGAGATCCAGCGGCTCCCCCCGCCCGCCGCGCTGGTGCATGCCGGCGGGAGCGCGGCCCTGGCGAGCGAACCGCCCGCGGACGAGCACGAGGGCATCGAGACGGCTGATGAATTCTCCAGCGTCTTCGGCGACGACGTCGCGGCCGAGTTCGGCGGCGAGGGAAGCGTCGTGGAGTTCGGAGGCTTCGGTGACGACACGGTGCTCGAGACCGACGCTCCAGCCGCCTCGGATGGGCCGGCCGAGCGACCGGCCGTGGCTGACCACCGCGCGCAAGTGGCGGGGCTCGACCCCTGGCGGGGCCCCGAGGTGGAGCTGGTGTTCGATGCGACCGACGATCCGTTTACGGAGTTCTTCGAGCAGGAGGAGCGGGTCATGGAACGCTACGTGATGCGCGGTCCGGACGATTTCGCGAGCCACGGTCATGTGGCCAGCCGCGAGGGCGCCGCCATCGCAAGGCAGCTCGACTCGTTCGACCGCGTAGGACAGGCCGTAGGACAGGCTTCAGCCTGTCAACCTTCCCATCCCCTGCCCTCCGCCTGTCGCTCCCCTTCGATGCCCACCCCGGTCGCGCCGGCCGTCGTCGAGGGCGACCTTCCGGAGTCCGACGACGACGACATGGTGGTGATCGAGGAAGACATCCTCGAGCATCCGGCGGAAGCCCGGCGGAAGTCGATCTTCGCGGTCCGGCCCGGCGATTACCGCAGCCTGTTCGCCCGCCTCCGCCGTGGCGACCGGTAGGGTAGGCTTTGGCCCGTCACGCACCACGTGGGACAGGCTTCAGCCTGTCGGGTTTCCGTAGGACAGGCTTCAGCCTGTCGGGTTT
>JBBAVM010000146.1:0-5938 GCA_040397685.1 Pirellulales bacterium
AGCGTGCTCTCCCGCGATCGCAACGGCGACATCCTTCCGAATCCGCCGATCGTGGAGCTGATCTCGGAAGACCCGATGCTCGCCGACACGAAGATCATCGCCGAAGCCTGGGACGCGGCAGGCGCCTACCAGGTGGGCACGTTCGCGAGCATGCGCTGGGCCGAGTGGAACGGCCGCTACCGCGACGACGTGCGGCGCTACTGGCGGGGCGACTTTGCCCAGACGGGGCACCTCGCCACGCGTCTGGCCGGCTCGAGCGACCTCTACGGTGACGATGGCCGCCAGCCCTACCACAGCATCAACTTCGTGACCTCGCACGACGGCTTCACGCTCAACGACCTCGTGAGCTATCGCGACAAGCACAACGAGGCCAATGGCGAGGGCAACCGCGACGGCGACAACAACAGCTTCTCGGAGAACTACGGTGTCGAGGGGCCGACGAAACGGGCCGACATCGAAGCGTTGCGGGCCCGCCAGGTCCGCAACATGCTCGCCACGCTGCTCCTCAGCCAAGGCGTGCCGATGCTCCTCATGGGCGACGAGTGCCGCCGGACGCAGCGCGGCAACAACAACGCCTACTGCCAGGACAACGACGTCTCGTGGTTCGACTGGAACCTCGTGGACGAGCACGCCGACCTCGTGCGGTTCGTCCGGGAACTCGTCCTGTTTCGACGCGGAAACCCGACGCTCCGGCGGCGATCGTTTCTCGAGGGCGGCTCGAGCGCCTCGGGAACGCTTCCCGATGTCGAGTGGTTCTCGCCCGAGGGGACCCATGTGGACTGGTACGCCGCCGATGCCAGCCTCGTCTGCTTCTTCGGGGCCCCGACCGCGGCGAAGATGCTCGAGGAGGATGAAATTGCCGCCGGTGGCATCGAGGGAATCCCCCGTTATGTGCTGCTCTTCGCCCATGCCGGATCGCTGCCGAGGCTGTTTCACGTACCCACGGCCCCGGCGATCGCCGCACTCCCGTGGCGGCTCTTCGTCTCGACGCAGGCGGGTTCCCCCGCCGACATCCACGCCGACGGCTGCGGCCCCCTGATCGACGTCACGCAGCCGTTCGAACTGGCCGAGCGGTCGCTGGTGTGTCTCGTGGCCGACGTGGTGCCGCCCGCCCCGCCGCTTGGCCTGCCCGGCCCGGCGTCGGTATCCTGAAGGTACGAAAGCGGCTGTTGGAGGCCGCCATCTTCAACGGGAGCCTGTCATGCCGTGCCGAGCCTGGATCGTGATGATCGTGTCGAGCTGCCTGGTGCTGGGGTGCGCCCCTGCAGCGCCGCCAGTGACGGGCACGGCGTCGAAGCCAAACGCCTCTCACGACCATGACCATGACCACGATCACGACGACGACAAGGACGAGCACGCAGACGACCACGACCACGGCGACCACGTGGAGCCGGAGACCGTTGCCGCGGGCATCGCCGAGCTCGAAAAACTCTGCGTCGAAGTGAAGGCCCATCTCGCCGCCGGCGACCACGGAAAGGCCGACGGCCCGGTCCACATGGTGGGCCACCTGCTCGAGGACCTCGGCGAGCTGGTCGCCAAGGAAAAGCCCGCCGCCGAGGCGGAAGCGAAGAAGGCCCTCGACGCCGTCTTCGAGTGCTTTGACAAACTCGACACGGTGATCCACGGTGCCGACGAGGAGGCCCGCAAGAAGCTCGATTACGCCGAGCACGCCCCGGCCATCGAGGCCGCGATCGAGAAGCTTAAGGACCTCACCAAGTAGGACAGGCTTTAGCCTGTCATGTGTTGAACACCGGCTACCCCGACAGGCTGAAGCCTGTCCTACGCATGCATCACGGAGGACCCATGTCCCGCAGCCAGCAACTGCTCGTTCTGGCCCTCGCCTTCCTGCCGCTTCCCGCCCGGGCTCTCGACCTCGATCCCGCCGCGGTGCGTCAGCAGCTGCTGATCCCTGCCGAGCCTGACGGCGCGGTCACGCCGACCGCCGCGAAGCAGAAGCTCAACGCCACGCCCCAGCCGATCGTCGTGGCCGGGCGGATCGGCGCCCGCGGCATGGAGCCGTTCCTCGACGGCAAGGCGTCGTTCGTGCTCGTCGAAATTCCCGCCGACGACCATGCAAAAAAGCCCGGCCACGATGCCGACAACTGTCCCTTTTGCAAGAAGAAGAACGCCAATGCGCCGATGGTCGCCGTGCAGTTCGTGGGTGCCGACGGCAAGCCGATCCCGATCGACGCCCGCACACTCTTTGGCGTCGCGAAGGGGACCGACGTCGTCGTGCGCGGCACGGGCGTCTTCGACGCGAAGCTCGCGATCCCTGTCATCCAACTGACGGCCGACGGAGTGTACGTCCGGCCGTAGCGCGGCCGGCGTGCGGATGCTGCGATGCGATTCGTCACGGCACTCGTAGGGCGGGGAGCGTGCATCGGTATCGGTCTCCTGATTTCCGCGCCGGCGCTCGCGATTACTCCAGGCCCGACGGTCGAAGGCCGACACTGCACGCTCGCCGAGGTGCGGCAGCCTGATGCTGCGATCCCCCTCCCCCAACCGGTGATCGTCAGGGGCCGCGTGACATGGGTCGCGCACGACACGGTCATGGACGGATATGCCGTTGTCCAGGACGACACGGCTGGGATCTGGGTCAACTTTCGGCTTGCCCGCCAGCGCGGCGTGTGGAACCAAAGCAACGACACCGCCGCCGAGGACGCCTGGGCCGGTCTGTCGCCCGGCCTCGACGTGATCATCGAGGGCAGACGTGACGTCGAGGGCTTCGCCCCGATGCTTTTGCCGCATCGCGCTTGGATTGTCACGCCTTCGAACGCCGCGCTTCCAGCGGCGCCCTCGGCGGATCCTCGCAGGCTCTTCAGCGGAGCTGACGACTCGCAGCGGGTGACCGTCGAGGGAATTCTGCAGGGGTATAGCGACGATGGAGCACGTTGGATTCTCGAACTCGCGACGGACCGGCAGCGATGCCTGGTGTCGGTTCTGCACGAATGGATGCTTCCGAACCCCTCCCACCTGGTGGATGGGGTGATCCGCGTCGCGGGAGTCGCCGCGTCCCGCTTCACGACGCGCGGTGAATTCGTGTCGCCGACGCTGCATGTCTGCGAGGCGGATGACATCTCGATCCTCGCCCAACCGGAACACGCGCCATTCGAGGCTCCAATCGTGCCCCTGGCCCGCCTAGGGAGGTTTCAGACCGAGCCGGCCTCAGCCCATCGCGTCCGCTGCGTGGGGACGCTGACGCATACGCGACGGAACGAGTATCTCTGCATCCAAGAAGGGGCGGTCGGGCTCCGCGTCGAGCTTGCGGAGGGAGCGGAGCTCGACGCAGGCGACGTTGTTGAGGTTTCCGGTTTCATCGATTCCAGCGGCGTGGTCGCCGGCGTCTCGGAAGCGGCCGTGATGGTGGGGGCGGTCGCGCGAAAGCTGGCATCCGGATCGCAACCCCCGCCAGTTCCGATCACCCCGGAGCAGGTGGTGCGGGTGAATTCAGATGCCCAGCGCTCGGGGCTGACGGCTGTGCCAGGTGACTATGACGGCGTGCTTGTCACGTTTCCGGCCCGCCTCGTCGAGGCCCAACGCACCGACGACGGCGGCGTGCTCCTGCTCGCCAGCGGCGGGCTCACGATTCATGCGTCGGCGAGTGCTGCTGATTATCAATCGCTCCGTGCGCTCGAAGCAGGGTCGCAACTACAGATCACAGGCGTTCTCCAGATGGACTTGAGTCTGATGCGCGGACGGGGCCCCGACTGGAGGATGCCGCTCGTGCAACGGATGGGCGTGCTGCTCCGTTCTGCGCAGGACGTCGCCGTCGTCAAGCGGCCCACATGGTGGAATCGCCGTCGGTTGTTGATAACGCTCCTGCTGGTCGGTGGTGGCCTCGCCATGACGCTCGGCTGGGTGTGGTCGTTGCGCAAGGAGGTGGCTGCGCAGGCGGTCAGGATTCTGGAGGAAATGCGCGGCAGGCGCGAGGCGGCGGTGGAGTACCAGGCAACGCTCCGCGAGCGGAATCGTCTCGCCGCGAATCTCCACGACACCCTTCTCCAGACGCTGTCCGCCATCGGCATGCAGCTGCAATCCTGTGAATTGAGCGGCCGTACCGGCGGTGCACACCTGGGCGAGCATCTCGACCTCACCCGTTCCATGGTCGACAAGGCAGTGTCGGACCTCCGTGGATCGGTCTGGTCGCTGCGTAGCATTCCGTTGCAGGGCCGGTCGTTCGCCGACGCGGTCGAGTCTCTTGGCCGGCAGCTCGCCATCTCGACGGGAATCGACGTTGCGACGGACATGGATTCCGCCACGCCAGTCGTGCCCGACTTCGTGGCCGGCAACCTCCTGCTCGTGCTGCAGGAGGCCATGCACAACGCCGTTCGGCATGCATCGCCGCGGAAGATTCGCGTCCGTGTCGCCCCGACCGGGACGGCGGATTCAATCAGTCTCACGATCGAGGATGACGGCCGCGGCTTCACGCCCGGCCGCGAAGCCGGGCCCGAGGACGGGCACTTCGGTCTCACGGTGATGCGGGAACGGGTCGAGCGGCTGGGTGGCTCGTTGACGATCTCGAGTCGGCCATCTGCCGGCACCAAGGTCGACGTGACGATCAGGTTGAACCCTCACGATGCCGAAATCGAGGCCGCGTGAGCGATGCATTGCCGAAAAAGCCAGTGACACCCCGACACGTGGCGTGGGATGCTCCGCACCATGTCCAAAAGCCATGAATCCTCCGCCGCGGCGCCGAGTGTCGTGCGTCTCCTGCTCGTTGACGACCACCCCGTCGTCCGCACCGCCCTGGCCAACCTGCTCTCTTTCGAGGCGGGATTCACGATCGTCGGACAGGTGGACGACGGGGCGGCAGCCGTCGCAGCCTGCAGGACGCTGACGCCCGACGTGTGCCTTCTCGATATCACGCTCCCCGATATCGACGGCTTCGAGACGATGCGGCTGATCAAGGAGCAGTCTCCCCAAACGAGGGTTCTGATCCTGACATCGTCGGACTCGCACGAAGACATGCAACGGGCGATGGACACCGGGGCTCGTGGCTTCATGACGAAGAGTGTCGTCTACGACGAACTCGTCGCGGCGATCCGCACGGTCCACGCCGGCGGCACGGCAGTGACGGCGAGGATCGCCAAGGCGAAGCCTCGCCCGGCCGTCGCCAAGCCTCATTCTCCGCTCACGTCCCGAGAGCTCGAGGTCCTCGGGCTCCTCCGCCAAGGCTTCACGAACGCCGATATCGGACGTCTTCTCGGTGTCTCGGAGCGCACAGCCCGTTCGCACGTGGAAGCCATCAAGTCGAAATTGCACTGTAATCACCGGGCCGAGGCCGTGGCCCGCGGTTTCGAATTGGGACTCCTGAAGATCGATCCGATCCGTCCGTGATCTACCGGGCGTCCCGCTCGAGGATGTACACGGGCTCGTCGGGCAGCATCACTCCCGCATCCGAAGCATCCAGCGTCAGCACATTTCCCATCATGTCCCGGAACTCCGCTGGCTGGACATTTGTCAGTTCGACGGGCACGGCTTCCGGCGTCGTGTCCTTGCGCCAAGCGATCGTGACCGGACTCCGCCCGGACCGACCGACCCGATAGACCCAGCCCTGTGCCGAGTCGAGTGGCTCATAGCCGGTCGCGCCCTCCAATTCGGAAGCGAGCACGGCCACCGCCGCGGCCACGGGTGTGAAGCTGCCATCGAGTTCGAGCATCGTCTTGTGCGAGGCCTGCCCCATGCTTCCAGGGTTGTACGTGTCGTAGAGGATCGCGGCCTCAACCCCCGCGCCGAGACGCGCGACGAACCCCTGAACGACGAGCGCAGCGGCCCGCCGCGGCGTCGGCGAAAAACGCGTCACTCCGCGGCACTCGCCACGCTTCATGGAACGGCAGTTGTCGAATGGGGCCCATTCCGTGTCCCACACGGCCAAGCCCTCGAGGCCGTGCCGAGCGAGTGACCCGCGAATGTCGGCCATCGTCCGACGCAGGATCGC
>JBBAVM010000147.1:0-5736 GCA_040397685.1 Pirellulales bacterium
CGCGAGGGCCGCAACGAGTTCGGCGTGCCGATCCTCTCGAAGATTCCGTACATCAACCGGCTGTTCAAGAACGTGGGCCTCGGCCGCACGACCGACAGCCTGATGCTGATGGTGACGCCGCGGATCATCATCCAGGAGGAGGAGGAGGAGAAACTCCTCGGCTCGAGCACGCCGTGATCGCCGGCGCCCTCCGCCCCCCGCATCCATGCTCCGACTCTGGCTCGTCTCCGGTGCCCTGCTCGGCTTCCTCGGCGTCGCCGCCGGCTCCTTCGGGGCCCACGGCCTGAAATCGCTGCTCGAGGCGAACGGCCAGGCCGCCAACTGGGAAACGGCCGTCCGCTACTGTCTGTTCCACGCGCTGGCGCTCGTGGCGGTGGGGCTGGCGTCGGGTCTGCCACAGACGGGGGCCGCCCGCGGCCTGCTCACCGTCGCCGGCTGGGCGATGCTTCTGGGCACCGGCGTCTTCAGCGGGTGTTTGGCCGCTCTTGCCCTGTCGGGCGTGCGCATCCTCGGCGCGATCGTGCCGATCGGCGGCGTGCTCTTGCTCGTCGGATGGGCCTGCCTCGCCGTCGCCGGCTGGGTGTCGGCGGCGGCGGACTGATCACTTCTCTTCGGGCTCGTCCGCGAACGGGTTGGCCGTGTCGGCCGGCCGCTCCGCCGGTTTTTCGGCCGGCTGCTCGGGCTCCGGTCGCTCGGCCCGCGGCGTGGCGGTCTCCTCGTCCAGAGGAGCCGCCGGCTCGGTGGCGCCCGCGCGGGGCAGCGGCCGGGCGACCGGCTCGGCCGGCTCGATGCGCTCGGGGCGTCGGCGCCGCAGCACGTCGGCTTCGATGTCGTCGATGCCGGAGTAGCGTTGCCGGGTGCCCTCGCGGTCGCGTTGCAGGACGGCGACGCGGGCCCGACTGCGGTACTCCTCGAGCTTGAGGCGGTCGCACCCCTGCACCCGCTCGAGCGCCCGCGAAACGGCGTGGCTGCTCACCGCCCCGCGGCCGTCGGCTTCCAGGTTCGCCCCCTGCTGGAAATCGGCTTCGGCCTCGTCCATCCGTCCGAGTTTCAGGGCGGCGAGGCCGCGGAAGTAGTGCACCCGCGGATCGTTGCTGCCTGCTTCGATCACGCTCGAGAGCGCGTCATAGCTGCATTGGAAGTCGCCGTCGTAAAACGCATGCACGCCGTTGCCATACGCGACGGTCAGGGCGCCCGCTTCGGCGCCCGCCCGCGCTCCACGCGCCGCGACGCACACCGCTCCCACGAAGATCAGCGAACAGAGGGCCTGGCGCAGCATCAGATTGGTCTCCGCAATGACATGGCTGGATATCGGCAGGCCCCGCGTCGGCAGCGGCGGTTTCCGGATCGGGCTGGTATAGCCTGCCAGCGAAGGCCTTCACCCCGGACGCAAAGTCTCCCCATCTCCCGCCGTTCCCCTGGCGGCGGCGTGCCGACGAAACGTCGCCTCGTCCAGAAACACCGCCGGCCTCACGAGTTGGACCATGATCGGCTCCCGCGGCCAGCCGAACGCGGCGAGCAGCAGGTCGAACTCCGGCGGTGGGCAACTGCCCTTGAGATCGACGAGCAGCACCCGGCCGGCGCGTTCGAAGGCGTTGCCGTCCACCTGCCACGACAGGCCCTCACGAGGACTTGTCCAGACGAACGCCCCATCCGGCTCGGTGAACATCCGCTCCAGCCCATCGAGCCGGGCGAGGGCGTCGTCGAACCCCATGCCGAGCGGCGCCGTCGTCTCACCGGGCGCGACGGAGAGCGTGGGCCAGTCGCCCCAGGCGTCGCTGTAGACCGGCCCTGGCAGCGCGGAGTCGGGCCGGCGATGGAGGGTCGCGTCGAACGCGTAGATCGGCTCACGGCGGTCGCGCGTCATCGACATCAGGCTCCCCGCGGTCGCTCGGGACCGACGCTCTCCGCGACCCACGCGGCATAGGACGCCGACGCCGACGCGACCGACACGATCAGCTCCGGCAGCTGGTATTCATGACCAGCCAGGATGCCCGCCGCACAGGCCGCGGCCCGATCGGGGCTCGTTTTCGCCGTGCAGCGAAACTCCTCCGCCGCCTCGACGGTTCCGCCCCAGCGATACACGCTGCTGACCGGCCCGTCGATCTGCACGCACGCAGCGAGCCGCCCGGCGACGAGACGAGCCGCGCAGGCATCGGCGGCCTCGCGGCAGGAAAAAGTCGTGCGCACCTCCACGATCGCGCCCTGCGGCTCGATCGCGGCATCCTCGGCGGTGTCGTCAGTCATGTGGTCATGATCCCGTGCTCGCCGCGCAATGCCGGTCAGGCGGCCTCCAGGAACGGAACGCGATTCGGCGGCGCCGCGGCTGCCGCCCCGTCATCCGCCAACGGCCACCATTCCCGTCCACCGCCCGGTCCCTCGTCCGCTTCGAGGATGGCCGCCGCCGACAGCCGTCCCGGCAGGATGGCCACGCCCGTCTCGACACACGCGCCCCGGGACATCCGGACGGGTTCTCCGGTCGCATGCCCGCATGGTGCCACGGTCGGCGGCCCGAGGCAAACGACCCGCTCGCCGACGAGGTGCGGCGCTGGCCCCGGATGCCCCAACACCAGCAGGGCGTCTGTAGATGGAGCCTGCCCCGACATCGGCAGCGGCGTGGCGAGGATCTCGACCATCCGCCGGATCGCCGGCGACGGCCCTGGCATGCCGGGAAGGTGGTGCATCCAGGCGGCGATGGCATCCACCACGCCATGGTCGTCCACGCATCCCACCCGCCGTGCTGCGCGTGCCCAGTGATCGACGGCCCGCCGCCACGCGGACTCGACCCACGCCCCGTCCTCCGCGCCGAGCGCTGCCATTCCACCGGCGAGCCGCTGCGGCAGATCGAGCACCGCGGCATCGACGAGCAGCCGGAGGAGCTTCCTGCCGAAGCCCGCGCCGCCGGGTCGGCCACGGAGGGCCGCGCCGAACCGTGCGATGAGATCGACGGCGAGGCTCTGAAGCAGCGTCGGTCCCTCGGCGCGGGCGGCGAGCGGATCACAGGCGACGCCGTGCGCGATCCGCACGCCGTCCCCTTCCCAGATGCCGCCCACGCCGATCGTCCGGCTGCGGCTCGAGAAACCGCCACCGAGCCGGGCGAGCGCGACGTCGCGATCTCCCGCCAGCACGACCACATCGGCGGGCACCCGAACCCGTGCGGAGAGCACCGGCCTTCCATGCCGGTCGGCCGCCGGCACGACGAGGCCGCGACGCGCCAAGCGCACGACCCACCCCACATGCCGTCGTGCGGCCCGCCATGCGGCACGCAGCACGTCCTCGTGCCGCTCCGCCACCTGTCGCCGCCGCTCCCACGGCCGCACGCCATCCAGCCAGCGGTCGCTCACCAGTCCATCGAACGTGTCGCCGGCGAGGACAAGCCCGAGCCGCGCGATCGGGCGATAGCGGCCGTCGTGGCGGAACCCTGCCCGCAGCGCGGCGCGGTGGAGTTCGGACGCCAACCGTCCGGGGAAGGAAGGGTCCGGCGCCGCCGCGAGGCTGCCGTCGCCGAGTCCCCAGTTCGCAGTCGCCACGAGCATCGCGATCCCCCAGCCGTGTCATCGGCGGGCGGGACCGTGTCGTCGCAGAATCAGCGTCGCCGGAGCGGCCCGCGGGGGCCGGCCGTGCGGATGATGCCGGTCGTAGCGGCGCTCACGGCCCGGCGAAGGCGGTCGTGCAGGTCGATTCGAGCGAACCGTCGAGCTCGGCGCCGGTGACGATCGCCGTCGCCCGGGCGGGCCCGGCCGTCGGCACGCGGTAGGAGACCTCGAACGTCGCATGCCCGCCGGGCGGGAGGCTCGGCACGGAGTCGAACCCTACGTTCGCGCCGTCGATGCGCACCCGCGACGGACTCGGATCACCCACGATGCGGGCCTGATCGGGAAGCACGATCACCATGTCGAGGCGGCCGGACGGCGCACTGCCGTTATTGGTCACCGTGCAGACGAGCGTCGTCGCTCCGCCGAGCTGCACCGGATCGTCGAGATCGGCGAGCGAGAGCCGCAGGCCGGCCTCGCGCGGCGTCCGCGGCCGCGGCGTCATCGACCGCACCATCAGGCACGATTCGTCGGCCACCATGACCCCTCCCGGGAGACCGCTGAGCACGCCCCGCACGCAGGCCCGCGAGGCGGGCGACTCCCGGTAACTGGTGGACGGCGCCTGGGGCCGGAGATTGATCTGCCGGCGCAACTGACCGCCCGGCTCGATGGCCGGCAGGGTCCACGACACTTGGCCGGTGCCCAGCTTGTAGCCGTCGGACGCTTCGAGCGGCGAGAACGAGTTGTCCCAGGTCAACTCGAGCGTCGTGGGCGGAGCCGTGCCGGGGCCCGCGTTGCGCACGGTCGCGATGTGCTCGGCCACGGCTCCGGACATGACCTCCGAGGGGCCCGTGAGGTCGAGTTCGAGCGCGGGCGCGGCTGCCGGGGACGCGAGCGGCGCCGGCGACAACGGCGGCGGGCTCAGGGGCGCCGGGGAGAGGGGTGGAGGAGACAACGGCGCCTGCGGGACGGGAACCGGCGCGATCACGGGCGCCGGAGCCGCGGGCGGCGCCGTCACCGGCGCCGGAACCGGTGGAGGAGCGGCGGGCGGCGCGGCGACGGGGGCCGGGGAAGTCGCGGGCGCGGCGGCGGCGACCTGCACGCACTCGGTGGCGCCGCCCATGTATTTGTGCGCCTGATCGAGGATCTCGACCCGGTGGCACTGCCGTCCGGGCTCGTCGAGCAGGAAGTCGAGCGTGAGCCGCTTGGTCGTGCCCGCCGCGAGGTCGATCGTGCCCTTCTGCTCGATCGGACTCGCCGATGCCTCGTGGTGGAATCCCTTGTCGAAGTAATCCACGACCCGGAGGCCCGTGAGGGGCCGCCCCGAACGGTTGACGAGTTCGACCTCGAACGACACCCGCTCACCGACCTTTGCCGCCAGCGGGCCGGTGATGTTCACGAGCACGGGATCCTCGCCGCGCGCCGGCGCGCCCCCGATCGCCGCGACCGCAGCCGCGATCGCCGCCGCCATGACACCCGCTTTCCGCCCGCAAGCTCGACGCATAGGCCCTGTGCCTCCCAGGTTATCCCGCTTTCCGGCCGAGAGCGTACTTCACGCGGCCCGAAGCCCGCAACCAAGCCAACCGGCGGGCCACATGGATCGATGAGGCTCAGGGTTGCCCCGTACCATCTCGCCGGACGGACTCAGCGCAATATCCGCGATCAGGACGTGCAGAAACCGAAGTACCTGCGAAAGCTCCGGCCGCTGCTCTCACGACTTCGGAAGGTGGGGACTGAACGAGAAACGGCCGGGAATCGCCGACTGTTCCCGACTGTTCATGGCTCAGTCCGACGCCTTGATACGCCTTGATCCTGATATTGCTGTTCAGCCCGGCGATCGAGAGCCTGCGTGACCTGCAGCGGGCCTGCGTCCTCGGTTCGACGGAAGCCCGAAGCGCAAGCGAGGGAATGCGTTTCTCCGTCGCTTGCGCTTCGGGCTTCCGTTATGGAATGCGTTTCTCCGTCGCTTGCGCTTCGGGCTTCCGTTATGGGGAGGCTCGGGGTTGCCCCTACCGTTGAGCCGGCTTGACTGACCAGCGGAGCCATGGATGGCGCAGCGCCAGTCAGTCGGAGTGAACGCAGCCCGGAGGGCGCAGTGAACGTCCGGCGAGACGGTACGGGGCAACCCCGAGCCGGGGCGGGCGAGTTGAGGCATGACAGGCTGAAGCCTGTCCCACGAGGCATGACAGGCTGAAGCCTGTCC
>JBBAVM010000148.1:0-5377 GCA_040397685.1 Pirellulales bacterium
ACAGGCTGAAGCCTGTCCTACGTTGCCAACAGGCTGAAGCCTGTCCTACGTTGCCAACAGGCTGAAGCCTGTCCTACGTTGCCAACAGGCTGAAGCCTGTCCTACTTTTGGGAGTTTCCTCATGCACCGCCGTGTCGCTGCATTCCTCGCGCTCGTCGCACTCGCCCTCAACCATGGCACCGCGGTCGTGCACGCGCACGGGGGGGGTGGCGGCCATATGGGCGGCATGGGGGGAGGCGGCCACATGGGCGGCTACGGGGGCGGCATGCACGAGATGCCGGGCGGATTCTCGGGCGGCGGGCGATCGTTCGATGGCGGCGCCCGTGACTTCGACGGCGGTCGCGGGCTTGATGGTGGGCGCGGCCTCGATGGCGGCCGGGCGCTGGATGGCGGCCGGGCCCTCGACGGAGCCCGCGACTTCGGCGGCCTGGAGGGCGGCCACTTCGCCGGCGAGCACACGCTCTCGAAGGCCGACTTCCAGCGGATCGCGAACGAGGGAGTGGGCCGCGACGGCATCGGCCGCGACGCGCTCGCCCGCGGCGCGGTGCGTCCCTACTCGATGAACAATCTCGTGAATCGCGGCACCATCGTCCGCAACAACTTCTACAACGGCGGCTGGTACGGCGGCCGCGGATGGTATGGGGCCCACTTCGGTGCCTGGTGGCCGGGAGCGTGGTGGGGCGGCTTCGGCTGGGGCATGGGCGCGGGCCTGCTCACGGGCCTGGCCTGGAGCGAACTCGCCGGCTGGGGCGGCTACGGAGCGCCCATGGCCTACAACTACGGCACGAACGTCTGCTACCAGGACGACGGCGTCTATGTGCAGGGAGACCGCGTGGGCTCCGCGGCCGAATACGCCCAGCAGGCCGCGACGCTCGCAGCCCAGGGTGGCGCCGACACGAAGATCGCCGCCGACGACCAGTGGCGGCCGCTCGGCGTGTTTGCCCTCGCCCGCTCGGAGGAGACGAACCCGAGCACGTTTCTGAGCCTCGCAATCGACAAAGCGGGCGTGCTCCGCGGGACGTATTACGACGCCGTGTCGGATTCGACGCAGAACATCACCGGCAAGGTGGACAAGAAGACGCAGAAGGCGGCTTGGACCATCGGCGACAAGAAGACGCCGATCTACGAGGCCGGGCTCACGAACCTGCTCCAGCAGCAGACCACGATCCTCGTGCACCGCGACGATGGCAAGGGCGGCAACGGCAAGGTGGAGCAGATGGTGCTCGTGCGCGTGGACGACAAGGCCGGCAAGGGCGACGCGAAGACCGACGTTGACGGAGCCGGATCGTGAGGCGGGCACGGGTTTCGGCGGCGTCTATTTTTGTCTCGATGTGGCTGAGTGCGACGGCGGCTTCGGCCGCGGAGCCGGGCGAGTGGATCGATCTCACGCATCCCTTCGACGCGGCCACGATCTACTGGCCGACCGAGAAGGGATTCCAGTTCGACCAGGGCACGAACGGCCCGACGGCGAAGGGCTATTACTACGCGGCCAATCGCTTCTCGACCGCCGAGCACGGCGGCACGCACCTCGACGCTCCGCGGCACTTCTCCGCGACCGGGCAGACGAGCGACGTGATCCCCGTGGACCGCCTCGTGGGAGACGCCGTGGTCGTGGACGTGTCGGCGAAGTGCGCGGCCGACCCGGCCTACGAGGTCTCGCCCGACGACCTCGTGGCGTGGGAGGCGGCGCACGGCCGCCAGTTCATCGACGTGATCGTGCTCGTGCGCACGGGCTGGGCCGCCAAGTGGGCCGATCGCACGGCCTACCTCGGCACGGCTGCGACCGGACCGGCCGCGGTGGCGGAACTCAGGTTCCCCGGCGTGTCGCCGCTGGCGGCGAAGTGGCTCGTGGAGCACCGGCGGATCAAGGCGATCGGAATCGACACGGCGAGCATCGACCACGGCCCCTCGACGTTGTTCGGGGCCCACGTGGCGTTCTGCGGCGCGAACGTGCCGGTCTTCGAAAACGTGGCGGCGCTCGACCGGCTGCCCGACACGGGCGCATTCGTGGCGGCGCTGCCGATGAAGATCGCCGGCGGCAGCGGCGGCCCGCTGCGAATCGTCGCCCGAGTGCAATAGCGACGCAACCCCGCCTCTCCCGCGGTGCGGCGGTCAGCCGCCGCGGTGCCGCGAGATGAGTTCGGGAAGATGCTCCACGCCGCACTCGATGACAGTCAGATCGCCATACGAACGTTCGATCCAGCGCGTGCGATCTTCCGCCACGAGCCAGCATGCGGATCGAGGGTGCAATCTCACGAATGATTGCATCGCAGCGGGATCGAATCGCGACGCCCGCCACTTGCATTCGATCGCCACGGGATCGCGGCCACGGGGTTTCCAGATGAAGTCGATTTCGTGCCGCTGCTTGTCACGCCAGTAGTGGAGTCCCTCGGGGCCGACTTCGAAGAGCAATTCGTCGAGCACCACATGCTCGAACAATCCTCCCTTGTCGTCCACCCGCAGCGAATCGATCGAGCGGGCGTGGCAGACGAACCCCGTGTCGAAGGCATACACCTTCGGCATGGCGACGAGTTCCCGGGCCGGGTTGGTGGCGAACGGTCTCAAGACATGGACAACGCCCGTGGCCGCGAACACGTCAAGGTAGTTGGCGAGCGTCTGGCGGCTGGCTTCACAGGCCGAGGTGAAACTCGTCAGTTCGCAGAGTCCGCCGCTCTGCGCCCAGAGCAATTCGAGGAAGCGAAGAAAGGAGTAGCGTTTGCCGATGGAGAACAGTTCGAGGATGTCGCGGGCCCAGAACGCCTCCACCCATTCCGTGAAATCGGTGGTCGGAATGCGGGTGGCGCCCAGATGCTCGGGCAGTCCTCCCTGGAGGAGACGCTTCTCGAGTGAGCGGATGCCGAATCCCGGGAGTTCACGTGTGAGCACCGGCAGGAGTTGGACCGTTCTCTTGCGACCGGCGAGCGTGTCGCGAAACCGGGCGCCTGCGCCGAGCGTGGAGGAGCCGGTCGCCACGACACGGGTATCCGGGAAGTGGTCGGCGGCGAGTTTGAGCAATCCAGACGGGTCGGCCAGACGATGGATCTCGTCGAGCACCAGCCGCCGTCCCCGATGGCGGCGGAGAAACGCCTCGTGGTCATCGGCGTCACGGCGCACGCTCGGAATGTCGCAGTCGAAATACTCGACATCCGGCAGCGAGCGGGTGAGGGTGGTCTTGCCGAGACGCCGCGGCCCCGAGAGCCAGACGACAGGCCGCTCACCCCAGGCAGTTTCGATGCGGGTGCGCCAGAGCGGCCGATCGACGGGTTTTCGGGAGGGGGATGCCTCGGCCATGACGGACGTATGATAGCGTTTGGTATGACCAAACGCAAATGCGCTTTCGTGATGGCGACGGTAGCATAGCGGCTCATCCCCAGGAGAATTTCGATGGCCGGCAAGAAGATCGTGATGCGGACGGGCGAGGCGCTGGCGGAGGCCGACGAGGCGTGGAGCGCGGCCGAGCCGGAGGTGGTGATCGGCGAGCTCGACGGGCCCGTGGGCTACGCGATTGCGAACCTCATCGGCGACCAGGTGAAGGGGCACACCCGCGTGTGGGCGATTTTGAACAGCGACGTGCAGGTGCGGCCGGCGACGCTGATGGTGAGCAAATACACGGCCCCCAACGCCCGCTACACGAACATCCTCATGGGCACCGTGCAGGCGGCGATCGCCAACGCCGTGCTCGACAGCGTCCGCGAGGGGCACATCCCCAAGAACAAGGTGAACGACATCGGGATCATCGTGGCGGTGTGGCTCGATCCCTCGGCCGCCGAGGCCAAGACGAAGATCGACCACGAGGTGCTCTTCAAGACCCACCGCGAGGCCACGTTCAACGCGATCCGCAAGGCGATGGCGAACGAGCCCTCGATTGACTGGCTGCTCAAGAACCAGAAGAAGGTCGGCCACTACTTCCACGAACTCGCCGTGAAGGGCGAACTGTAGGACAGGCTTCAGCCTGTCTGCTTTCGTGACAGGCTGAAGCCTGTCCTACGTCGGGGCTTTGTGGATCGCAGGAAGCCCGAGGCGCGAGCCGTTCAGCGGCGCACAAGTTCGATGTCGTGCGTCTGCGGGCCGGCGACGATCTCGAACGTCAGGCCGGAGGCGTCGGGATTCAGATATCGCTCTGGAAATCCGTCGAGCGGCTTGCCGACCCGCGGCACGCTCGCCGGAATCGGGAGCGCGGGACCGGCGCCGGGCGGCACGGGCACGGATCCAGCGGCGGGGTGGGTGGCGAACGCCTGGACGGTCACCCGCGCGCTGCCCACAGGGGCCCGTTCGATGCGGTATGCGCCATCTTGGATGTCGGCGAAGAACACCGGCTTGCCGCCTCCCTCGCAGAGCACCGTGATCCGGCCGGCGGCGACGGGCTGCCCTTCGAAGCGGACGATTCCGTTGACGGCTCCGTGAGGTGGACCGCCGCACCCGCCTACCCCGGTTACGATTGCCATCGTCGCGAGCAGCCAAGCGAGCGAAACGATGGACTGCCCTGGCATCATGGCAGCCCCGCCGTTTCCCCGCCGTTCGGCGTGCACATCGCCCACCACGTGTTGCCGTCGATGGCCGCGCCGATGAACTGCGTGCTCCCATCGACCATGCTCACCTGGATGCCGTTGGGGTGGAAGCTCTGCGGCAGATACCACGTGCATTCGCTCGACATCGGGTTGTTTTGCGGCTTCGACGCCGGCCCGCCTTGCCCGTATCCATTCCACTGGCCGTAGGCATATGCACCGCTGCGGGGGCCGTAGTGCAGCATCGCCATGTAGCACTGGGCCCACGGCCCATGTGCCCACAGCACTTCCGACGAACTCGAATTGCACTTCCGATAGCGCTCGGCGAACGTGATCGTCTTGCTCAGCCCATCGGTGATCAGCCGAAACGAGTTGTCCGACTTCATGTTCTTGCCGCCCACGTCGCCGGCCTCAGGATTGCCGAAGACCTGGTAGTTGCCGGCGTAGTTGGTCGTGGCCCATTCGGGAGGATTCGCGGACGCAAAAGCCCATTTCGGCCCGCTGCCATCCGAGGGGCAGAAGAACGAATCCACGAGGCCGTTCTTCGCGACGCCCCAGTAGCCCGTGTTCCAGTCGCTGATTCCCCTGTCGTAGAGTGACTGCTCTTCGAGGTAGGGGAGCAGCGAGAAGTGCAGCGAAGCGCCGGTGTAATCGCCGGACGTGCCGTTCCAGCTGAAGGTCGGGCTGTAGTTCCAGCTCGGCGGGATTTTCTTCTTGGCCTCGTGATAGAGCTGCGAGGCCAACGCGATCTGCTTCAGGTTGTTCGAACACTTCGACCGGCGTGACGACTCCCGCGCCGCCTGCACCGCCGGCAGGAGCAGCCCGACGAGAACCCCGATGATGGCGATCACGACGAGCAGTTCGACGAGCGT
>JBBAVM010000149.1:0-5298 GCA_040397685.1 Pirellulales bacterium
GGTTTTCGCCGGCATGGGTGATCACGCTCACGTCGCCGGGAACGTCGATCCCGACCTCCCGCAGCGCCCTGAGCACCCCCAGGGCCCCAGTCCAATGCAGGCAGAAGACGGCCGTCGCGTCGAGCTTGTTGCCGTTTCGATAGAGCCAGCGGCGGAGCTTCTCGTAGGAGCCCACGATCGAGTCGAATCCCGGCTTCACCGCACCGTCGATCACGAGTTCGTCGAGGTGTGTTTCGCCGGCTGCGCCGAGCGCTCTGAGCCATCCCGCCAGACGGTTTCTCATGCGGAGTTGGGGCGGCTCGCTTTGAAACGCGACGATCCGCCGGTGGCCGAGTCCCAGGAGATATTCGGTCGCGAGACGGCCAGCCATCTCGTCATCGTCCGCGACGCACATCATCCCGTCGGCCAGTTCTTCCTCGAACAGCATCACCGCAGGGGTGGCGGACCGCTTGAGGAGCGCGGCCAGGCTGTTGGGCACCGCCGACGGCAGGAGCACGACGGCGTCGTGGGCCTTGATCACCGATTCCAGGCCGGCCGTGCCTGGTTCGCCCCATTCCGCGCCGTGATGCACCGTGTCGATCGAGAACCGCCGTCGGCTGGCTTCGTCGGTGAGCGCGAACAGCATCGCGTTGTAGTCGGGGGAACCCCAGTTGGGGCAGATCGCAAGCACGCTCAAGACGGTGTCGCGGGCCCGGCCGCGGTCGGCCACGACAAGCCGCTTCTTGCCGGGAATCTTCTTGATCACGCCCTTCGACCGCAGGTGGCGCAGCGCATGCACCACCGTGCCCTGCGACACGCCGAACCGCTCCATCAGCTCGAGCACGGGGCGGACCGGCGCGCCCGGCGCGAGGTGGTGGATTTCGCGGTCGAGGGCCTCGGCCATCAATTCATGCTTGGGCCGGGTGCCATCCGACTCGAGCGGCTTAGCGGTAGTTTTCCGGGCGGACGGCATGGGCGGATTTCGGAGGGGGAGAGCGAAGATAGGGGGGCCGACGGCCCCCCTGCAAGGGGCGCACTCACGGTACATGCATGGCCGCGTGGCGGAGAGCCCGCACTTCGTCATGATGCATAACGATCGGCTTTCATGGGGGTCGGTTCAGCGGGCGAGCGGCACCCTGCGCGACCCGCCGTCCGAGCCAAAAAAATTTTTCCGAATCGTTGACTCTGGCATGCCGTGTCAGTATGCTCCACAAATCGTGTTGGTACAAGTCTTTGGTTATGTCAAACCTTGGGCGTGTGCGACACATGCAGCGGGAGTTTTGGCGGGTCTTTTCCGGGTCTTTGTCGTGTGGTGAAACCGAGGGAGGGTGGATCATGGTGAATGTTCGCAGTGTTCGTACCCACACGGGCAGCGCGTTCCTGTGTGCCGCGGCGGTAGCGCTGATGACCGCTTCGCTCGCCGAAGCGCAAACGGCTACCACGCCCTACTGGTACGACGGGTTCAACACCGGCACCTCTTCGTTCGACATCAATATCGCACTCTCGGCTCGGCAGGGCGGAGCCCCCAGGCCCATTTCATATGTCGCGAACACGCGGTCGGGATCGGAAGCAGCAAGTTATCACGAACAGATCGCCGGTCCGACCGCCAACTCCCTGTTGCAGTTGGCGGGGGATGGTAATGCGGGGCTGCCCTTTCCCGATCCATCGCTTGGCATCACGATGGTGTCGCCAGTTTTTAATTTCTCGAGTCTCATTGGCAGCGACGTCGTGGGGCGGGCGGTCACGTTCGACCTCAACGTCGGGTCGGGAGCGACCAGCGGCACCGGCAAATACATTCAGGCAGGCATCAGCATCGGTGGCACGTCCACGCTGACACTCGGCTCCAGTTCCGCTCCGCATTTCCATGTGCGGTTCGTCGAGGATACTCGCGAGGTGAACACCGGACTCCAGTACTTTCTTCAGCTGTTCGACGGCAACACGCTGGTTCAAAACCTCATCCCCAACCCGGCGGGCGGGAATGCGTTCAACGGCCGGCTGAACATCGACGACCCCGTGGACGGCAATCCGTGGAACGGCGTCGGTTCGACGGTGATCGACGTGCTCGTCAGCGGCTCCCTCGTCGGCAGTTACACAAAGGGCGGTGGCGGGTATACGTCGAACTTCCTGACGCTCGAAGGATCATCGAACAAAGTCACCCAAGGCCTCGTCACGCACACCTTCGACAACCTCACGGTGCACATCGCCCCGGTGCCGGAGCCCTCGGCGGCCGTGTTGCTCGGCCTGGGCCTTGGGGGGATGTTCATCGCCTCCCGGCGGCGGAGATGACGTCGATGGTTTCGATGGTCGCGCTTCCGGGTTCGTCTGCGGCCCGGCGTGGCCGCGCCGGTGCCGCCCGGCGGCGGCGTGGCCGCGGGTTTACGCTCGTCGAACTGCTCGTCGTGATCGCCATCATCGGGGTGCTCGTCGGCCTGCTTCTGCCGGCCGTCCAGGCGGCGCGGGAGTCGTCGCGGCGGTCTGCCTGCACCAACAAACTCAAGCAGATCGGCCTGGCGATGCATCAGCACCACGACGCCCGCGCCACGCTGCCCTGCGCATCGACGTATGCCAAAGACTGGACAGCGGCGACCGGGCTGGTGGCCGACGGCCCGTACCACACCTGGTCCGAGTTCGTGATGCCGTACATCGAGATGAACGAACTCTACGACAAGATCGACCTGAGCCAGGGCATCGAATCCGCCGCCAATGTCGCCGTGATCACCGGCCGCCGGATCGCCTTCCACGAGTGTCCGTCGAATCCGCAAGCGGGTTCGCTGAAGACGATCACCAACGCTGCCTACCAGATCGTGCCTTCGTACACGGGAGTCAGCATGGCCGGCCTGGGGTATTCGGTGTGCAGCGGCCCGCAGCGCAACGACGCGGCAACGCCGCCGGGTGACTGTACCGCGGGCAACCCGAGTTACTGCTACAACGCCAACACGTCTTGGACGTTGGCGGAAGCCAGTCAAAATCCCGGCATGTTCGGCACGCGCACGTCGTTTCGGTGCCGATTCAAGCAGGTGACCGACGGACTCTCGAAGACGATCATGCTGGCCGAGACGCGGGGGGACCTGAATGTCCTCCGCGGCGCGTTCATGGTGAATTTTCCGGGAGTCCGGACGAGCATTCGCATCAACAGCCCGCTCATCGATCCGAAGACGGTGTCAGCGGCGTCGATCAACACCAACACCGGCGCAGCCTCGCTGCATCCGGGCGGCGCGATGTTTTGCCTGGGCGACGGGGCCGTGGTGTTTCTCGGCGACGAGGTCAATTTCCAGACCTACAACGAGCTCGCCGGCAGGGCCGACGGCCAGACCGCGACCCTTCCATGATGACCATGGTGATGGAGCACGATGTTTCCGACCGCTTGGCCGTCGGCAATGCCACCCGCCGGCTTGGGGCACGGCGGGCACGGCTCCTGACGCTCGTCGTGCTGGCTGGCCTCCTGGCGAACGCAGCGGGCTGCGGGCCGGGAGTGCCGCCCGGGAAGGTGCGGGTGAACGGTACGGTGACGTTCAGGGGCAAGCCGCTCGCGGCCGACAGCGTGGGCTTCGAGGCGAAGGATGGCTCCGACAGCGCCGTGGCGCAGGCCGACGCCAACGGCCGGTTTTCCGTCGTCCTCAAGCCTGGCGACTATCACGTGGCAGTACGGAAACTCGACGGCGAGATCACGATGAACGCCCAGGGGGCGATCACCTATCCCCCGAGCCTGCTGCCCGCAAAATTTGCCTCCGCAAGCGGCTCCGGGCTGGCCGTGACCGTCGCGCCGGCCGCCGCCTCGATCGTGATCGACATTCCCGACTGATGTGGTGCGTATGAAGCCCGTTTTCGACCTGCAATGCATCCGGCAAACCACTCCTGCCGTACCCACCCTCATGATGCTGTTGGTTGCGGGTGTCGCGGCCGCCGCAGACCCCGGTGACAAGACGTGGAGCATCGCCAACGAGATCCTCTCCGTGAGCGTGTCGGCCCGCGATGCCGGAGCGGTGTGCAGCCTCAAGCACGCCGGCAAGGAACTGGTCAACGACCACGACCACGGCCGGCAGTTGCAGGTCGCCTGGGCGTACAACGACCTCGACGAGGCCTACAACCCGACCGAAGCCGGCTCGGGCCCGGATGGCGAGGGTCCTACCACCACGAGCCGGCTGGTTGCGGTGAGCGTCGAGCCCGAGCGGATTTCTACGACATCCCACCCGGCCTTCTGGCGGCACACGAAGCTGCCCGAGCGCCACCGCAAGAACACCGCGCTCTTCACGAACGACACGCTCACCAAGCAGATCACACTGGGCCATGGTGGCGATCCGCACGTGATGTGCTTCGAGACGGCGGTGACGGTGAGCTCCCACCTGACTGGTCCCGAGCCCACAACGATTCGGATCGAGGCGCCGACGATGTATTGCGATGCGGCATTAAGCCGCCACTGGCTGCTCGATCTCGGCAGCGGCGTTCTCAAGGAAGCCCCGCCACGAAAAACCGAAAAAGACAGGCTCAACGTGGTCATCAATCGTGTGGAGCGGCACGATGCGATCCCGATCGTGGCGACCGACGACGGGCGGCACGCCGTCGCGCTCTACGCGCCGTCGGCGGAGGGCTTCTGGGGCTCCTTCACGTGGGCGGTGCCGAGCGACGACCCGACCAACGCGTGCACGAAAATCACGGTGTTTTTCAAGCACCCCGTCGAGGTACGAAAAACCTACTCATACCGGACGTTCGTCGTCGTCGGCGACCTCGCGACGGTGCAGGCGAGCCTCGCGACGCTACGCGACACCGTGCCCCGCGCTCGTCGTGATCACCTGCGGTGAGGCGGGCCTCGTGGCGGTGACGGAAGACCGGGTGGTCGAGGTGCAGGCCGTGGCGACGGCGGTGATCGACACCGTCAACGCCGGCAACACCGTGGGCGCCGTGCTGGTCGAGGGGATCATCGCCCACGGCCTGCCCGGGGCTCTGCGACGGGGGGGCCGCCAGCACGTGCTCGCAGGCGGGCGCCCAGCCGCCGTCTGCCGCCGAATTGTCGGCGTAGTCAGGATGCCGCGAAGGGCTCGCCGCAGAGGCGGGCACAGGACCGGAAAATCACCATACCATGAGAATCGAAATCCGCGCCGCAACGGTCACGCCCGAGACGGTGCTCGTGGCGTGGTTCTCGCCGACACGGTACGGCTGAACGCCAGTCGGACGCCTCTCACGTGGCGCGACGCCGGCATAAAACACCTCGTCATGCTGACAGCGGATAACGGGGCTACCGCCGAGGCCATCGACCGCGAAACGGGCGATAAAGCAACATCTCTTCTGTAAATCGCGGGTTTCAGAGGTGGGTCATCTGGC
>JBBAVM010000150.1:0-5193 GCA_040397685.1 Pirellulales bacterium
AGCCGCTGCACGAGCTGGTTGGGGTCGAATTCGACGTAGTCGAGCACCTCGCGGACCGTGTCGCCCTTGATCACCGCGTCGAGGACGACGTCGCCCTTCGCGTCGGTGCTGACATGCACGGCGTTCGTGTCGCCGAACAGGTTGTGGAGGTCGCCGAGAATCTCCTGGTAGGCCCCGATGAGGAAGGCGCCGAGGTAGTAGGGCTCCTGCTGCCAGGCGTGGAGTGGCAGCGTGCGCTTCACGTCGCGGCGGTCGATGAACTGGTCGATCTTCCCGTCGGAGTCGCAGGTCACGTCGCCGAGCACGGCGGCGCGGCCGGGCCGCTCGTTGAGCCGGTGGATCGGCATCACGGGAAAGAGCTGCTTGATCGCCCAGCTGTCGGGAATCGACTGGAAGAGGGAGAAATTGCAGAAGTAGGTATCGGAGAGCGACGCCTCGAGTCCCTCGAGTTCCTCGGGGACGTAGTCCATCTGCTTGGCCAGCTTGTGGATTCGGCGACAGATCGACCAGTAGAGGTTCTCCACGGCGGCCCGTTGGTCGAGCGGGAGGTAGCCGCTGGCGAACAGGCTCATCGCCGTGTCGAGCGACTGCTGCGCGTCGTGGTAGCTTTCGAGAAGGTTGCGGACATTGATGTTCTGGTAGGCCTCGAACAGGTCGTGGAGCGGCTGCTCCGCGTCGGCAGGCGGCTCCTTGAGCTCGCCGTTGCCCCCCTGCTCCGAGACGCCGAGCACGCCGAAGATGAGCATGCTGTGGTAGGCCACCACGGCCCGCCCGCTTTCCGAGACGATCGTCGGGTGCGGCACGCCCGCCTCGTCGCAGGCGTTCTGCACGTGGTAGACGACGTCATTGGCGTATTCCTGCAGGCTGTAGTTGACGCTCGACTCGAAGTTGGTCTGCGAGCCGTCATAGTCCACGCCCAGTCCGCCGCCGACGTCGAGATACCGCAGCCCCGCCCCGCGCTTCACGAGTTCCGCGAACATCCGCGAAGCCTCGTTGAGCGCAGCCTTGATGTGGCGAATGTTCGTGATCTGGCTGCCCTGATGAAAATGGAGCAGCTGCAGGCAGTCCTCCATGCCACGCGATGCGAGCGTGTCGAGCCCCTTGATCAACTCGCCGGCGGTGAGCCCGAACTTGCTGCGAAAGCCGCCCGACGCCTGCCAGCGGCCGCTGCCGCGCGTCGCGAGCTTCACCCGCATCCCGATCCGCGGCCGCACGCCGAGCTTCTCGGCGTACTCGAGGATGAGGTTGAGCTCCGAGAACCGCTCGACCACCGGGATCACGTGCCTGCCGATCTTCTGCGCGAGCATCGCCGTCTCGATGAACTCCGCGTCCTTGAAGCCGTTGCAGATGATCGGTGTCTCGTTGTCGGCCAGCGCGATCACGGCGAGCAACTCGGGCTTGCTGCCCGCCTCGAGCCCGAACCGATACGGGCGGCCGAACTGCAGCACCTCCTCCACGACCTGCCGCTGCTGGTTCACCTTCACCGGGTAGACGCAGCAGTAGTCGCCGCGGTATCCCGACTCCTTCATCGCCGTGGCGAAGGCGCCGTGGATCTCGCCGAGGCGGTGCTGGAGGATCTCGCCGAAGCGGAGCAGGATCGGGAGGTCGATCCCGCGGACCTGGAGGCGATCGACGAGCGCCTTGAGGTCGATGCTCTTCGTCGGATTCTTGTCCGGGTGGACGAGCAGGTGGCCGTTGGGCCCGACCGAAAAGTACCCGTTGCCCCAGCGGGCCACCTCGTAGAGATCGGCGGCATCCGCCGGGCTCCAGTGTTCGACGTCGAGATCGACTGCCATCGCACTCCCTCGGGCACGGCTCCCTCGCGCCCGCATGGGCGACGTCGGGCCGCAGTCCTCGAAGTGTAGCGTGGACGCCCCGTTAGGCGAACAGTTCCTTGATCACCTTGCCCGAGTTGGCGATCTTCATCGGTCGCCCGTTCTTGGCGGTGAAGGTGGTCTCGAGCGAGATCCCCAGCGACTTCAGCACGCTCGCCATCACGTCCTGCGACGTGTAGGGCTCGCCGGCCACTTCCTTGCCGTCGGAACTGGTCTCGCCGACCACCACGCCGCGCTTGAAGCCGGCTCCGCCCACGACCACGCTCCAGCTGCGGGCCCAGTGGTCGCGGCCGCCGTTGCCGTTGATGTTCGGCGTGCGGCTGAACTCGCCCATCCAGATGATCGCGGTGTCGTCGAGCAGGCCGCGGTCGGCGAGGTCCGACACCAGGCCGCTCATCGCCCGATCGAGCTCGGGGAGCTTGCGATCGGCCAGCGTCGGGAAGATGTTCTCGTGGTTGTCCCACCCGCCGAGATCCACCTCGACGAACGGCACGCCGGCCTCGACGAGCCGCCGGGCCATGAGGCAGCCGCGGGCGAAGCCGCTCGCGCCGCGCTCGCCGATGCCGTACTTCTCGAGCACCTCCTTCGGCTCCTTCATCACCTTGAAGGCTTCCATCTGCTTGCTCGTCATGAGCCGGACGGTCTTCTCCAGAACCTTGGAGTGGTCCTCCGCGACGCCGCCCCGCTTTTCACCGATGAACTTCTTCTCGATCGTCGCGAGCATCTCGAGCCGCTGCGACATCCGCGCCGGATCGATGCCGCCGTCGAGGTTCCGCACGTTGCCGTTGGAATCGACGACGAACGGCGCCCACGACATGCCGAGGAACCCGGGGCCGACACTTCCGCTGCCGACCGAGACGAACGGGGGAATCTCGAGGTCGGGCACCTGCTCGGCGAGCTCGTGCGCGATCACGGCCCCGTAACTGGGGTGCTCGACGTTGGGGTTGGGGACGTAGCCGGTGTGCATGTAGTAGCGGCCCCGCATGTGGTCGGCCTCGCGGGTGCTCATCGAGCGCACGATCGACATGTGGTGCATCTGCTTGGCCATGAGCGGCAGGTGCTCGCAGATGGCGACGCCGTCGGCCGAGGTCGAAATCGGCTTGAACGGACCGCCCGTGGCCGCCCCGGGCTTCAGGTCCCAGAGGTCCATCGTGCTCGGCCCGCCGCCCATCCAGAGCAGGATCGCCGACTTGTGCCGCTTCTTCATGTCGGTGGCGTTGGCGAGGATCGAGTTGGTGAACGCCGTGGCCGGCGCGGCGAGCGCGGCCGCCCCGGCGAGGTGGCTCATGAAATGCCGGCGACTCATGTCATGGGGCGTGGAAAACATCGCGGTAGTCCTGTCGAAGGAAAGGAATGTGCGGAAGGAACCGGGCCACCCGGACGGTGGCCCTATCGACCAGCCGGCACGGGCCAGGATGGCCGTGCCGGCGCGAAGCTAGTGATTGATGATGAACTCGTTGGAATTGAGGATCGCCCACCAGACGTCCGGGAGGGCCGCGGCAGCGTCTCCCTTGCGGTCCTGCATCAGTTTGTTGGCGGCCGCGACTTCCTTCGCCGACGGCTTCCGGGCGAGAGCGGCCAGGTACAGGGCGTCGATCTTGCCCGCGTTCTTCTCGCCCCCCGCGGCGATCCGGTCGAGAAACCCGCCCTTTCCGGTGCTCGTCGCCACCTTCACAAGATCACCGTTGAACATCGTCAGCACCTGGGTGATCGAGCCGTTGAAGGTCGTGGCATCGTCCCCCTCGTCGGTGCCGAAGGCGATGATGAACTGCTTCAGCCAGTCGTCCTTCTTCTTCGCCGCGACCTCGCCGCCGCGGCTCTGATCGGCCTCGGTGGCGGTGAGCAGCGACTCGTAGAGCTCCTCCGCCCGGATCTGCCGGAGATAGAACCGCGAGAACCTCGGTTTTTCGCCGAGACTGGGATCGTCCTTGGCGTTGCCCTTCGTGATCCGGCTGGAACGACCGTAGGGCTTCGAGAGCACGATCCAGCGGACGAGCTCCTTGAGGTCGAAGCTCTGCTCCCGGAACTGTGCCGCCAGCCCGTCGAGCAGTTCCGGATGCGTGGGCGGATTGTGGTCGCCGAGGTCGTCGATCGGCTTGGTGAAGCCATACCCCAGGAAGTGGGACCAGATCCGGTTGACGATCGCCTTGGGCATGAGCGGGCTCGCCTTGATGAGCTGGGCCAGCTCCCTCCGACGGTGCGCGCCGTACTTTTCGCCGTTGTCCATGGTGCCCGGGAGGTAGCCGCTCTGCGAGATCTCCGTGCCGTCGAGGAACACCGGGTAGGCGACCTTCTTCAAGCCGTTCCGGAGTTCGTAGTAGATCTCGGCGGCCTGGGGATCGCGTCCCTCGCCGGCGAAGTCCTGGTCCACCAGCTCGATCGACTGGATGTCCATCGTCTGCTCGAACCGCCGCAGCGCCCGGGCCTGCCGGAAGAACGCGTTCATTTCCCAGAACTGGTTCTGCTTGCCCTTGTTGAACGGATGGTTGTGGCACTGCGTGCATTGCACCTGGACGCCGAGGAAGATCTGGGCGGTCTTGGCGGTGGCCTGCACCCCGCCTTCCTCCATCTTGCCCGTGAGGAAGTTCGTGGCCCCGTTGAAGTTCTCGACGCCGTCCTTGTTGGTGTTCACGCCGGTCGCGGTGACCAGTTCCTCCATGAACCGGTCGTACGGCATGTTCTTGGAGAACGCCCGCCGCAGCCATTGCCGCATCCCGGGGCGGCTGACCATCTCGTTCTCGACATCGCGGCCGATGAGCACCGTCGTCCAGATGTCGGTCCAATGCCGCGCGTATTCGTCCACGTAGTCGTCGCCGAGCAGGCGGGCGACAAGATCCGCCTTCTTCGTCGGCGACGAGTCGGCCAGAAAGGCCCGCAGCTCGTCGCTCGTCGGGATCCGGCCGATCGTGTCGAGATGCACCCGCCGGCACCACTCGCCGTCGGTCGCGTCGGCTGCCGGCTCGAGCCCCGCATCGGCCCACCCGGCCGACACCTGCTCATTGATGAACCGCACCTGCGGGATGCCGAAACTCCCGTCGTCGGCGGCCCACCCGAACACGGGGAACGCCGCCGCCCACGCCACCACGACGAACGCCTGCCACGCCCGCGCCATGCACCCGCTCCTGTCACCAGGAAACCGCCCGGACAGCCTCCGATCAGTGTATTCGCGGGACGCACCCCGGCCTATTCCCGCCGTCCGGTCATACGAAAGCCCGACGCGCCAGCGAGGGAACCCGGGCTTCCCACAACCGTCCGCCGGAGGCCCTGCGGCGACATCCCGCAGCCGGCCGCCCGAAAGGTTGGAGCCCGACAGGCTGAAGCCTGTCCCACGTGGAGCCCGACAGGCTGAAGCCTGTCC
>JBBAVM010000151.1:0-5041 GCA_040397685.1 Pirellulales bacterium
TCTGCTCCTTGCTCACCCCGAGTTGGGAAGCCACGATGTCAATCACTCGCTCTTGAACTGAAGCCACCTTGTAAATCCTCCTGATACGACCGGCCGTGAACCGTCTTTGCCGATGGGGCAAGATATACCTGTTGCCGGTCCGCGGTGTCCAGACCGGAGGGCGATGGGCCAAATCCGACCTATCCGATCAGGCCGCCGTCGATGGTGAGCACCTGGGCCGTGATGTAGCCCGACGACGGCGCGACCAGAAACAGCACGGCCTCGGCGATTTCCCAGGCCTCACCCAGCCGCTTCGCCGGCACCCGTTTCTTGACCTCGTCGAGGAGGGCCGGGCCGAGGGCCGCCGTCATGTCGCTGGCGATGAACCCGGGGGCGACGGCGTTGACCGTGATCTTGCGGCCCGCGAGCTCCTTGGCCACCGTCCGCGTGAGCCCGACGAGGCCGGCCTTCGACGCCGAGTAGTTCGCCTGGCCGGGGTTGCCGATCAGGCCGGAAACGCTCGCGACGTTCACGATCCGGCCGTACCGCTGCTGCATCATCGGGCGGCTGGCGGCCCGCATGAAGAGGAACGGACCGCGGAGGTTCGTCGTGAGGACCTCGTCCCACTCCTCGTCGCTCATCCGCGGGAGGAGCGTGTCGCGGGTCACGCCGGCGTTGTTGACGAGGATGTCGATCCGGCCGAGCTTCGCGTGGATCGCATCGACGACGGTCTGCACGTCCGCGGCCTTGGAGACGTCGCAGGGAAACTCCTCCGCCTGGCCGCCGGCGGAGCGGATGCCCGCCGCGACGTCGGCCAGCTTGCCGGCGCTACGGGCGACGAGCGCCACCGTCGCCCCGTTCGCCGCGAGCACCTCGGCGATCGCCCGGCCGATGCCCTGCGAGGCGCCGGTGACGACCGCCACCTGCCCCGCGAGATCCACCCGGACCCGTCGCGTCTCCGCCTGCGCCTGCTTCTCCTCAGCCATCACTCGCCTCCTCCACGATCAGGGATCAGGATGTCAGCCGCCCACGTCGTCGTGACCGGGGCCCGTCAGTCGAGAACTCCGTGGCAGGCGACGCTCCGGTCGATCCGCTTCATGAGCCCACGCAGCACGCGGCCCGGGCCGACCTCCCATACGGTCCGCACGCCCGCGGCGAGCAGATGTTCCACGGACGCCTGCCATTCGACAACCCCGACGACCTGCCGGGCCAGAAGCCCGCGGATTTCGGCCGGATCGTCGTGCGGGCGTGCATCGACGTTGCTGATCACGGGGAGGCGGGGCCGGCAGACGGCGGTCGCCGCGAGGGCCTCCGACAGCCGCGCGACGGCCGGCTCCATCATCACGGTGTGAAACGCGCCGGCGACCTCGAGTGGCACGCACTTCATGGCCCCCGCGGCGACCGCGGCGGCCTCCAGGCGGCGGCAGGCGGCGGCACTCCCGGAAGCGACGATGTTGCCCGGACAGAGCACGTTGGCCACGCCGAGGACGTCGCCCTCGCGTGCCTCGTCGCACAGGGCGGCCACGCGCTCCCGATCGAGCCCGAGAACCGCGACCATGGCCCCGGGCCGGGCGGCGGCGCATTCCTGCATCGCGCGGCCCCGCACGTCCACGAGCCGCACCGCGTCGTCGAAGTCGATCGCCCCGGCGAACACCAGCGCCGTGTACTCGCCGAGCGAGAGGCCGGCCGTGAACACCGCCTCCTCGAGTGGCCGCGGGTCGCGGCTGCGGAGCACCTCGAGCAGCGCGAGGCTGGTGACCAGGATCGCCGGCTGGCTGACGGCCGTCGTGTTCAGGCGTTCCGCCGGGCCGGCCGAGCAGATCGCGGCCAGGTCGTAGCCGAGGATGTCGCTCGCCCGGGTGAACAACTCGCGGGCCGGAGCGTGCTCGGAACACCACGCGCCGGTCATCCCGACCGCCTGGGCTCCCTGCCCGGGAAAGACGAGCGCCGTGCGGCCACCCGCCGCGGACTCAGCGTCGGCCAAGGCTCAGTCCTCGGTCTTGACGACGGACCGACCCATGTAGTGGCCGCAGGTGCCGCAGATCCGGTGCGTCGGCACCGCCTTGCCGCAGTTCGAGCAGAAGGTCAACTGTCGGGGGGTGAGAAAGTCGTGAGCCCGGCGGGAGCGGGTCTTCTGGTTCGACTGTCGTCGCTTGGGAACGGCCATGGGTCACCTGCAAACTTCGTGGCGAAGGTCCGACTGTAGCCCCGCCACCCGCTCGCGGTCAATCGCCGCCCTCAAAACAAGGTGTTTTGGCGCCCCGGCTGCGGCGGTACCCCGAGGTGTTCCTCACCCTTGGGGGTGATTTTCCGGCCCCGCGGCGTCCGCACGACGAGTTCGCACCGCAGGAGAAACGGCTCCACGTCGTCTTCGATCGTGTCGGCGGCCGAACTCATCGTGTGGGCGATCGCCTCGATCCCCACCGGCCCGCCCGCAAACACCCGCTGGATCGTCTCCAGATATTTCCGGTCGAAGCCGTCGAGCCCGAGTTCGTCGATGCCCTGCATCTCCAGCGCCGACCGCGCGATCTCGACGTTCATCAGGCCTTCGGCGCGGCTCGTGGAGAAGTCGCGGATCCAGCGGAGGCGGTTGTTGGCCAGCCGCGGGGTGCCCCGGCTGCGGCGGGCAATCTCGTCGGCCGAGGCGTCGTCCATCGGCATCGCGAGCTTCACGGCCGATCGGCGGACGATCTCGGCGAGCTCCTCCGGCGAATAGTAGTCGAGGTGCTCGCGGATTACGAACCGATCCCGCAGCGGCGCCGAGATGAGCCCCGCCCGCGTCGTCGCCCCCACGAGCGTGAACGGCCGCAGCGGCATGTTGATCGTGCGGGCCGCCACGCCGTCGCCGAGCGTGATGTCCACCCGGAAATCCTCCATCGCCGGGTAGAGGAATTCCTCCACGGCGATGGGCAGCCGATGAATCTCGTCGATGAAGAGCACCGAGCCCTCGGAGGCATTCGTGAGGTAGGGAAGGAGATCCTTGGGCGCCGCGAGCGCCGCACCGCTGGCGATCTGGAGCGTGGTGCCGAGTTCACGCGGAATGCAGGTGGCGAACGTCGTCTTGCCGAGGCCCGGCGGCCCATCGAGCAGGATGTGGCCGAGCGTCTCGCCCCGCTTCCGCGCCGCGTCGATCGCGATCTCGAGCCGCTCGTACACGGCCCGCTGCCCGACCATCTCCGCCATCCGCTGCGGCCTGAGCGCGCGGTCTTCCGCCGGCTGTTCCTCGGCGGCCTGCAGGCTGGGTTCGCGGAAACTCGTCATGGATCTCTCAAGCCGCCAGCCTACCGCATCGACCAGGAAACGGTCACATCGACGTTCCAGCGACGGGTTGCGCGCCGGCTCGTGACTGCCCAGCCCCCCTCGCCGGACGTTCGCGGTGGCCATCGTGGCCACCGCTCTCTGCATGTCCGCTTCGCTTCGCCATCCTGGCTACGCTCGCTCCCATAGCCCGGCGAGAGGGCATGGGCAGCCCCGAGCCTCGTCCTTTGCGGTCGAGCCAGTTGACGAGGCTTCGGGCTCCCCATGTCCCGGGATCCGGCGTTACTCACCAGCGAAGCCAGGATGGCGGAGCGCCAGTGAGTCCGAGTGAACGGAGCCCATGGATGGGCGCAGTGAACGTCCGGAGCACGGGATGTGGGGAGCCCGAAGCCGGGTTGGGTGAGTTGAGCAGTGACAGGCGGGACGCCTGTCCTACGAGCCCGCGCGGGGCTTGTGCATCTGGCGGTAGATCGACTCGAGCGCTTCCTGCACGTCCTTCGGCTTCTTCTTCTCCTGCCGTAGGGCATCGACGAGGCGGCGGGCGTCGGTGTCGGAATGGCCGAGCGACCGCAGCACCTCGAAGGTCTCCGCGAGCACGTCGCCCGCCGCGGCTTCACCCGGCGCCTCGCGGGCCACGAGCAGGGCGAACTTCGGCATCCGCCGGCGGAGCTTCGCAACCATGCGCTCGGCCGTGGCGGCTCCGATGCCGGGGAGCGTCGCGAGCAGCTTCACGTCCTGCTCGTCGATCGCCGCCGCGATCTCGCCGACCGGGCGGATGATCGCGCGGAGGGCCTTGCGCACGCCCACGCCATCGACCTCGCAGATGAGCTCGAAGAACTCCCGCTCCACCTCCGAGAGAAAGCCTACGATCCGCGGCACCATGTTGCCGCGCGTGGGATTGCCTTCGAGATATTCGAGCGTGTGGAGCGTGACGGGCTGGCCGAGTTTCTGCTGCAGACTGCGGCGCACGAGATCCGTGACGAGCACCTCGTGGACGACCGGGCCGATCGCCAACTCGATCGAATTCCCCGCCGTTTCGACCCGGTCCACCGTGCCGGAGATTTTCGTGATCATTGCGTACCTTTCAGTGGCGTGCGCTCTGCACGCGCACGATCGCGTTGCCGAAGAACAGCGGCCGCAGGCGGAGGTGGTAGTCGGCCAACGCCACGGCGAGCGCGTCGGCCGCGTCGGCGGGCTCGGGCCGGGCCGCGAGCGCGAGTTCCCGCTGCACGGCCGCCTGCATCTGCTCCTTGGCGGCGTGGCCATTGCCCGTGAGCGTGCTCTTCACACGGTTGGGGAGATAGTGGTGGAGGGCGAGCCCAGCCTGCACGCCCGCCAGGCAGATCACGCCCCGGGCATGCCCCAGCAGGATCGCGGTCTTGGGAAACCGGGCGTGAGCAAAGACCTGCTCGATGGCCATGGCTGTGGGCCGGAGCGCCGCGATCACCTCGCTCACGCCGGCGTGGATCGTGTGCAACCGCTCCTCGAGCGATTCGCCCTTCGATCGCACCGTGCCGGCCTCGACGAGCCGCACCCGCGGCCCGTCGCACTCGACGACGCCGTAGCCCGTGACGTTCAACCCGGGATCGAACCCGACGACGCGGTGCACGCTGCTGGACGGACGTTCCATGCCCGAGAGCGTAGCGAAGCGGCCAAAATTGGCCCAAGCCCAAAGTGTGACGGGAAACACCTGCCGAAACAGACCAGTCGGGCCTCGATGCACCGAGTTCGAAGCGTAACACCCCACGGAAGCCCGACGCGCAAGCGAGGGAGAAGGCCCGTTCCTCGCTCGCGCTTCGGGCTT
>JBBAVM010000152.1:0-4823 GCA_040397685.1 Pirellulales bacterium
ACGAGCGCCATCGCCTTCACGAACAGGTCGAACGTGCTCCGCTGCTGCGTCCCCACCTGCACGATCCGGCCGGTCTGCTTCTGGATCTTCCGGATGAGTTTGCCTTCGTCGACCGTGAGCGTGAGCGGCTTCTCGCAGTAGACGTCCTTGCCGGCGAGCATCGCCTCGACGACCGGCTTCGTGTGCCAGTGGTCGGGCGTGGCGACATGGACCACGTCCACGTCCTTTCGCTCCAGCACGCGCCGGTAATCGTCGAACACGGCGGCCTTGCCGCCGGCATGCTTGGCGTTGAACCCGGCGGCCCGGTCGGCGTCGACGTCGGCGATCGCCACGATGTCGATCCAGTCCTTGGCGGCGCCGATGTTGGCGTTGGCGATGTCGCCGGAGCCGATCAGGCCGAGGGCGACGCGATCGTTCTTCGCTTTCGTCTCATCAGCGAGCGTCCGCCCGGCCCACATGAAATACGGCACCGCCGCCCCGGCGGCACAGGTCGAGAGAAATCCTCGTCGCGAGTGGTCCATCAGTGTCTCCTTGTCCAGATCTTGTCCAGATGTTGTAGGACAGGCTTCGGCCTGTCTGCAATCTCGTGGGACAGGCTTCAGCCTGTCTGCCATCCCGTGGGACAGGCTTCAGCCTGTCTGCCTCCACGTAGGACAGGCTTTAGCCTGTCTGCCTCCACGTAGGACAGGCTTTAGCCTGTCATGACCTCCGACAGGCTGAAGCCTGTCCTACATGGTGACAGGCTGAAGCCTGTCCTACGGGCCGCCATACAGCGGCAGGTGCCGGTAGTAGACCTCCAGCATGCAGGTGCAGAGGCTCGTCATGAACAGCCGCCCGCCGATGTGCCCCCACTGATCGTTCGCGGGATCCCAACTCCCCCGCTCGCGGCCGGTGCCCACCTGGGCCGGCAGGAGCTGCTGCTGCATCCGGCGGTTCCACGCATCCCAGGCGGAGCCTCCGAGATGGTGGCAGACCTGCGTCTGGTAATACCACGCGTAGACATTCTTCCGCCGGTAGTCGAAATCGAGCGGGGCCTCGCGGAGCAGGAGGTCGACGCCGGCGACGAGCCGCGGGTCGTCCCGTCGCCAGCCGAGATACTGGCGGCAGAGGAGCGCCTCGGCCGTGAGCGCCGGCCGGAAGTCGAAGAACTTCTGCCCCGGGTTGATCTGGTAGCCGTAGCCCTTCTCCGGCGAGACGAACACGGCGTCGAGAAACGCGGAGAGCCGTTCATAGGATTCCGCCGGTACGACGAGCCCCGCCATCTCTCCGCTCTTGAGCGCCATGAGATACCAGCCCGTCACCGACATGTCGCCGCGGTTCTCGCCCCCCGCACGCGGCGGCTGATACCGCCAGCCCCCGTCGGGCAGCTGCGCTGCGATCGCATACGCGAGCGCCCGCCGCGCCGGCTCCTCGAACTGCGGATCCTGCGTCATGCCGAAAGCTTCGCAGAGGGCGATCGTGATCTGCCCGTGGGCGTACATCTGGTGCTGCTCGAGGATCGTGCCGGCGTCGAACGTGCCGTCGGCCTGCTGCAGCCTGAGGATCGACTTCCATGCCCTCGCCACGGCGTCGCGATGCTCTCCCTCCGCGGGCGTCGTGCCGGCCCCCTGGAGGGCCAGGAGCGCCATCGCGGAGGCGGCCAGCCGATTCTCCTGGCGACTGCCATCGACGTACGGCCCCGCGAGGCTCCAGAGCCCGTCCTTCCGCTGCTGCCGCACGAGCCATTCGAGCGCGCGGGCCACGGCCGACTCGGTCACGCCGTTGCCACCACCATCACCGAGCCATTTCGACCGCGTCGCGGCATCGCGGCCGGCGAGGCCGGCCGCCACCGAGGGCGCCTGGGTGGCGGCGCCGACAGCCGCGACCGGGGCTGCGACGATGGCCGCGGTGGCCGGTGCCGTCGGGGCCGGATCGGCCGCGGGCACAGGACGCGGCGCGGCGGGCACCGGCTCGGGCTTGACCTCGACCGCCGCCGCGGCGACCTCCTCCTCGACCTCCGGTGTCGGGCGATCGCTTCCGGGAGCCCGATCGGCGGCACCAAAGCAGAGTTCGAGCCGCAAACGCTGCGTTTCCCGCTCCCGGATGCCGATCAAGGCGAGGATCAGGAGCAGGACCGCATGCACCGCGAGGCTCGCGCTCAGGGCGGGGCTCTGGGCGACCGCGTCGCGCCACCAGCGGCGCAGGCGATCCACGACCGCCGCCAGCGGTCCGGGCTCATCGTCGCGTGAGCGGCGACGCATTGGCTCGCCCGTCGAGACCCGCACCTGCTCCGCCGCCGATGCCCACGGCAGCCCCCCCACCACGGACCGCGACGCGGGCTCCGGCGGCAGGCCGGAACTCCAGGCTTCATTCGGGTCGGGACCGCGAGCATCGGGGCCGGGCTGCTTCATTCAGGCAGTGTCTCGCGGCGGCCGGCTTGGCGTCCACACTGACTTGCCGCCCGTAGGTTGGCGTTGCCGCCGATTCCCAGCGAAATACCGCGGAAGCCTTCTCTCCAGCGAAGGCGTCGGCTATCATTCAAACTCACCCACATGACGCGGGGTGGAGCAGCCCGGTAGCTCGCGAGGCTCATAACCTCGAGGTCGCAGGTTCGAATCCTGCCCCCGCCATTTCACGCAAGCCCGGCCATCCCTGGCCCGGGCTTGCGTGCTTTCGGGCCCGCCCTCCAAGCGGGCGGTCGTGCGCGGGCCCGTCCATCCATGGCCCCGGCGGGCTGTTTTTTGCGCGACCTCGTGCCGCGTTCACGCCAGTGCTGGGTTGTGGGACAGGCTTCAGCCTGTCATTCGTCAACTCGCCCACCCCGGCTCGCGCGCCGCCGCCGCCACAGCGAGATGCCGTCGCAGGTGAGGCCGGCGAGGGCCATGGCGATCGTCGCAGGTTCCGGCACGATCGCCTCCACCCGCACGATCCCCTCTTTCGTGCCCTGGTAGAGCACGCCCGACGGGCTGATCAGGCTCACCATCTGCAGCGGGTTGTCGCCGAGCGCGGAGCCGTAGGGCGTGCTGCTCACAAGGTTGCCCGTGGCAGGATCCACCGTGATCAGGCTGTACGTGCCGGTCGTCGTGTCGAGACCGATCGTGTAGATCAGGTTGTCGGCGAGCGACAGCCGCGGCTCGCCGGCCGACACGACGCTGCTCTGCCAGCCTGTCGAGAGCCCGACGCCGCCCGGGAGAACATCGACCCGCTGCATGCCCCCCACGAACGGCGCCGAGGCGGGAATGCTCGTGCCGCTCTCCGCCGACTGGGGATACTGGTAGCCATAGGTGCTCGGGTAGAAGACGCTGTTGCCGACGGCAATCGCGGCGTCTTCGTTGCCGCTGTTGGTGCCGGAGATCAGGAACGGCACCGAGCCGATCAGGGTTCCGGACGTGGTTTGGTAGACGAGCACGTTTTCCTGCGGAGCGGCGTTGTCGGTGATCGTGAGGTACTCGTAGCCGGTGTCGGGCCCGAAGAACACCGGCGTCGCCCCGGTGCCCCAGCTGAGCTGGCCGGGCTTGCGGGCGGGGCCGCGGTCATACGCATCCCGCCAGACTTGCTCCGGGCCGCTCGAACCAGGCTGGAAGAGGTAGAGGGCCGAGGTCGAGGCGACGGCCACGCCGGTGGGGGAGGAGGAAACGCTGTTGGCGACCTGTTCGCCGGCGGGGAGCGTGAAGGCCGACGTCTGGTTCGCGGTGGGATCGTAGTAGCCGACGACCGCGCCCGATGTGCCCGACGTTCCCTGGGCGGTCGCGAACCAGACCCGCCCCTCGTAGTCGGGCACGAGGCCGACGACGTCGGGATAGCCGATCTGCACCTGCGACGCCACGTTGAGCTGCCACGAGCCGCCGGTCTGCTGGGAGTAGGAAATCCGCTGCAGTTCGCCGTCGGCATTCACCAGCACGAGCCGGTTGTCGTTGTCGAGATAGGAATAGATCCCTCCGGCCATGTCGCTCGTGGTGGACCTGACGAGCTTCATGGTCGCCAGTGGCTCGAGCGTGGTGGGCTCGAGCAGGTAGACCCACAGAGTCCGGTCGGCCCACTGGGTGGCGACCGACACGATCATGCCGTCGCTTCCCATGAGGATCGTCGAGAAGACGGCGTTGAAATTCGTGCTGCTGATCATGACGGCCCCCGACCCGGGGCCGGCGTTGGTGGTGGCATTCGACGAGGCCGCGTTGGCGTGCATCGTGGCGGTGCCGGGCGGGCCCATGAAGGGATTGGCCGGCGGCATGGTCTGCGCCGCGGCATCGATCGCCACCAGCACAGTGCACGCGACCAGCGACCAGCTCGCGACCGTTCTCATGCTTGGCCTCCGATTCGTTGGATTTCAAATCCCGCGGAAAATCAGCATGTCATGAGAATCGAAATCCGCGCCGCAACGGTCACGCCCGAGACGGTGCTCGTGGCGTGGTTCTCGCCGACACGGTACGGCTGAACGCCAGTCGGACGCCTCTCACGTGGCGCGACGCCGGCATAAAACACCTCGTCATGCTGACAGCGGATAACGGGGCTACCGCCGAGGCCATCGACCGCGAAACGGGCGGCGATGAAGTCCATGCCAACCTGCTGCCTGAAGACAAGGTGGCCACGGTGGAGGCACTTGTTGCCAAGTACGGTCGGGTTGCCATGGTTGGGGATGGCATCAACGACGCGCCGGCGCTCGATCGCGCCACGCTCGGAGTCGCGATGGGCGCTGCTGGTAGTGATGCTGCGATAGAGGCTGCGGACGTTGCACGCATGCCCGACGATCTTTCGAAGCTGCCTTGGCTGGTGTGGCACTCGCGACCTGGGGGGGCCGCAGGCCGTCGAGGTGCTCTGCCACGAACCGTGCTCAACCATGAAGA
>JBBAVM010000153.1:0-4805 GCA_040397685.1 Pirellulales bacterium
TATCTCGACATGCCGCTGCAGCACGCGAGCGACCCGGTGCTCAAGCGGATGCAGCGACGGGTGGCCCGCGGGCCCACCGAGGAACTGCTCGGCAAGCTGCGCGAGCGGATTCCGGGGCTCGTGCTGCGGACGACGTTCATCACGGGATTCCCGGGGGAGACGCGGGGCCAGTTCGAGGAAATGCTCGACTTCGTGCGGACGTGGAAGTTCGAGCGGGCGGGCGTGTTCACCTACTCACTCGAGCCCGACACGCCGGCGGCGAAGCTCGACGGCCACCTGCCCGAGGCGGAGAAGGTGGCACGGCGCGACGAGCTGATGCGCGTCCAGCAGCCGATCGCCCACGCCCATGCCCGCGGGCAGATCGGACGCACGCTCGACGTGATCATCGACCGCCAGAGCGACGAGCGGGAGGACGTGTGGATCGGCCGATCGCAGGCCGACGCCCCAGACATCGACTGCGTGGTGTATGTGACGGCGCCCGGGACGTCGGCTGCAACGCCGCTGACAGGAAAAATCCTGCCGGTGGAGATCGTGGCGTCGAGCGGCTACGACCTGGCCGGTGTGGTGGCATGAGCCTCGATCGCGTGTGGACCGTGCCGAACGTGATCTCCGCGGTGCGGCTCGTGATCTCGATCGCGTGCTTCATCGCGATCGAGCGCGGGGCGTGGGGCTGGGCGATCGGGCTCTTCCTCGGGGCGGCTTCGACTGACTGGATCGACGGCTGGTGGGCCCGCCGGTTCGGCCAGATCAGCCGTCTCGGACGAATCTTCGATCCCCTCGTGGACAAGGTGCTCATCTGCGGTGCCTGGGGGCTGCTCGCGGCCCGGGGCGGGGCGTCGGCGATCGCGCCCTGGATGGCGGTCGTGGTCGTGGTACGGGAACTCGTCGTGACGGCCGTGCGGGCCGAGATGGAGCGAACGGGACACGATTTTTCCGCGGGGCTCTCCGGTAAACTGAAGATGGTGCTGCAGTGTGCGGCAGTGGCGCTCGAACTCGCCGCGCGGCAGTGGCCGGACGCCGCGCCCGCAGGTGTGGGCCTGCCGGCAGCGGCGTCCGTGGCGACGTGGGCCGCCGTCGTGACGACGGCTTGGTCGGGCGTCGAATACTTGGCGAAGGCGGCCGCCATGACGTCCCGCCCCCGGGGGTGAGTCGTGCAGGATCGTGCGGGCGACGGTGCAGTGGCCGACATCCTCACGGTGCCCGGGATCGGCATCGGGGCCGCAGCCCTCGCGGTGCTGGCGAGCGCCTGGGTCGCGACGGTTCTGATCGGCCGACTGCGTCGCGGGGAGCGTCTCATCCGGCAGGCCGATGACGCGCCCGTCGTCTGGGATGGCTTCGATGTCTCGTGGGTCGTAGCCGTGGCGCTCGTGCTCCAGTCGCTCGCGGCCGGGTTCGGGCCGAAGCCCGCGTCGGTGCGGCACCAGCTCGTGTCGGGCATGCTCGTGACAGCGGGGGCGGCCGTGCTCGCCGCGGTGCATCTGCGGCGCCGGGGCGCGTCGTGGCAGGGGCTTGGCCTCGCAGTCTCCGACTGGTCGGCGGCGTCGCGGCAGGCCATGGCCACGGTGGCCCTCGTGCTCGCGCCGTTACTCGGCCTCGCCGCCATGCTCGACCGGATCGTCCCCTATCGGCATCCGATCGTCGATTTCCTCGCCGAGCATCGCGACGCCGCGTCGGTGGCGCTCGTGTGGCTCGCCGCGTGCGTCGTGGCGCCGATCGTCGAGGAGTTTTTCTTTCGCCGCGTTCTTCAGGGCTGGTTCGAGAAGCGGCTTGGCGGCAGCTTTGGGCCCGGGCTCGCCGCGGGGCTCGCGATCGCCGGTGCGGCGCTCGTGTTTGCGCTCGCGCACCTCGGGCAGGGGCTGGCGTGGGTGCCGCTCGTGGGGCTCGGCGCCGTGCTCGGCCTGCTCGCGCGGCAGACCGGCTCGATCGTGCCTGGCATCCTCGCCCACGCCCTGTTCAACGCCGTGAGCGTCGTGCTGGTGCTCTTGCAGCCGGCGCCGTGACACGCCGGCTTCGGGCTCCCCAATACGACGGAAGCCCGAAGCGCAAGCGAGGGAACATGTGACTTCCGCCTCGGACTCCCTCGCTTGCGCTTCGGGCTTTCGTTCCGGGGAGGCTTGGGGCTGGGCGGGCACGAGCCGGCGCGCCGGCGATGAGGACGCGACAGGCTGAAGTCTGTCCTACGGGGAAATCGCTCTGGCCGTTGGGGCCGGGCTTCGGCACAATTCCGCCCCGCATGGATGCCTCCGCCCGCTCCTCCCGGCCGCTCGCCACCCGGATCACCGACGCGCTCGCGTATGCGGCCGTGCGGGTGGCGATCTGCGTCGTGCAATCGCTCCCGCGGCGGTCCTGCGAGCGGTTCGCCCGACGCTGGAGCGATTTCCTCGCCAATCGCGTGAAGATCCGCCGCCGGGTCGTCCGCGAGAACCTCCAGATCGCGTTTCCCGACTGGTCGGCGGCGGAGTGCCGCGAGGTGGCCCGCGGGATGTGGGAGCACCTGCTGCTGATGGTGATCGAGATCGCGCACGCGCCGCGCGTGATCCACAAGACGACGTGGCGGAAGCACCTCCGGATCCATGGGATGGAGGAGATGGTCCGCACGCTCTGGCTCGACCGGCCGAAGGTGATCCTCTCGGGCCACTTCGGCAACTTCGAACTCGCCGCCTACCTGTTCGGCGTGTTCGGCTTCCGCATCTATTCGGTGGCCCGCGAGCTCGACAACCCGCTGCTCGACGATTTCGTGACCGCGTTCCGCGAGTCGCGCGGCCAGCGGATCCTGCCGAAGAAAGGGAGCGCGCCCGACGTCGCCGTCGTGCTCGAGGAGAATGGCGCCCTCGGGCTGCTCGGCGACCAGGCGGCCGGCCCGCGCGGGTGCTGGGTCGATTTCTTCGGCAGGCCCGCGAGCGTGCACAAGGCGATCGGCGTGTTCGCCCTCTCGTCGCAGGCGCCGATCCTGGTCTGCTCGGCGACGCGGCGCGGCGGCAGGCTGTTCGACTATGACCTGCGGCTCGACGGCACGGCCGACCCTGCCGCGGGTGGGACCGACACGGCCGACCTCCGGGCCATCTCCCAGTGGTACACGTCGATCCTGGAGCGGGCGATCCGGCGGGCCCCGCCGCAGTACTGGTGGGTGCATCGACGATGGCGGGGACAGCCGCCACAGGCTACAGTGGGTCGCTCCGCCGCGTGAGCTCGTCCGGGCGGCAGTTGCGGTGCCCGCCCATGACGTCCTCGTCTGAATGGTTTCGAATCGCCTCGGTGGAGGAGTGCCCGCCCGGCACGAGCATCGAGCGGGTGGTCGAGGGGCGGGTCGTCGCCCTCGCGAACGTCGCCGGGGAGTGGCACGCGATCGATGGCCTGTGTCCGCATCAGGGCGGACCGCTCGGCACGGGGCAGCTCTGCGGTGCTGTGCTCACGTGCCCCTGGCACGGCTGGCAGTTTGACGTCACGACGGGTCGCCATCGCATCTCGGCGACCGTGCAGCAGGCGGTGCACGAGGTCGAGACGCGGGCGGGGGAGGTCTTCGTGCGGTTCTGCAGCGATGCCACCCGGGCGGAGGCACCGCGGGCATGATCGAGATTCGCTGCTTCCGCAACGCCGATCCGCCGCGGCTCGCCGACGTCTGGCGGGCGGCCGACCTCGGGCCGGCGGCGATGCAGCCGATGACCGCGGCGCTCCTCGAGGCGAGCGTATTTTCCAAACCCTACTTCGACCGCGAGGGGCTCATCGTGGCGGCCGAGGACGACCGTGTGGTCGGATTCGCCCACGCGGCCTTTGGGCCGAATGCCGGCCGTTCCGGCGTGGACACCCGGGTCGGCACGACGCTGCTGGCGGCCGTCGTGCCACACCCCATGCAGGACGAGATCGGCGCGTCGCTCCTGCGCGGCTGTGAGGATTACCTCCGGAAGCGTGGCGCCACGACGATCCTCGGCGGCGGTTCGGCGGAGCTCCGCAGCTTCTACCTCGGCCTCTACGGTGGCTCCGACCTGCCGGGCATTCTCGACTCGTCGGTCGCGATGCGTCGCCTGTTCGAGCGGGCCGGTTACGACGTCGCGGATCGGATCGCCGTCCTGCGGAGAACGCTGCAGGGCTTTCGTCCACCCGTCAATCGGCTGCAGGTCGCGATCCGCCGCGGCACCGTCCTGCGGGCGATCGACGAACCGACCCGCCGCTCCTGGTGGGAGGCCGCCACCACCACGGGCGTCGCCCTGCGACGCTACGAGTTGCTCGGTCAGGCCGACGAACTGCTCGGCAGCGCGTCGTTCTGGGACATGCAGCCGCTGGCCAGCGCATGGGGGGTGGTGGCTGCCGGGTTGCTCGATGTGGAGATCGAGGGACCGCGCCGGCGGCAGGGGCTGGCGCACTATCTCGTCGCCGAGTCCCTGCACGACCTCGCGCAGGAGGGCGTGTCGCTCGTCGAGACGCACGCGTCGGTGGCCAACACCGCCGCCGTGAGCCTGTTCACGAAACTCGGCTTCGACATCGCCGAGCACGGCACGATCTTCCGGAAGCCGTAGGACGGCGTAGGGCATGACAGGCTGAAGCCTGTCCTCCGCGGGCGTGGGGAGGCGAGGGGTTGCCCCTACCGTCGAGCCGGCGTATCTGACCAGCGAAGCCATGGATGGCGCAGCGCAGGCAGATCCGAGTGAGCCGAGGCCGGGAGGGCAATCCTGTTCGGCACGAGATTTGCGCACGGCAGCTCGGCAGTCTGAGCAATCCGGGTCGAGTTGCGCGCTGGTCGGCACGGCGGTATCGTGCCCGTCATGGCCGGACCGACGAAGCGCGAGATCCGCGATCAGGACGTGCAG
>JBBAVM010000154.1:0-3382 GCA_040397685.1 Pirellulales bacterium
GACAGGCTGAAGCCTGTCCTACGTTTGGGCTGACAGGCTGAAGCCTGTCCTACGTTTGGGCTGACAGGCTGAAGCCTGTCCTACGGTGGCCTTACTTCTTCTCGTCGAGGATGATCGACGCGGAGTTGATGCAGTAGCGCAGGCCCGTCGGGGGCGGGCCGTCGTCGAACACATGGCCCAGGTGGGCGCCGCAGCGGCGGCAGGTGACCTCCGTCCGCACGCCGAAGCCCGGCACGCCGGCGAGCGAGTCGTCGGCATGCTCCGCCACGGTCTTGTCGCGGGTTTTGTCGATCGGGGCGTAGAAACTCGGCCAGCCGCAGCCGCTGTGAAACTTCTCGCCCGAGGTGAAGAGCGGCTCGCCGCAGCAGACGCAGCGGTAGGTGCCGGGGGTCGTGGTGTCGGTGTACTTGCCGGTAAAGGCCCGCTCGGTCCCCTTCTTCCGCGTGATCTGAAACTGCTCCGCCGTGAGCCGCTTCCTCCACTCCGCATCGGTCTTCGGGATCTCGGCATCGGGGATGCGGCCGAGGATCGCGGGATTCTTCACGTCGGGCTGAGTGGGCTCACCGGCCGGTTCGGCGGCATTCACGAGGGCGGCTCCGAGGAGGAGGATGAGAGCGAGGGCGGGTTTCATGATTGGGCGTAGGACAGGCTTTAGCCTGCCATGGGCTTTTTTGCGACAGGCTGAAGCCTGTCCTACTTGGTTTGCGACAGGCTGAAGCCTGTCCTACTTGGTTTGCGACAGGCTGAAGCCTGTCCTACTCCTACTTTTTCCTCGGGTCCGGGAGCGTCTGGGGCTCGTAGGGATGGTTCCGCTTCCGCACGACCACGGCCTTCACGATTTTATCCGGCGGCGCGCCCGAGGCCATGTCGCCCTCGGTCCGCGTGATCTTCGGGAGCACGTCGAAGCCCTCGACGATCCGACCGAAGACGGTGTGCTTGCCGTCGAGGTGCTCCGTCGGCCGAAACGTGAGGAAGAACTGCGAGCCGCCCGTGTTCGGCCCCGCGTGGGCCATCGAGAGCGTGCCGAGAAAATGCTTCCGGGCCCCCGGCTTCCCGACCTCGCACTCGATCGCGTAGCCCGGGCCGCTCGTGCCCGTGCCCGTCGGATCGCCCCCCTGGGCCATGAATCCGCCGATCACGCGGTGAAACGGCGTGCCGTCGTAAAACCCTTTCTCCACGAGGCTGATGAAGTTGGCCACCGTGTTCGGCGCCTCGTTCTCGAAGAGTTCGACGACGACGTCGCCCTTGGTCGTCGTGATCTTCACGCGCGGCAGGTCGTCGGCCTTCGCCTCGGCCTCCCGCTTCGCCATCTCCGCGGCCACCTTCGGCCGTTCGGCCGCGATCGCCGCCTCGAGTTCCGCGAGCTTGTCGGGCTTCACGCCCGCGGCCGCCGCCTTCTTGAGCCACGCCGCGCAGCCGTCGAGGTCGGAGGTGAGCATCGCGGCCGACGCCGCCAGCATGAGCACGCCCTCCCCTGCCGCGCCGGCCTTGTCGAGCATCTCGGCGAGCACGAGCGCCTTCTTCGGATCGTCGTTCTTGAGCGTGGCCGCCACGACGGCGCCGGTGATCTCGCGGGCCTGGGCGTTTTTCGGCTCGCTCATCGCCACGGCAAACGCGGCCGTCTCGAGCTTCTCGCTCGTGGCCCGGGCCTGCGTCTGCACGTCGTTGAACTTCTTCTCGATCGCCGCCTGGTCGGCCTTGGGCTGGTGATACTTCGCCTGGAGCACGGTCAGTTCGGCGACGTACTCCTTGAGCGCCTTGCTCGCCGCGGCCATCTCCTCCTTGGCCTTGGCGGGATCGATGTTCACCTCGACGACCGGCGCCTGGGCGCGGGCCGCAGCCGGCAGGGCAAAAAGCAGGGTGGCAACGAGGGCAACGACGGGCTGGCGACGCATCACATGGCTCCGGGTGAGGTTCACCGTAGTAGAGCAACAACGAGCCGGCGTTGCCCATCCATGCGCAGGAGTGTACAGTTCTGTACAAGAGCCGCGGCGTTGGCTGCGGCACGGGAGTCGCCCTCTGATGAAGACCGTCTCGTTCACCGATTTTCGCGCCCATGCATCGACGTTGTTCGACGCCGTCGAGCGCGGAGAGACGGTCGTGGTGCTCCGCCACGGCAAGCCCGTCGCCGAGATTCACCCCGTCGCGAGCGGTGCCCCGGCCACGCCGGCGTGGCGCAAGCCCGGCCCGCGGCTCGTCGCCAAGGGCGCCGCGGTGGCGGCCGCCATCCTCGAAGAGCGATCGCGTGAAGACATTCCTTGATTCCTCGGCGCTCGCGAAGCGTTATGTGGAGGAATCGGGCAGCGGCGATGTCGAAGCCGCCTGCCTCGCGGCGAGCGATCTCGGCCTCTGCGTCATCTGCGTCCCGGAGATTCTCTCGGCCCTGAATCGCAGACTGCGGGAGCGGGCGCTCCGGCGGGCCGACTATGAGACGATCAAGACGCGGATGCTCGAAGACGTGGCCGACGCCGCCCTCATCGACCTCACGCCGCCCGTCATCAAGGAAACCGTCGCCCTCCTCGAGGCGTCGCCGCTGCGTGCCGCCGATGCCATGCATGTGGCAGCGGCGATGGCCTGGGGAGCCGAATGGTTCATCTCGGCGGATCACCGCCAGTTGACGGTAGCCCGCAAAGCCGGCCTGCGCACGAAAGCCGTATAGATCCCGCCCCGCCAGCCCCCGAGGCCCTCATGCCCAAGCCCCGCCCGCCCGTCGCCGAGGAAGCCGCCAGCGCCCCGCGGATCATCGGCGGCGATCTCCGCGGCCGGCGGCTCGAATTCGCGCCCGATCCCCGCACGCGGCCGATGAAGGATCGCGTCCGCGAGACGCTCTTCGATCTGCTCGGAACGCGGGTGAAAGGGGCGATTGCGATCGACCTCTTCGCCGGCTCTGGGGCGCTCGGCTTTGAGGCGCTGAGCCGCGGGGCGAGCCGGGCCGTGTTCGCGGAGCGGCACTTCCCGACGGCCGACGCGCTCAAGCGGTCGGCCCGGGCCCTCGGCGTGGCTGATCGCGTCGATATCCGGCCGGGCGACGTGCTCCTGTGGGCGAAAAAGCTTCCGATGGTGCCCGCCCCGCTGCCGACCGACGCCCCGTGGATCGTGTTCGTCTCGCCGCCGTGGGAGTTTTTCCAGACGCGGCCCGCCGACGTGATGGCCCTCGTGACGGCGCTCGAGCGGGCAGCCCCGCCGGGCAGCACGTTCGCGGTGGAGGCCGACACGTCGTTCGACGGCGGGCTCCTCCCCGACGCCGCCGCCTGGGACATGCGGCCCATCCCCCCGGCGGTGTTGTATCTGAAGTAGGACAGGCTTCAGCCTGTCGAGACCGACGTGGGACAGGCTTCAGCCTGTCGAGACCGACGTAGGACAGGCTTCAGCCTGTCGCATA
>JBBAVM010000154.1:3482-4798 GCA_040397685.1 Pirellulales bacterium
GGACAGGCTTCAGCCTGTCGAGACCGACGTAGGACAGGCTTCAGCCTGTCGCATACCGGACGCCGTGACAGGCTGAAGCCTGTCCTACGTTTTTGCTGACAGGCTGAAGCCTGTCCTACGCTGTTTCTGTTATTCTTGACGCATGGATGTCGTCAATCAGCGGGAGGCGGTTCCCTTCACCACGGTCGATGGATCGACGATCCGTGAACTGCTCGCCCACCGCAACTCCTCGATCCAAAAGCAGAGCCTCGCCGAGGCCCGGCTCGCCCCCGGGCAGGCCACCACGCCCCACCACCACAAGGTCACCGAGGAGATCTACTACATCCTCTCCGGCTCCGCCCGGATGACGCTCGCCGGCGAATCGCAGCCCGTCGGCCCCGGCGACGCCATCGCCATCCCCCCCGGCCTCGTCCACACCATCGAAAACACCGGCGCCGAGGAGCTCGTCTTCCTCTGCACCTGTGCCCCCGGCTACGAACACACCGACACCTTCCTCGAATAATCCCCCTCGTTCCCTCGCTCGCGCGTCGGGCTTCCGACGCGTCCGCCACGCATGGCCGACGCCTTTTCCACCATCCTTGTCTCAGAAGGGCTCGTGAGCGCCGAGCAGCTCGCCGAGGCGATGCGGCTCGCGGAGTCGTCGGGCAAGAAGGTCCACGACGAGGTCGTGCGGCTCGGCTACGCCCCGGGCGACAAGGTCATCAAGGCCCTCGCGAAGGCCTACCGCCTGAAAGTGGTCGAGCTGGCCGGGATGGAGGTGCCGGCGGAGGTGGTCTCGCTTTTGCCCGAGAGCGTGGCTCGCGAAAACACGATCTTTCCGGTGGCAGAGTCGGGCGCGGCCCTGCGGGTGGCCACCTGCGACCCGACCGACCTCGACACGCAGGAGAAGCTCCGCTTCATCCTGAACCGCGACGTCGAGCTCGCGCTCGCCCCGCGCGAGCAGATCGTGGAGGCGATCAACCGTCACTACGGGATGAGCGACGGCGAATCGGCCGACTCCATGCTTCAGGAGTTCACCGACACCGCCATCGACTTCACCGAAACCGCCGTCGAGCAGGCGGCCAACGCGAAGGAGGAAGACAACTCCGACGCCCCGGTCGTGAAGCTCGTGAACCTCATCATCACCGAGGCCGTCCAGCTGCGGGCCAGCGACATCCACATCGAGCCGTTCGAAGACCGCATCCGCATCCGCTACCGCATCGACGGCCGCCTCGTGGAGCGCGACAACCCGCCCCGTCGTCTCCTGGGCGCCATGCTCTCGCGCATCAAGATCCTCTCGAAGCTCGACATCGCCGAGCGGCGCCGCTGCCAGGACG
>JBBAVM010000155.1:0-2204 GCA_040397685.1 Pirellulales bacterium
ATGGGCCTCGCCGAGGCCTTCTATATTCCGACGGCCCTCGCCCTCATCGCCGACCACCATGCCTCCGCCACGCGGTCGCGGGCCATCGGGCTCCACCAGATCGGCATTTACCTCGGCGTGATGCTCGGGAGCCTCGGCGGCTTCGTGGCCGACAGCCCCGCGCTCGGCTGGCGATGGGGGTTTTCCACGATCGGCCTCGTGGGCGTCGCCTATGCGGTACCGCTCGTGTTTGTCTTGCGCGAGCCGAGCGGCAGTCGCGCCCGGTCCGTTGGCCCGCGCGAGTCGCCGCTGGCGTCGTGGCAGGCGCTGCTCGGCAATCCATCGTTCCGGCTCCTGCTCGCCTACTTCACGCTGCCGGCGATCGCCGGGTGGGTCGTGCGCGACTGGATGCCGAGCGTGCTTCAAAAAGACCTTGGCCTCACGCAGGGGCTCGCCGGCGTGAGCGCCGTAATCTGGTGGCAGTCGGCGGCGATCGTAAGCGCCGTGGTCGGAGGCTGGCTCGCCGACCGCTGGATGCGGTCCACCGACCGGGGCAGGATCTATGTCAGCGCTCTCGGCATGGCGTTGATCGTGCCGGCGCTTCTGGGCGTGGGGATCGTGGTGGGCACGAAGTCGCTGCCGCTCGCGATCCTGTTTCTCATGCTCTTCGGCGTGGGCTGGGGCTTCTTCGACACGAACAATATGCCGATCCTGTCGCAGATCGTGCGGCCGGATCAGCGTGCGGCCGGCTACGGGCTCATGAACCTCGCGAGCATCTCCTGTGGCGGCCTGGCCGACGTGGGCTTCGGCTGGCTCCGCGACCAGGCGGTGCCGCTGCCCCTGATCTTCGGCGGCTTCGCGGCGCTTGCGTGCCTGTCGGCCTGGCTCGTCCTGAGGGTCCGGCCGATCCGCTCGGCGACTTGAGACCTTCCGACCCACGGCCGACGCCTGCTTGCGGAAATGTCCCTCAACGGGGTATCCTCCCGCCGGGTCGAGGGCGCAGGCGTGAAGAGCCGATCCGGGGGAAATTAGATTTTGCCCATGGTCGAGTCGGAGCGTCGTGCGTCTAATTTCCAGCCGCCGCCAATCATGTCAGGCGTCGGCGACGTTTTTTCATCACATCGAAACAGGTGAACCGATGATCGATGGCCTCTCTTTGTTGGCATCAGCGATGCCGAATCTGTCAGTGTTCCAATACAACGCTGTGGACAACATCTTCTCGATGACGGTCGCGACGATGGGGGCGGCAGCCCTCTTCTTGTACATGTCCCGCGCGCACGTCGATCCGGAATATCGGCCGGCCCTGCTCGTGTCGGGCCTCGTGGTCTCGATCGCCTGCTACCACTACTTCATGATCCGCCACAGTTGGCACGACGCGTATACCCTGGCCGACGGGGCGTACAAGGCGACTGGAGCCGCCTTCAACGACTTCTACCGGTACGCCGACTGGATCCTGACCGTGCCGCTCCTGATGGTCGAACTCGTGGCGGTGCTCCGATTGCCGGCAGAGAAGGCCACGAGCCTGCTGACGCGGCTCGTGATCGCGGCCGCCGCCATGATCGCGCTCGGCTACCCGGGTGAGGTGATCGCCGACCCTGCCAAGTGGAACGAGCGGGTCATGTGGGGTGCGCTGTCTTCGGTCCCGTTCTTCTACATCCTCTACGTGCTCTGGACGGAACTGACGAAGTCGCTCGACAGCCAGCCGCCGGCGGCCCGTCGGCTTCTGGAGATCGCCCGTCTGGTGATTCTGATCACGTGGGCTGTTTACCCGATCGCCTACGCGCTCGGCGGCACGCCGGAAGCGTTGGCGGCGAAGGCCGGCACTGCTGACGCGGCCAACGGCATCGTCGGTGCCAACGGCGTGGTCGGCCTGCAGATCGGCTACGCCATCGCCGACATGACCGCGAAGGCGGGCTTCGGCGTGCTGATCTACCTGATCGCCAAGGCCAAGAGTTCGAAGACGCACTCGGCGGCCTATGCGGCCTGATCGGACCGGCTCTTCCTCGGAAGAACAGTGATGACATGCACGCGGCCTCGGTAATCTTGCTCTCGTGGGCGATGATCGGGGCCGCGTGCTTTTTTTCTGAATCCCCGGCCGGACTCACGGCCGGCCTGTTGGCCCTGCTCGTCGCGGTGGTCGGCCTGCCCCATGGCGCAGCCGACCACCGCTTCGCGCGGCCGCGGCTCGAACCCGTGCTTGGAATGGCGTGGCTGCCCGTGTTTCT
>JBBAVM010000155.1:2304-4662 GCA_040397685.1 Pirellulales bacterium
GCCCGCGGACTCCGGCGGCTCCGCATCGAACTCGGCGAGACCTGGCCCGAACTGGCCGGGAGCCTTGCCCCGCTGACCGTCGGTGCGATCGTCTTGACCGGGCTGGTGACATGGCTCGGGCTCGGCGGAGCGGGCTGGAGCGACACGCTCATCCGGGCGACGTTCGTCGGCCTGAGCGCCGTGGCGATCCCGCATCTGCTCCTGCATGGGTTTGCGCCGTTCTTCCCTTCACCTGGCCGGAGGCGCTCGACGTCGCCGCTGCCTGTCGGGAGTCCCGCATGACACCCGCCGAGGAATTCGACTACTGCATCGTCGGAGGCGGCCTGCAGGGCTGCCTCGTGGCGCATGCCCTCGCATGGCACCGGCCGGAAGCGGCCGTGCTGCTCGTCGAACGTTCCGCAGAGCTGTGCGGCAATCACACCTGGTCGTTTCACGAGACGGACGTCGCCGAGCAGGTGCGGGGCTGGTTCGACCCGCTCGTCGCCCACCGCTGGCCAGGCTACCGCGTGAGATTTCCCGGGCTGTCGCGACGGGTGAGGATCCCGTACGCCACGATCACGTCCGAATGCCTTCGCGAGGCGACGCAAAGTCTGGCGGGTGACGGCATGAACGCGGCTTGCCCGGCCCGGTTCGTCGTACGCACCGGTGAGTCGTGCGAGATCCTCTCGCCGACCGTGGTGAGGCTCGGGGGAGCCGCCGTTTCTTGTCGAGTGGTCCTCGACTGCCGCGGGCGGGCAGGGCAGGCCGGCAACGCCGCTGGTGGAGGCGGAGCCGGCTATCAGACCTTCATCGGTCATGAATACGAAACGGATGGGCGGTGGCCTGCGTCCGAGCCGACCGTCATGGACGTGCGGGAAGACCAGGCTGGCGGCTTCGAGTTTCTCTATGAACTCCCGCTGGGGCCCAGCCGCGTGCTCCTCGAATACACGCGGTTCCACGAGGAGCCGACCTGCGACGACGCGCGGGCCGTCGGGATGATCGCGATGCGGCTGGCCGAGGCCGGCACCGGATCGGCGAAACTCCTGCGAAGCGAGAAGGGATGCCTGCCGATGCCCTACGCACGCGCACCCGAGCCCGCGGGGCCGTCGCTCGCCGGCGGCTATGCCGGCGGCTGGTATCACGCGGCCACCGGATACTCGATGCCGCTGGCGGTGCGATTCGCCGAGCTCGTTGCCCAAGCCAGCCCAGATCGGGTCGCCGCGGAGGTCGCCGCGGCGGCCGCCAACGACCGGCTGCGGCGGGGATTCTCCCTGTTCCTCAACCGCTTGCTCTTCTGCCTGGTCAGGGCGGAGGACCGCTGGAAGATCTTCCGGCGGTTCTACCGCGTCCTGCCGGAAGAGCGGATCGCCCGATTCTACGCCCATCGCTTCACGTTCACCGATGCGGCGCGGATCGTGATCGGCCGACCGCCCATGGGCTTGGCCCCGATCCGGTTCGCAAGGTCGTTCGTTCAACTCACGAGGCCCGTGCCGACATGACAGTCAATCCGCTCGGTTTCGCCGGCCAGACGCACCAGACCGCTCGTACGCGGCACGGATGGTCGAAGGCCCTGCAACTTGCTCCCGACCTTTATCCCGGTGTCGGCGGGAAGCGGCTGCGCGCCACCCTGCTCGAGCGATCCTACGCCTTCGCCGGCGGCCGCTCCCGGGCGCCGACGCTGATCGTCGATGCGGTCGAGATGCTCCACGCCGGTTCGCTCGTGATCGACGACTTCGAAGACGACTCGCTCACCCGCCGCGGTCAGCCGGCGCTCCATCGGGAGATCGGGCCGGCCCGGGCCGTCAATGCGGGCAACTGGATGTATTTCCGGGCGCTGGAGCTCGCGGCATCGGCATTGGATGATCCAACCCGGTCGGCGATGCTCGTGGGGAGATTCATCGCCGTGGCCCGGCAGTGCCACGAGGGGCAGGCGATCGATCTGGCCACGCCGGTCGATGAAGTCACACCGCGGCAGGCTCATGTGACGGCGCTCGCCATTTCGCGCTGGAAGACCGGCCGGCTGACGTCGCTGGCGGCGTGGTGCGGCGCGCATGCTGCGGCGGGAGACCGGCAGACACTGCAAGCCGTGGCCGCCTTCGGCTGCCGGGTGGGGATCTGCCTGCAGATGAAAAACGACATCGATGAGCTCTCCGAACTCATCGAGGGGTCGGATCGGTGCGACGACCTGCGGAACCGCCGCGTCACGTGGCCGTGGGCCTGGGCGGCGAGCGAGTTGTCGGCCGTGCAGTTCGAGGCTCTCCAGCGCCGCCTGCGGCAGTCGGGAGACGAGCCGGCCATGTTCCACGCGATCGCCAGGGATCTGCTCGACGCGACCCGCAGCCGGGCGGCGGGTGCGATCAATGGCCGGCTCGACCGGGC
>JBBAVM010000156.1:0-2057 GCA_040397685.1 Pirellulales bacterium
GCACGGGACTTAAAATCCCGTGGAGAGTGATCTCCGTGCGGGTTCGATCCCCGCCTCGGCCACTGCTGGCATTGATCCGGCGGCGACGGGCCGGTATTGCCCCGGCATGGAAGAACGACGTCAGCCCGGCGGGCGAAGCGGCGCGGGGCCCGTGTGGCTCCCATGGCTCTTCGCGCCCCTGTTCATGGCGGCTCCGATCGGGGGCTGCAGCCTGGCGCAGCGGTGGCGGGCGCCGGTGGTGGCCGTCGCCGAGGCGGGCGTTTCCGGCGCCGGCGTCGCCGGTCGTGAGGGGTGGCGCGGTCGTGACGATCGCCGGGCCTCGACGGCGCGTGGGCGGCCGATTGTGGCGTGGGTGCAGGCGGCGCACTAAGGTTGCGGGAAGGCCCGTCCACCGAGGAACGCTCCCCCATGTCGCTGCGCTCGAGAATCGCGATCATCGCCACGCTGCTGGTGCTCGCCGCGATCGCCGTCAACACGCTGCTCCAGACCTACGCGGCCAGGCAGGCCGTGCTCCAGCAGGCCCGCGACGGCGGCGACAGCATCGCCGCGGCCCTCGCCCGGGCGGTCGCGTTCGCTGCCGAGGTCCCGGCGCAGGCGGATGGTCCCGGCGAGGCGAATCTGCAGACCCGCAGGCTGGTGACGGAACTCGTGGCGGGGGACGTGCGCGAGGTGCGGATTCTCGATCCGCAACTGACACCGCTCGTGAGCCGATCGATCGACGCGCGGGGGAGCGTCTCGGATGCCGGCGGCCCGCTCGGGTCGCCGGATGCGTCGCTGGTCCGCGACTGCCTGAAGGCGAAGAAGCCGGTCGGCCGCTTCGAGGCCGATGCGTATCGCGTGGCGGCGCCGGTGCAGCACTCCGATGGCCGGTCGGCGGGGGCGGTGCTCGTGACGGTATCCACGGCGTCGAGCCGGGAGGTGCTGTGGTGGCAGGCGGCCGGGGCCGCCGTCTCGGCCCTCGTCGTCGGGCTGCCCGGCGGGCTCGCCGCCCTGTGGTTGGCGCGGTCGATCGCCGGGCCGGTGCGGCAGTCGCTCGACGTGGCCGAGGCGATCGCGGCCGGGGATCTCACCGGTGCTCCCTCGGCAGGGGGCGACGACGAGGTCGGGAGGCTCCTTGGGGCCTGCGGACGGATGACGCAGTCGCTCGGCGGCCTCGTGCGCCGCATCCAGTCGGCGGGCGAGCGGCTGTCGGTCGTCGAGGCGGATGCCTCCGACGCGTTGGCCCGCCAGGATCGCGTCGTGCGGAGTTTCAGCGGCTCGACGGCGGAAATCTCGACGGCCGTGGCCGAGATCTCGGCCACGAGCGAGAAGTTGCTCGAGGCCACGAGCGAGGTGACCGTGGCGGCGCGGGAGGCGGCCCGGGTGGCCGACGAGGGACGCGGCGGTCTCGAGAGCATGACCGCCTCCATGCAGCATCTCGACGAGACGATGAACGCCTTCACGCGGAAACTGGCCACCATCAGTCAGCGGGCCAGCGGGATCACGTCGGTCGTGACGGCGATCGCGAAGGTGGCCGATCAGACCAACCTGCTCTCCGTGAACGCCACGATCGAGGCCGAGAAGGCCGGGGAGTCGGGCCGCGGCTTCCGGATCGTCGCCCAGGAGATCCGGCGGCTCGCCGACCAGACGGCCCTGGCCACCAAGGACATCGAACGGATGGTGCGCGACATGCAGGCGGCCGTGTCGAGCGGCACGATGGAGATGGACCGGTTTCGCAATGAGGTCAGCCTGCGGATCGCGGAGGTGGCCGACGTGAGCGACAAGCTCGGCAGGATCGTCGAGCCGGTGCAGGCGGTGACGAGTTCGCTCGAGCACGTCCACGAGGGGATGCAGGCGCAGTCGCAGGGGGCCCGCCAGATCCGCGACGCGATGGAATCGCTCCGTGACGGGGCGGGCGAGTCGGCCGCCTCGATGGCCGTCTTTACGGCCACGCTTGACGAACTCCGGCGGTCGATCGGCGACCTGAACGCCGAGGCTGGCCGCTTCCGCACCGAGTAGGTAAGGCATGACAGGCTGAAGCCTGTCCTACGCACGGAAGCCCGAAGCGCGAGCGAGGG
>JBBAVM010000156.1:2157-4657 GCA_040397685.1 Pirellulales bacterium
GACAGGCTGAAGCCTGTCCCACGCGGGGGCATGACAGGCTGAAGCCTGTCCTACGCACGGAAGCCCGAAGCGCGAGCGAGGGATGCATCGCCGGCGGTCGATCGACAGGCTGAAGCCTATCCCACGCGGGGGCATGACAGGCTGAAGCCTGTCCCACGCACGGAAGCCCGAAGCGCGAGCGAGGGATGCATCGCGGGCGGTCGATCGACAGGCTGAAGCCTGTCCCACGCGGGGGCATGACAGGCTGAAGCCTGTCCTACGTTACCGGCGCGGGTTTTCGACCTGCCGGGCGGCCTGCCGGGCGGCGAGGAAACGGCGTAGGCCGTGCACGATCCGGGCGGGCGGTTGCGCTCCCGACTGGCTGAACAGCGGCGTCTGGCCGTCATCGGTCACGATCAATTCGACCGAATCGGGGGGCAGTTCGGCCCCGCCGAGCAGGGTGTCGAGCGGTTGCGTCCGCTCCGGCCCGGCCGCGGAGGGCGGTGCGACCTGGGCGACCACGAAGTTTTCCCGGGTGAACGAGCCGAACTCGGGGTCGTTCAGCAGTAATTCGGAGTGGGACCGGGCCTTCGTGTCGCCGGGGCGGGCCACGACGAGCAGGATCGGCCGCCGGGCTCCCCGGGCCGTGGCCACGGCCTCGTCGAGCGAGCCATGCACCCGGGTCGACGGTTCACGCTCCTCCGCCCGGCCCGAGGCTTCCCGGCTGAGATCGGCGACCTGCGTGGCCGGCATGTCTTCCTGCATCTTCGCCAGCCAATCGGCTGCCGACTGGCCGGTGTAGCCCGTCTGCGCGGTGATTTTGCGGCCGTCCGGCCCCAGAAGCAGGACGGTCGGGAACGTCCGCACCCCGTAATTGATGCAGATTTGGGATCGCTGGTTGCGGACGTCCTGGGTGATCCCGGCCTGCGGCAGGTCGATCATCAGGAGCACGACGTTTTCCCGGGCCCAGGACCGGAAGGCATCGCTGCCGAACACGTTGTTCTCGAGCGTTTTGCAGTGGGGGCACCAATCGCTGCCGGTGAACAGCGTGAGAACCGGCCTCCCCGTGCTTTCAGCCGTGGCGATGGCGGCGTCGTAGTTTGTCAGCCAGTTGTCGAGGGCGGATGCGGGACGGGCGGCAGATGCGAACCACACGGCCGCGAAAGCGGTCAGGCAGCTGGCAACGGCCCGCCACGCCCCGAGGATTTCGCCATGAATCCGGCCGCTTGCCTGCGTCAAAAGCATCGTCACTTGCCTCCTTGCCCACCGCCCCAAATTCATCGGGTGAATTCGGGGAGGTCCGCGAGGGTTCTCTCCGTGAAAAACCGCTTCAGCAGGCTAGCGGGCCGGCAAAAATCTGTAAATCAATCCAGATTCGCCATCTCCCCCAAAGCCCCAATAATCCCCTTGTTCGACGAAAACACAGCAGTTACGGCGACAAAAATGTACCGCCGGCCAGAGTCGGGGGGCCTCCGGGGCGGCCGGAAATCAGGCAGGGGGACGCGAGGTGGTACGGGGCAAACCCCGGGCCGGTGTGTCCCGCAGACCGAAAACGACGGGACCCGACGTTTCCGTCGGGCCCCGCTTCCGAGTTGATATCTGGCGGCCTGGAGGGCCGCCGCTGACCGGCGAGGGAACCCTTGGCGTTCCCTTCGCCGGTCCAAGGCTGCACGGGCCACGGATGGCCGTGCAGCCGTGAGGTTAAAACTGCCAGATCGCGTCGCAGCCGCCGTAGAGCTGGCCGTACTGGGTCCCGCCGGGCCCGTTGGCGGTGCCGAACGTCGGTCCGAAGGGGAGCGGTGCCGTGCCGGCCCGGGCCCCTGCCATGTTGTCCGGCGCGTACCAGTCATACCGAAGTTCCGGACGGATGATCCAGTTCCGCGTTGGCTTCCAGTTCAGGCCCCACGTGGCCTGGAAGAAGTTGCCCTGGAACCCGCCGACCGCCGGTCCGCCCACCCAGCCGTTGCGGATGGGGGCGAACACGCGGTAGCCGTTGTTGTCGCGGAACCACTCGAACCGCATGCCGGCGACCACGGTATCGCTGACGTTGTAGAAGAGGTACTGGTTGATGCCATACCACTGCGCCAGGCCAGCAAGCTGGCCCTGGTTCTGCAGCCCCGTGTTGGCGTTGAACTGCCAGCCGTTGTCGTTCTGGAACACGTACGTCCACTTGTCGTTGAGCTCGTTGGTGTAGACGTTGCTCCAGATCGAGCGGTTGCCGATGTTCTGCGGCGCGTTGGCGATGAACACAGGTTCGTTGCCGCTCGACACCGTCGAGGTGAAGGCCTGCGTCTGGTCGCTGTTCTTGAACGACACGCCGCCGAGGAACGCCGCATTGCTGTTGGCGTTGATGTACCCGGGGTTCAGGAACGCCTGACTGTTGATGGGATCGGCAAAGTTGTCCCACCCGTTCGTGATACCGGCATACACCGTCATCTGGTCGTTGGGCGTCCAGGTGTCGAGGATGCCGGTGTGGGTGAACGGCTCGCCATACTGCATCGTGTAGGCGTGCGTGTAGAAG
>JBBAVM010000157.1:0-2947 GCA_040397685.1 Pirellulales bacterium
CCTCCGCTCTCTGCATGTCCGCTTCGCTTCGCCATCCTGGCTGCGCTCGCTCCCACAGCCCGGCGAGAGGGCATGGGCAGCCCCGAGCCTCCCGCAGCGCCTGGAGCGAGGTATTATTGGTTGGTCAGGCCGATCCGAGAGATCACCCCATGCTCACGCCCTCGCAAGTCGTCGATGCGTACTTCCTCGAGTCGCGGCACCAGCTGCTCGAGATCGCGGCCTATCTCGACCGCTACGACGCCGCGGTGGCCCGCGACGGCGACCGCAACGGGCAGGCGGCCGCGGACGAAAAGAAGTTGGCCGTGATCCGCCGGGCGCTCGAGATCGTCGCGGAGCGGGAGCCGGCACGGGAGCGGACCATCGCGCTTCTGGAACTCTTCGCGACCGTCTAGCCGCTGCCACGAGCATCCATGCAGATCATCCAGCCCCACTACCACGCGATCGCCCGCACCGCTCAGGACTACGAGCGGATGGCGATGAGCGGCGTGGTGGCCGTCGCCGAGCCCGCCTTCTGGGCGGGGTTCGACCGGCTCTACCCCGAGACGTTCATCGATTACTTCCGGCAGATCAGCGAGTTCGAGCCGACGCGGGCGGCGCAGTACGGCATCCGGCATTTTTCCTGGGTGGCGGTGAACCCCAAGGAGGCGGAGAACCCGATGCTGACCCGCGAGGTGCTGAAGTACTTCCCGGAATTTTTCGCGAAGCCGACGGTGCTCGGCGTCGGCGAGACCGGCCTGCACAAATCCACGAGGAACGAGTGCGAGTCGCTCGAGGCGCACGTCGAGATCGCCATGCAGCACGACCAGCTCGTGCTCATCCACACACCGCACCTGGCCGACAAGGCCCATGGCACGAAGCGGGTGCTCGAGGTGCTCGCGGGGATGAACGTGGACCGTGAGCGGATCTGGATCGACCATGTCGAGGAGCAGACGATTCGTCCCTGCCTCGACGCGGGCTACTGGGTGGGGTTCACGCTCTATCCCATCACGAAGTGCTCGCCGAAGCGGGCGGTGGACATGCTGGAGAAGTACGGCACGGAGCGCATCCTCGTGAACTCCTCGGCCGACTGGGGGCCGAGCGACCCGTTCACGCTGCAGGAGTGCATTCTCGAGTACCGCCGCCGGGGGCACTCGCTCCAGGAGGCGATCGAAGTGTTCCACAACAATCCCTGCCGGTTCCTGGGCCAGAATCCGAAGTTCGACATCCGCCCGATCCGCGTCGAGACCGCCTCCGCGGCGGTCGCCACCGCCTGACGGCCCCCGAGCAGGACGCTTCCGCGATGTCTGACGCCGGCGCCACGCAGCTTTCGATCACGCGGCAGCTGTCGTTTTGTGCGGGGCACCGGCTCCTGCGGCACGAGGGGAAATGCGCGTTCTTTCACGGCCACAACTACAAGGTGGATGTCGAGTTGGCTCCGCGTGCGGGTGGTGCCGTGCTCGACGACGTGGGCCGGATCGTGGATTTCTCGGTGATCAAGCGCCGGCTCCTCGGCTGGATCGACGAGCATTGGGACCACGGCTTCATCGTGTCGGCCGAGGATGAAAACGGCATCGCCGCACTCAGGGCGGTCGAGCCGACCAAGATGTTCGTGCTGCCCTCCAACCCGACCGCCGAGAACATGGCCCGCTATCTGCTCGAGGTGGTGGCGCCCGAGGTGCTCGGCGATCTCCCTGTTGTCGTCCAGCGTATCGTCGTCTGGGAGACCGACACCTCTTGCGCCACCGCCAGATCGACGTAGGACAGGCTTCAGCCTGTCACAAACGAACAACCTGGAAATCCTGAAGACATGACAGGCTGAAGCCCGTCCCATAGTTGCTCATGCTCCCCCATCCCGGCCGTTTTCCCGCGACCCGCCTCCGCCGCCCTCGGCAGCAGGAGTGGCTGCGCCGCGCGGTCGCCGAGACGGCGCTCTCTCCCGCCGACCTCGTGTGGCCGCTCTTCGTCCACGAGCACGAGGCGAGCCATCCCGTGGTGAGCATGCCGGGCGTGGAGCGGCTGCCGCTCGAGGGCGTCGTGAAGGCGGCGGCCGAGGCGGCGGGCCTCGGGATTCCGGCGGTGGCGCTGTTTCCGGTCGTGGAGGCCACCCGGAAGACCGACGACGGCCGCCACGCGCTCGATGCCGAGAATCTCCTCTGCCGCACCGTGCGGGCGATCCGGCGCGAGACCGGTGACGCGGTGGGCATCATCTGCGACGTGGCCCTCGACCCCTACACGACGCACGGCCACGACGGGCTTCTGCACGACGGAAAAATTCTCAACGACGCGACGGTCGAGGTGCTCGTGCGGCAGGCGGTCGTGCTCGCCGAGGCCGGCTGCCACGTCGTGGCGCCGAGCGACATGATGGACGGCCGCGTGGGGGCGATCCGCACCGCGCTCGACGCGGCGGGCCGCGAAGAGGTGTGCATCCTCTCGTATGCGGCGAAGTACGCCTCCGCGTTCTACGGCCCGTTCCGCGATGCGCTCGGCAGCCACGCGGCCCTCGCCACCGCCGCCCGGCTCGGCGTCGCCGACAAGAAGACCTACCAGATGGATCCGGCGAACACGGACGAGGCGCTCCGCGAGGTGGCCCTCGACCTCGCCGAGGGGGCCGACATGGTGATGGTGAAGCCGGCCGGCACCGCACTCGACATCATTTACCGCGTGAAGCAGGCCTTCGGCGTGCCGACGTTCGCCTACCAGGTGAGTGGCGAGTACGCGATGATCCAGGCGGCCGCCGCCAACGGCTGGCTCGACGGCCCGCAGGCGGCGCTCGAGAGCCTGCTGGTCATCAAGCGGGCCGGCGCCGATGGCGTCCTCACCTACTTCGCCCCCGAGATCGCCCGGGCGCTTTCACGGGAGTAGGACAGGCTTCAGTCTGTCGTGTCACGTGCGACGGAGTGAAGTGTTTTTCTTTCGACAGGCTGAAGCCCGTCCCACGTTTCTTTCGACAGGCTGAAGCCTGTCCTAC
>JBBAVM010000157.1:3047-4627 GCA_040397685.1 Pirellulales bacterium
GACAGGCTGAAGCCTGTCCTACGGCTTTGGCCTGAAGGCGACGAGCCGCTCGGGGCGGGTCTCGAGTCGCGGGGCGGTTGCGATGCCCGTCTGGATCAGATCCACGCCGTACGGGATCGCCGGAAACACGGCGTCGAGGCACTCGCGGATGCTTTTCGGCCGTCCGGGAAGATTCACGACGAGGGTGGTGCCGCAGACACCGGCCGTCTGCCGCGAGAGGATCGCCGTGGGCACGTAGGCGAGCGACACCTGCCGCATCCGTTCCCCGAAGCCCGGGAGCAGTTTCGTGCAGACCCGCTCGGTGGCCTCCGGCGTGACGTCGCGCGGGGCGGGGCCGGTGCCGCCGGTCGTCACGACGAGGCAGCAGCCCTTGGCGGCGAGGCCGCGAATCGCCGCGGCGATCGCCTCGACGTCGTCGGGAACGATGCGTTCGTGCGCCTCCCACGGGCTCGTGAGCACCTCGGCGAGGTAGGCACGGATCGCCGGTCCACCCTCGTCGGCGTAGTCGCCGCGGCTCGCGCGGTCGGAGACGGTGAGGATTCCGATCCGGGCTGGCGCCGTCATATCACGCCGCGCGACGCGAGAAGTTGCACGAGCGCGTCGACGCACTTCGCGACCGGCCACTCGTGCGTCGGCAGCACGAGATCGGGCGCGACGGGCGGCTCATAGGGGGCCGAGACACCCGGAAAGTTGGCGAGTTCGCCCCGGTCGGCGAGCCGATAGTGGCCGTCGGCGTCGCGCTCGCGGCAGACGGCGAGCGGTGCCGCGAGGTGCACGACGAGGAAGCGGTCGGGGCCGACCCGCTCGGCCGCCTTCCGGCGCACCGCCTCGTCGGGCGCGACGAACGCCCCGATGCAGATGATGCCGGCGTCGTTGAAGAGCCTGGCGACCTCGACGCTCCGGCGCAGGTTCTCGCTTCGCTCGCCGGCTGAGAAGCCGAGGTCCCTGCTGATCCCCAGCCGCATGTTCTGCCCGTCGAGCACGGCGACGGCCCGCCCCAGGTCGAAGAGCCGCCGTTCGAGGGCCCGCGCGAGCGTCGATTTTCCGGAGCCGGTGAGCCCCGTGAGCAGGAGCGTGGCGGGCTTCTGGCCGAAGCGGGCCTCGCGCTCCTCCGCCGTGACGGAACTGGCCTGCCCGTGGAGGTGGGCCACGGCGGCGTCGCCCCAATGGTCGCCCGCGGCGTCCTCCGGCTCCCGGTCGAGGATCATGCCCGCGCCGACCGTCGCGTTCGTGACGCGGTCGATCACGATGAACGCGCCGGTCGCCCGATTGCGGCGGTAGGCGTCGAAGGCGATGGGGCTGGTGAGCGTGACCGCGCAGCGGCCGATTTCGTTGAGCGCGAGCGTGGGGGCGGGCTGCCGGTGGAGCGTGTTGATGTCCACGCGGTACCGCAGGCTGCTCACGGCGCCCGTCGTCACCTTGCTCGTCTGCTTGAAGAGATACTGCTTGCCGGGAACGAGCGGCTCCTCGCTCATCCAGACCACCATCGCCTCGAACTTGTGGTCCACCTTCGGTACGTTGCCCGGCCGCACGAGCATGTCGCCGCGGCTGGAGTCGATCTCGTCCTCGAGCGTGAGCGT
>JBBAVM010000158.1:0-4480 GCA_040397685.1 Pirellulales bacterium
ACCTCCGCAAGGACACGATGGCCCTGCAGCGGCTCCAGGAGGCCTGCGAGAAGGCGAAGAAGGAGCTGTCGAGTGCCCAGAGCACCGACATCAACCTGCCCTTCATCACCGCCGACGCCTCGGGCCCGAAGCACCTCCAGATGACGATCACCCGGGCGCAGTTCGAGCAGATGTGCGACGGGCTCGTCGAGCGGTGCCGCGGGCCGGTGATCCAGGCGCTCAAGGACGCCAAGCTCGACCCCAAGGACATCGACGAGGTCGTGCTCGTCGGCGGCTCGACCCGCATCCCGAAGGTGCAGGAGCTCGTCAAGAAGCTCTTCAACAAGGAGCCCCACAAGGGCGTGAACCCCGACGAGGTCGTGGCCCTGGGCGCCGCGATCCAGGGGGGCGTGCTCGGCGGAGACGTGCAGGACGTGCTCCTGCTCGACGTCACGCCGCTGAGCCTGGGCATCGAGACGGAGGGGGGCATCTTCACGAAGCTCGTCGAGCGGAACACGACCGTCCCGACGGAGCGGAAGCAGGTGTTCTCCACGGCCGCCGACAACCAGACGGCCGTGACCGTGAGCGTCTACCAGGGCGAGCGGCCGATGGCCCGCGACAACCGGCTCCTCGGCCAGTTCAACCTGGAAGGCATCCCGCCGGCCCCGCGCGGCACGCCGCAGGTCGAGGTGAAGTTCGACATCGACGCCAACGGCATCCTGTCGGTCAGCGCCAAGGACCTCGGCAGCAACAAGGAGCAGACCGTCCGCATCGAGCAGTCGAGCGGCCTGAACGAGGCCGAGATCGAGCGGATGCGACGCGACGCCGAGGAGCATGCCGAGGAAGACAAGAAGAAGGCCCGGCTGGCCGAGGCCCGCAACAAGACGGAGTCGCTCTGCTTCCAGACCGAGAAGCTGATCAAGGAGAACGACGGCAAGCTGTCGGGCTCCGACAAGGCCCCGATCGAGGCGGCGATCGCCAAGGCCCGCGAAACGGCCAAGGGCGAAGACGCCGACGCGATCACTTCGGCCCACGCCGCGCTCGAGCAGGCGGCCCACGCCCTGTCGCGGGTGCTCTATGACCAGACCGCCCAGCGCGGCGGCGCGACCCCCGAGGCCGAAGCCGGCGCCGGCGGCAAGGGCCCCGACGACACGATCGACGCCGAGTTCGAGGTCAAAGGATAGTGATGCCCTCTCCTTCCGGGAGAGGGTGGCCGAAGGCCGGGTGAGGGTGCCGGAAGGCGGAGACGGCTGGATCTTCAGGGCACCCTCCCCCCGGCCCTCTCCCAGAGGGCGAGGGAGGATGTTCATGAGCAACCGCAGCCTCGTCTCGAAGAGGCTTCTCGAGTTTGCGAGAAACATGCGCCGCGGGCAGTCGAAGGCAGAGGCGATCCTCTGGGCCGTTCTGCGAGACCGTCGGTTGCTAGGCTTGAAATTTCGGCGGCAGCACCCCATCGAGCCGTATATCGCCGATTTCTTCTGCAGTGAACTCAACTGGGTGATTGAGCTGGATGGTGGGCAGCACAACACCGACGAGGCTCGGGCTTATGATGCCAAGCGAACCGAGTTTTTGCAGCGTCATGGCGCTGCGGTGACGCGGTTTTGGAACAGCGACGTCACGCATGAAACCGATGCCGTCGTCGAGCGACTGATCGACGTAGCGGAGTCGCTGAGAGCAGGGCTCAGGGTGGGCACCCTCACCCCGGCCCTCTCCCAGAGGGAGAGGGAGGAGTAACACATGCCATTCCGATTCGACAAGTTCACGATCAAGGCCCAGGAGGCCGTGCAGGCGGCGGTCGAATTGGCCGGCACCCGCGGCAATCCGCAGGTGACGCCGGTGCACCTGCTCGCCGGGCTCCTGCACGAGCGGGAGGGGATCGTCCACCCGCTGTTTCAGAAGATCGGCGTCGATCTCGGCCACCTGGAGCGGATCACGGAGGCCGAGCTTTCCCACCTGCCGAAGGTGAGCGGCGGCGCGCAGCCGCAGCCCGACCAGGAGCTCGTGAAGGTGTTCGAGACGGCGACCACCGAGTCGCACACCATGAAGGACGAGTTCGTCTCGACCGACCACCTGCTGCTCGCGCTCGTGAAGGTGCCGTCGAAGGCAAAGAACGTCCTCCAGCTGGCGGCCGTGGGCGAGAAGGAGCTGCTGGCGGGGCTGCAGGCGGTGCGCGGCCAGTCGCGGGTGACCGACCAAAACCCCGAGGAGAAGTTCCAGGCCCTCGAGAAATACGGCATCGATCTCACGAAGCGGGCCAGCCAGGGCAAGCTCGATCCGGTGATCGGCCGCGACGCCGAGATCCGCCGCGTGATCCAGGTGCTGTCGCGCCGCACGAAGAACAATCCCGTGCTCATCGGCGAGCCGGGCGTCGGCAAGACGGCGATCGCCGAGGGGCTCGCCCTGCGGATCGTGCAGGCCGACGTGCCCGAGACGCTGAAGGGCCGCAGCGTCGTCGCGCTCGACCTGGGCGCGCTCATCGCCGGCACGAAGTATCGCGGCGAATTCGAGGACCGGCTCAAGGCGATCCTGCGGGAGGTCGAGGCGGCGGCCGGCAACGTGATCCTCTTCATCGACGAGCTGCACACCGTGATCGGCGCCGGGGCGGCCGAGGGGGGCTCGGATGCGGCCAACCTGCTCAAGCCCGCGCTCGCCCGCGGCGAGCTGCGGTGCATCGGGGCGACCACGCTCGACGAATACCGCAAGCACATCGAGAAAGATGCCGCGCTCGAGCGGCGGTTTCAGCCGGTGTTCGTCGGCGAGCCGAGCGTGGAGGACACGATCGCGATCCTCCGGGGGCTCAAGCCCCGCTACGAGGCGCACCACAAGGGGGTGAAGATCAAGGACTCGGCCCTCGTCGCGGCGGCCGAGCTCTCGCACCGCTACATCGCCGACCGCTTCCTGCCCGACAAGGCGATCGACCTCATGGACGAGGCCACGAGCCGGATCGCGATGGAACTCCAGAGCGTGCCGAGCGAGATCGACGAGGTGCAGCGTCGGCTGGTGCAGCTCGAACTCGCGGCCCGGCAGCTGGCCGAGGAGACCGAGGAACACGCCAAGGAGCGGCTCGTCGAGATCGAGGAGGAGTCGGCGACGCTGCGGAAGAAGCTCGCCGACCTCCGGCAGCAGTGGGAGGCGGAGAAGCTGGGCGTCGGCAGCGCACAGGAACTGCGGAAGCAGCTCGACGAGGTGCAGCACGCCTTCGACCAGGCCGGCATCCAGGTCAAGGAGCGGCAGGCGTCGGGCCAGCCCGTGGCCGAGGAGATGTATCAGAAGCTCTACGAGCTCGACGTGAAGCGCAAGCAGCTCCAGCAGCGGCTCGAGCAGGAGGGCTCGGAGAAGGACGGCAAGGACGCGGCGAAGCCCGGAGCCAAGCGGCTGCTGCGCCGCGAGGTCGGCCCGGAGGAGATCGCGGAGGTCGTGAGCGCGTGGACCGGGATCCCCGTGACGCGGCTCGTCGAGACCGAGCGGGCGAAGCTCCTCGTGCTCGAAGACAGGCTGCACCAGCGGGTCGTGGGGCAGGAGGAGGCGGTGGAGGCGGTGAGCGACGCGGTGCGGCGCAGCCGGGCCGGGCTTCAGGATCCGAATCGGCCGATCGGGTCGTTCATTTTCCTGGGGCCGACGGGCGTCGGCAAAACCGAGCTTTGCAAGGCGCTCGCCGAGGTGCTCTTCGACGACGAGAACGCGATGGTGCGGATCGACATGAGCGAGTTCATGGAGAAGCACACCGTCGCCCGGCTCATCGGCGCGCCTCCGGGCTACGTCGGCTACGAGGAGGGGGGCCTGCTTACGGAGGCGGTGCGGCGCCGGCCCTACTCGGTCGTGCTGCTCGACGAGATGGAGAAGGCGCACCGCGACGTGTTCAACGTGCTGCTCCAGGTGCTCGACGACGGCCGGCTCACCGACAGCCTCGGCCACACCGTCGATTTCACGAACACGATCGTCGTGATGACGAGCAACGTCGGCAGCCAGGCGATCCAGGAGATCACGAAGGAGGGGGGCAGCGAGCAGGAGGTCCGCGATGCCGTGAAGGAGGCCCTGCAGGCCCGGTTCCTGCCGGAGTTCTTGAACCGCATCGACGAGACGATCGTCTTCCACCCGCTCGACAAGAAGCACATCCGCCGGATCGTGGACATCCAGATCCAGCGGCTCGTGAAGCAGGCCGCGAAGGCGGGCATCACGCTCGAATGCACCGACGGCGCGCTCGACGAGATCGCCCGGCTGGGCTACGACCCGGTGTACGGCGCGCGGCCGCTCAAGCGGGTGATCCAGCAGCAGCTGCAGAACGAACTCGCCCGCGAGCTGCTCTCGGGGAAGTTTCCCGAGGGAAGCAGCGTCCGGATCGACTTCGTCCAGGACAGCTTCACGTTCGCCAAGACGTAGGACAGGCGTAGGACAGGCTTTAGCCTGTCACTGAAACCGACAGACTGAAGTCTGTCCTACGCTGGGCCCGACAGACTGAAGTCTGTCCTACGCTGGGCCCGACAGACTGAAGTCTGTCCTA
>JBBAVM010000159.1:0-4467 GCA_040397685.1 Pirellulales bacterium
GGACACGCTGCTCCGGAACCATGCGGCACACCTGATACGTCCGAACACGCTGCTCGGGCACCATGCGGCACACCTGGTACGAGCAGGTGCGGACACGCTGCTCAGGAACCATCCGGCACACCTGGTACGTCCGAACACGCTGCTCCGGAACCATGCGGCACACCTGGTAGGTGCAGGTGCGGACACGCTGCTCCGGAACCATGCGGCACACCTGATACGTCCGAACACGCTGCTCGGGCACCATCTTGCAGACGGTGTAGGTGCAGGTGCGGACACGCTGCTCCGGAACCATCTTGCAGACCTTGTAGCACCGGACGCGCTCTTCCGGAACCATCCGGCAGACCGTGTAGGAGCAGGTCTTCACCCGCTGCTCGGCGACCATCTTGCAGACCTTGTAGCACTGCTTCTCGACGATCGTCTCACGCTCGTACCGAACGCACTGGATCTCCTTCTCGCAGACCGTCGGCACCCACTTCTTCTTCGTGATGGTGCGCGGCGGGCACTGCTCCTCGACCTTGTTGACCTTGCCGGGCACGTAGCACTTCTTGCCGGTGCACGGATCGCACACCCAGCAGCCGGGCTCCCGCACGCAGCGTGTGATCACCGGGCCGGGGATCTCGCAGGTCTCCGTCTCCCAGTGGCCACCGCAGACCTTGACGGTCTTCGTGGAGTGGACCGGCTTGCACACCGTCTTGCAGACGTCGCGCTCGCGGGTCTCCCACACCGGCTTGCACACCGTATAGGGGATCTCCTTGGTGCACACCTCCTTGACCGGCTTGCAGACCGTGTAGGTCTCCTGCCGCTCCTCGTACACGGGCTTGCAGACCGTGTAGGGGATCTCCTTCGTCATCGTCTCGTGCACCGGCTTGCAGACCGTGTAGCACTGCTCGCGGGTCTCGTACACGGGCTTGCACACCGTGTAGGGGACCTCGCGCGACCGCGTCTCGTAGACCGGCTTGCAGACCGTGTAGCACTGCTCGCGGGTCTCGTACACCGGCTTGCACACCGTGTAGGGGATCTCCTTCGTCATCGTCTCGTAGACCGGCTTGCACACCGTGTAGGTCTGCTCGCGGGTCTCGTACACGGGCTTGCACACCGTGTAGGGGATCTCCTTCGTGCAGGTCTCGTACACCGGCTTGCAGACCGTCGTGCGGATCTCACGCGTCCGCGTCTCGTAGACCGGCTTGCAGACCGTGTAGGTCTCCTCGCGGGTCTCGTACACGGGCTTGCAGACCGTGTAGGGAATCTCCTTCGTGACCGTCTCCCACACCGGCTTGCACACGGTGTAGTTGACGGTGCGCGAACGGGTCTCCCACACCGGCTTGCACACGGTGTAGGAGAGTTCCTTGAACGACTTCTCCGTCTCGTAGCGGACGCAGTCGATCTCCCGCTGCTCGACGATCTTCTCGCAGACCGTCTTGTAGCAGGTGTACTGCTTCTGCTCGTACACGACGTCCTTCACCATCCGCGTGCCCGTGCACGACGGCTTGGCGGCGCAGCTGGGTTCGCTGGCCGACGTCTCACAACTCGAACACCCCGCCCGGGCGTGCGCGAAACCGACCGTGGTCAGTTTCGCGGCGCCGTGCTTGTAGCTGGCGATCCCGCAGTAGGCGGCGTCGGCGATCCTCACCGACGACGCGATACAGCAAAACGCCAGCAGACACACTCGCCACATCTGTTTCATGTCTGCTGCCTCTCTCGAGGACGGCTCCTCAAAACGGTGGAAAAACTGGGAACGAAACGCTGGGAGCGCGGAGGTGGCGATCCACTTCCGCACCTTCCAAAAGATCGACCACAAACTCCCCGCAGGTTGATCAGTCACCGCAATCCGCTCCGCTTTTCCAGAGCCCCAGTGGCCCTACAACCGGTGCAGGTTGACCCGGATGCCCGGTTTCGTTGCGATATGACGGCTGGGGCGGGTAGAGTCTCCCCTGGTCGGGCCACTTCAGGCGTCCCGACGGGTGCAGCGCACGGGCCGAGCCGATGACCGACTCCCGACCACCGCAGCCTGGGGAGATCCCGTCCGACGCCACGGTGCCGAAGGTCGTCGTCAGCCGGATCAGCCTCTACCTCCGCGAATTGCAGCGGCTTCAGGCCGCGGGCCAGCAGACGATCTCGTCGAGCCAGCTCGGCACGCTGCTCGGATTCAGCGATGCCCAGGTGCGAAAAGACCTCGGGTTCTTCGGGCAGTTCGGCTATCCCGGCGTGGGCTACCGGTGCGACGAACTGATCCACGCGATGCGCGACATCCTGGGAACGAACCATGCCTGGCCCGTGGTCATGGTGGGCGTCGGCAATCTCGGCCAGGCGCTGCTCGGGTACCGCGGCTTCGGCCGGCAAAACTTTTCGATCGAGGCGGCCTTCGACGCCGATCCCGCGAAGGTCGGGCAGGTGATCCAGGGGGTGCGGATTCACCCCCTCAACGAACTGCCGGCGGTCGTCAAAGCCAAGGGGATCCGGCTGGGCATGATCGTCGTCCCGGCCGAGCGGGCGCAGGAAGCGGCCGACCGGCTCGTGGCCGCGGGCATCGAAGGGATCGTGAACTTCGCACCGGTCACGCTCGCGCTCCCGCCGCACGTCCAGAGCGTGTCGGTGGATCTCGCGATCGAGCTCGAGCAGCTCTCCTTCGCCGTCACGAGCCAGCTCGCGAAGACCCTGTAGGACAGGCTTCAGCCTGTCATGCCCTGCGCACCACGTAGGACAGGCTTCAGCCTGTCATGCCCCGCAACAGGCTAAAGCCTGTCCTACGCACCAGGCCCGGAGGGCCGGGTGAGCACCAGCCGACGGAGGTCGGCCAAGGGCAGGTCGGCACGAGGCCGAGCCTGCCCGTAAACACAGACAGGCTGAAGCCTGTCCTACGTACCCGCAACAGGCTAAAGCCTGTCCTACGCACCTGCTATCCTCAGGCCCATGCCCCTCTCTTTGCCCGATGCCGGGTGGCACTTCGACAACTCCTACGCCTGCCTGCCGGAGACGCTCTTCACCCGCACGGCACCCATGCCCGTCCGCGTTCCGCGTCTGGTCGCGCTCAACGAGCCGCTCGCCCGCGACCTCGGGCTCGATCCGGAGGTGCTCCGCGACTCGGGCGCCGCCATCTTTGCCGGCAACGAACTGCCTCCGGGCGCCGAGCCGATCGCCCAGGCCTACGCCGGCCACCAATTCGGCCACTTCACGAACCTCGGCGACGGCCGGGCGATCCTCCTCGGCGAGCAGATCGCTCCCGACGGCCGTCGGTTCGACATCCAACTGAAGGGAGCGGGCCGCACCCCCTACTCCCGCGGCGGCGACGGCCGGGCCGCACTCGGGCCGATGCTCCGGGAGTATCTCGTGAGCGAGGGCATGCACGCCCTCGGCATCCCCACCGCGCGGAGCCTCGCCGTCGCGACCACGGGCGAGGCCGTGCTCCGCGAACAGGTGCTGCGGGGCGCCGTGCTCACCCGCGTGGCCGCGAGCCACATCCGCGTGGGCACGTTCGAATATGCGGCCGCCCTCGGCGATCGCGGCCTCGGCGCCGCGCTCCTCGACCATGCGATCGCCCGCCACGACCCAGGCCTCGTCGCGGCCGACGACCGCGCCGCGGCCTTCCTCGAAGCTGTCGTCGAGAGGCAGGCGGCGCTCGTCGCGAAGTGGATGCACGTCGGCTTCGTGCATGGCGTCATGAACACCGACAACATGGCCGTCTCGGGCGAGACGATCGACTACGGCCCCTGTGCGTTTCTCGACGCCTACGATCCCGCCACGACGTTCAGCTCGATCGACCGCGACGGCCGCTACGCCTATGCGAACCAGCCGGCCATCGCCCACTGGAATCTCGCCCGGCTGGCGGAGAGCCTGCTCTCGTTCTTGGCCGACGAGGAGACCGCGGCCCTCGAACGGGCCCGCGGCATCCTGGCGACGTTCCCCGAGCGGTACGAGCGGCATTGGCTCGCCGGGGCCCGGACGAAGCTCGGCCTCGCCACCGAGGATACCGGCGACCGAGAGCTCTTCCTCGCGCTCCTGCGCTGGATGCACGAGGCGCGGGCCGACTTCACCGCGACGTTCGCCAGCCTCGCGTCGCGAGCCGCCGGGCCGCCGCCCGCCGACGCCCCCGCCGATCATGCGTTCGCCGCCTGGTGCGGCCGATGGCGGGAACGGCTGGCCCGCGAGCCCCGCCCGATCGCCGAGGCCGCCGCGGCCATGCGGCGGGCCAACCCGCTCGTGATCCCGCGCAACCATCGCGTGGAGGAGGCGCTCGCGGCGGCCGATGCCCACGACCTCGGTCCGTTTGAGCGGCTCCTCGACGCCCTGCGCGATCCCTTCGCCGACACCGCCGCGACGGAGGCCTATCGCGACGGTCCTCCACCGGGCTGCGGCCCCTACCGCACGTTCTGCGGCACCTGACCGGAATCCTTTAGACTATTTCTGCAGTTCGTCTGCCCGATGGTGTAACGGTAGCACAAGGGATTTTGGTTCCCTTTGTCTAGGTTC
>JBBAVM010000160.1:0-4336 GCA_040397685.1 Pirellulales bacterium
CGAGGCTTCGGGCTCCCCGTGTCCCGGGAGCCGGCGTAGCTGACCAGCGGAGCCATGGATGGCGCAGCGCAGGCAGGTCCGAGTGAGCCGGAGCCTGGAGGGCGGAGGCGAACGTCCGGCGATGGGATACGGGGAGCCCGAAGCCGGCTTGGGCGACGCGAGGCATGACAGGCTGAAGCATGACAGGCTGAAGCCTGTCCTACGTATTACGGCAGCGAGGCGGAGCGGAGGTTCGCGATCGTCGGTCGCGACGGGCCGGCCTGCTTCAGGGCGTCGAGCACCTGGGATTCCGTGATCAGGTCGCGGAGGATGATCGGCGCGCGGGGCGGTTCGTCGGGCTGTGCGGCTGGGAACACGGCGAGCACGGGAATCGAGCGGCTCTCGAGCGTCTCGAGCATCGATTTGATCTCGGGCGACTCCTCCGTCCAGTCGGCGAGGAGCGGCACGACACGGTTCGCCTCGATCGCCGCCTTGACCCGCGTGGTCTCGATCGCGGTGGCCAGGTTGAGCTTGCACGTCATGCACCAGTCGGCCGAGAAATCGACAAGCACGGTGGCCCCGCTCTTCTGGAGCTCCGCCAGCCGGGCCCGCGAGAAAGGCTCCCACGGCAGGATCGACTTCACCGGCCCGAGGAAGGCGAACGCCAGGCTCCCGATCACGGTCGCGATCGCCGCGGCCTGCACCCACCGGCCGAAGCCCACGGTGCCGAGGCCGGTTTCCTGCGCCCGGCCCACCCACCAGCAGGCTGCCCAGATGCCCACCAGCAGGGCGAACGTGGGGATAAAAAAGTCGTGGTCGAGGAACGTGAACAAAAACACGACCGTGCCCAGCATCACGAAGCCCAGCACCTCCTTGAGCGTCTCCATCCAGGCGCCGGGCCGCGGCAGAAACTTCACGAGGCCGGGAACCATGCCCACGAGCAGATAGGGAAGGGCCATGCCGGTGGCGATCGCCCCGAACACCGCGTAGGTGACGGGAGTGGGCTGCGACAGCGTGAACCCGAACACCGGCCCGAGGAACGGGCCGCTGCAGGGCGTCGCCAGCACGGTGCTGAGCACGCCCTTGAGGAACGCTCCCAGCGGTCCCTCCTGCGACTGCACGTGGCCCGCCTTCTCGCCGATGAAGCCCGGGATCGGGAGTTCCCAGACACCGAGGAACGACAGCGCGAAGGCAAACACGATCGCGGCCATCGTGACATTGAACCGCGTCGAGGTGAACTGTTCGCCCCAAGCCAGGTTTTCGCTCCCGAGGCCGAGGTTGGCCGCCACGCTCGCCGTGGCCAGCACGAAGAACACCGCATACAGCCCCGCGCAATACCAAAGGTTCATGCGAAACACTTCCTGCCTGGCCTTCCCCGACTGCTGCGCGAAGGACATCAGCTTGAGCCCGAGCACCGGCAGCACGCACGGCATGAGATTGAGGATCAGGCCGCCGGCGAGCCCCATGAGGAGCGCCATTGGCAGCGACAGTGAACGGGGAGCAGGCGGATCCGCGGCCGGTGCGGGGGCCGGGCCGATGCTGGGGGAGCGGGTCGGCATACGGGGCAGGTCGATGGCCGCCGCCGCCTGGGCCGCCTCGGCGTACCGGGCCGGAGCGAACTGCACCTTGGCGTTGAGCGGGTCGTCATCGGCCGGGAGCGTGACGGTCAGCCGTGCGGCCGTCGGTGGATCGCATGTCGATTCGCTGCAGGCCTGGAATCCAACGACCACATCGAGAGGTTGCGGGTTAGCGCCCTGTGGCGCGAACAGCAGTTCGAGGGAGATCGGGCCCTCGACGGCTCCCGCGGCGACGAGGGCCGGATCGGTCGCCGGCTCGGCCTCGACCGCGGCGATCCTCGTGACCCGAGCCGCGGCGGTTGGTGGCACCGATACGAGCGTCGGCTTGCCCTGCCCGACGGCGGTCTTGCTGCTCGCTGCCGGGGCGTAGAGGTGCCAACCGGCGTCGGGAAGCAGCTTCACCAGCAGCGGCCAGACCCGACCGCCCGAGGCGCCGGGGCGAGAAGGGCCGAACGCCGCTTCCACCCGCGCGTGCGATTGCTCGGGCGTGAATGACGGGGCTGGCGGCACGGCCAGGCCGGCGGCGGGCTGGGCACTCGGTCGGGCCGCAGGCTTCGCAGGGCCGGGAGTGGCAACCGTAAACGCGAGCGTTTCCGGCGGCGTGCAGGCGTTGTCGCGGCACAACTGAACGCTGACGGTGCCGTGGATGGCCGGCGCGCTGGCCCCCGGATTCGGTTTCAGCGGAGCCCTCCATGTGATCCGGCCGGAATGCTCCTCGACGACGAGCCCCTGCCAGCCGGGAACGTCCTCGATCGTGCGGCGGTGCGGGGGATCGGCCGGCTGAAAGGGGCCGGATGGCACCTGCGGGGAATCCGCGGCCACCTTGATCCGGGTCGGCTTCGGGCCGCCGGGCTTCTGCTCGAGCGAATAGAGATGCCAGCCTTCCTCGAGCACCGCCGTGACGGCCAGCACGGGCGTTCCGTCGGGCCCGGATTCAAGTGCTCCCTCGACACGGATGGGGGCGGGCAGGGCGGCCTTCACTCCGGCCAGGGGGTCGAACGCCGGCGGCTCGGCCGCGCGGACCGACCGACCAGCCCCAACCGGCGCGCAGGCGACCGCCGCGAACAGGGCCAGGACTCGGAGGGTGCGAAACGGACAGACCGGCATTGTTGAAAAAATCCTACCGGGGTCGTTTTCCCGGGGTCAATCGCGGTCCGGCCGAATCTCCCGGGCGGTGGCGAGGGCCCCCGGAAGGAGCGTGAGGAGCCGATCCATGTGGGCCACGACGCGGTGCCCATTGTCGAACTGGCGGCGTTCCTGGATCAGCCAGCGGAACCAGTTGTCGAGGCCGCAGATCACGGCCGAGGCGTGGAGCCAGTCGATGCACCGGCGTTCGCGCGGCGAGAGTGGCCGGTCGGGCGCGTAGGCCGCGATGGCGGCCGGCCAGTGGTCGGTCACCGAGATCGCCGCCGGATCATGGGTCCAACTCCCGAGCAGCCGGGCGATGTCGGTCGCGGGAGCGTCGCGCCCGGCGGCGTGGAAGTCGATGAATCCCGACAAACGACCGTCGTCATGAAACAACACATGGTCGCTCCAGACATCGCGGAGCACCGGCTGCGCGCGCACGGGCACCGGGCCGACGGCGGCCAGCGCCTCGAGCGTCGCCCGGCCGCGGCAGGCCTCGAAGGTCTCGACCGCGGCCAGCAGTCGCGCGGCCACCTCGCCGAGCGAGTGCTCCGACGCGGCCAGGGTTGCGAGCGTTGGCCAGGGGGCGGCCAGCATCCGTGCGGCCTGGAGCGTGCGGCGTTCGACTCCGGCCGACGGCTCGACGGCCGTCGCGGCAGGCGGGAGCGTCGCGGCCACGGCGTGCAGATGGCCGAGCGTGGCGAGGGCCGCGGCGGCCTCTGCCGGGCGTGGCGTGTGCCGGGGTCGCCCCGGGAGAAACTCGACGAGTTCCCAGAGCGTGCCCTCCGCCCCCCGAGCCACGGTCGTGCCCCGGGCTCCACTCGCCGTCGCTGGCAGGCTGGCCACACGGGGCACCGCGGCCACGCCCCCGGCCCGCAGGTGGGCCATGAGCGAGTGGATCCACGCGGCGTGCTGCGGCGAGACGTGGGGGGCGAAGCTTTTCAGGACCCACGTCTCGCCGCCGGAGCGCTCCACGCGGTACAGGCGCGACCCGCTGAATCCCGTGCCTGAGAGCGGTGCGACCGCGACCGCTTCGCCGCCGCACCAGGCCGCATATGGAGGCTGCGAGTCGTTCATCGGCGGGTGCTTGGTGGCATGACGAGGCTCCTGCTACGCTGCCTCCATCGTACGGGGATCAGACGCTTGGGAGCGGAGCGTGGCCGACGAACTCAAAATCCTGCTGGTGTCGCCCGACCTCCTCTCGACGAGCCGGATCGCGGGTCTTGCGCGACCGTTGCCGGCGCGGGTGGAGACGCTTCGCAGCCTCGACGACGAGCCGCGCGAAGGGCCGTTCGATCTCGTGCTGCTGGACCTGCAGTCGCTGGCCGGCGATGCGGCCGTGATCGTGACCGGCGTCGCCAAACTGATCGAGAAGCAGGCGGCGGCCACGGGCCGCTCCGCGAAACTCGTGGCCTTCGGGCCGCACGTGCACAAGGATCGCCTGGCCGACGCGGTCGCGGCCGGGGCCGACGCCGCCGTCAGCCGCGGCGAACTGCTCGGGTCGTTCGCCGGGCTCGTGAATCGCTGGATCGGGTGACCTGATAAACAGGAGCCTGTCATGCCTCTTGTCGTGGGACAGGCTTCAGCCTGTCATGCCTCAACGCGCCGCCCTGCCTTTGTGGGACAGGCTTCAGCCTGTCATGCCTCAACGCGCC
>JBBAVM010000161.1:0-4283 GCA_040397685.1 Pirellulales bacterium
AGCGTCGTAAACGGCGACTCCGCCGTGCCGTTGCCGGGCCCCGCCACGCTGTTATCCACGTGGAAGACCCGCCACGGCGTCCCCGTCTCCGGGTTGATCGCCGTTTCCGGCGCCTGGTAGGCCCGCACGATGTGCTCGTTGCGCATCATCGGCTGCTCGACCTGGTCGGGCACGTTGCGGCGGCGGCTGCCACCCATGCGGTACGTCAGCCGGGCGAAGCCCGTCCAGTCGAAGTAGCTGTCGTTGTTGGCCTGCAGCGAGAAGTCCCAGTTCTTCAGCAGCGTCAGGTCGAGGCGGGTATAGACACCGCCGAACCACGGCACGGCCGCCGCGCCGCTCGGGAACGAGTAGCTCGTGTTGCCGAGGGCGTAGCCGCCGACGCTCACCATCCCCGCCCAGTCGGACAGGCCCGGCACGTAGGCGCCGACCTCGAGATCGGCCCCGCCGAGGGCTGCATTGATGCCGTTCTGGCAGAGCACCACGTTGCCGACGAACGGCCCCGTGAGCTGCGCGGTCGTGCCGACGGGGATGTAGCCGTTGCTGCGGAGGTTGCCCCAGTCGGTGAGCCACTCGCCCGACACGCCGACCTGGTTGTACGACTGGCCACCCGCGAACGTGTAGGGCGTGCCGAGGATCGGCGTGGCGGAATACTGGTTTTGGTCGCCGTCGTAGTCCCAGTAGACGCCGACGCCCAGGAGCGTGCCGCCGATGAACTGCTTGCGGACGGCGCCGACGTTCGAGAAGAAGCCGCCGTAGTTCGACAGATGGCTGCGGAGATCGGCCGCCCAGAAGCCGCCGAGATCGTCCTCGGCCAACGGGATGAACCCGCCGAGCGTCATGTAACTGCCGCGGTAGCCGAGGCCACGGTCGGCGGCGTTCACGCCCCAGTACATCCAGCCGGGGCCGTTCTCGCTCAGGTTTTGGAACCGCTGCAGGCCGCCATTCACGATCCCCGCGGCCGGGGCCATCGCCGTCTGGCCCATCTGGGCCGCCGCGTCGCTCACCGGCCCGAGCAGCGTGCCGGCCACCAAGGCGAGCGTGACCGCCCGCCGCGCCGCTCGCCGCCACGCGGCGGCACGGCGGCGCAGCGCCCGCATCCGGGCAACGGTTCGCTTCGCTCCTGGTCGGTGGGCGGCGTCGTGAGCCATCCGCTTGGCATTCCTGACGGTCGCCGATTGCGAGGACGGGTCCTGACCCGCGCCGCACAACCGGCATGATCGTCAGGAGTGATCGACTCACCGCCATCGGCAGCATGAGGATTTCCGGCAGAGAGGCCGGGATCGGCAGGGGAAGCCGCCCTTGCCCAGATTGCCACGCGCAGGACAGGCTTCGGTCTGTCGTTGCATGAATGCGACAGGCTGAAGCCTGTCTACTTCCGATGAAGACAGGCTAAAGCCTGTCCTACTTCCCGGCGAGACAGGCTGAAGCCTGTCCTACTTCCCGGCAAGACAGGCTGAAGCCTGTCCTACTTCCCCGAGATTGAAGCGGCTGACGGTCTGCGTGAGGCCATCGACGCTCTGCACCATGTGCTGCGAGGCCTCTTTGAACTCCCGCAGCGCCCCGGCCGCGGCCCGCGAGCCCTCGGTGAGCGTCGTGAGGGCCTCGGTAATCTGCGCGGCCCCGGCAGCCTGGGCCTTCATGCCCTGATTCACGTGCTCGAACCGGCCGGTCAGCCCCTGCACCTTGTCGATCACGTCGGAGAACTGGGCGCTGATCGCATGCACCCGCTCCACGCCCTGCTTCACCTCGACGGCGAACCGCCCCATCTGGTCCACCCCGGCCGTCACCGCCTGCTGCATCTGCTCCACGAGCCGCTCGATGTCGAGCGTCGCGACGGCGGTCTGGTCGGCGAGCCGGCGGATCTCGCGGGCCACCACGATGAACCCCTGACCGTATTCCCCCGCCTTTTCCGCCTCGATCGCGGCGTTGATCGAGAGCAGGTTCGTCTGATCGGCCACCTTCGTGATCGTCGTGATCACCATGTTGATGTCCTCCGCCCGCTGGCGGATCGCCGCGAGCCGATCGGAGAAGTCGGTCGTGGACCGCTCGAGCTGGGCCATCGTGGTCTCGATGCCGGCGATGTTTTCCCGGCCCGCGCCAGCCACGGCGGCGGTGTCGCTCGCCACGGCCGCGACCTCGTCCATCGTGCCGAGCAGCTCCTGCCCCGTGACGGCGATCTGCCGGCTCGCCACGGCCGCCTCGCTCGTGCTCGCGCCCAGCGAATGGATCGCGTGCTCCTGCTGCAGACCCGCGGCCGAGAGCTGCCGCGCGGTGGCGTTGAGATCGAGGCTCGACTGCTTGACCTGCGAGACGATGTCGCGGAGGCTCGTGGTCATCGCGCCGATGTCGCGGAGCAGCTGCCCCGTCTCGTCGCCACCACGGGCCTCGATCCCGCCGGCGAGGTCGCCGGCCGCGACCCGCCGCGACGCCGCCACGGCCCGCCCGATCCGCTGCGTGAGCGTGTTCGTGAGCCACCAGATGAGCCCGAGGACTCCGGCCATGCCGCTCCCGGCGATCACCGCGCTCAGGGCGAGCGGCCGCCGGATCCGGCCGAGAATGTCCTCGCGGGCCATCTTCATGACGAGCGTCCATGAACCGGTCGGCACCTTGGCCGCGGCAAACAGGCTCGCCTCGCCCGTGAGCGGATCGGCCGCGGTCCGCACGGCATCGAGCGTGGGCGCCCGATGGAACGCCCCCAGGAGATCGGCGTAGGGCGTCTCGGCGATCGGCTTGGCGAGGAGGTCGGCCGTCTTGAGCGTGGATGCGACCACCTTTCCGAGCCGGCTCACGAGCATGATCTCGACATGCCAGCCCTGGAGCCGCTGGCTCTCCTTCAGGGCCTGCAGCCTGGCGGCGAGCCCGTCGAGGTCGCGATCGATGCCGGCCACTCCCTTGAACCGCCCGTCGCGCACGATGGGGTAGGTGTCCTCGACCTGCAAACTCCCCTCGTAGTCGTAGGGCTCGGTCACCATCGCCTTGTCGGGCTGCGACGCATCGAGGAGTCGCTCGCGGCAGCCCTCGTAGTAGAGCCCGTCCATGAGCGCGAGAGGCTTGAGCGCGATCCCCTGCGGCGCGCCGGGTTTGCGAAACCAATAGGGAATGAAGCGGCCGCCCGGGCCGAGCGCTTCCGCCGGCAGCTGCTTCGTGGCCGGATCGGCGTCGCGGCCGTCGGCGTCGGGCTCGTAGCCGAAGTAGGCGCCGTAATATTGTGGATACGATTCGAGCACCCGCCGGGCGAACGCCAGCGATTCCTCGCGGCGCCCAAAAAACCCCTCCTCGGCGGCGAGCGCCATCACGCGGGCGGTCGTGACGGCCTCGAGCGTGCCGCGATCGATCTCCCCGGCGATGATCCTGACCCGATCGAGCAACAGCTCCTCGCCGAACGACAGCAGGAGCGACTGCATCCGGAAGTAGTTGATCGCGAGGACCGTGGCGAGGATGAGCACCGCCGGCAGGATGCCGAGCAGGAGCAGTCGCAGGCGGATGCCGAGGGGGGGCAGTTGCATGGGTCGAAACCAGGAGGGTGGGCGGCCTGTTTTCCGGACCAACCATAGGTTACTTTCCCGGCACGACGCCGTTTCCCACCCCGCGGCTCCGGCCCCCCAGGCGATACAACCATGCCCACCCCACCTGTGTGGCGGCTCCAGGACCACGACGCGTTGCTCTTCGACTGCGACGGCACGCTCGCCGACACGATGCCGGCCCACTACCGGGCCTGGCTCCACGTCACCCAGGCCCATGGCATCGCGTTCGACGAAGACCGCTTCTACGCCCTGGGCGGGCGGCCGACCCGCGACATCGTGGCCACACTCGCCGGCGAGATCGGCCTCGAGATCGACCTCGACCGGGCCGTGCACATGAAGGAGTCGTCATTCCTCGCGCAACTCGAGCATGTGGAGGCGATCGACCCCGTCGTGGACGTCGTGCGCCGCGCTCTGGGCCGGATCCCGCTGGCCGTGGTCACCGGCGGCCACCGGGCCGTCTGCCAGCGGATCCTCGAGCACGTCGGCATCGCCGATTGCTTCGACACGCTCGTCGCCAGCGAGGACACCGCGAAGCACAAGCCCGACCCCGAGCCCTTCCTGGAGGCGGCCCGGCGTCTCTCCGCCTGTCCCGAGCGCTGCGTCGTCTGGGAAGACAGCGACCTCGGCATCCGCGCCGCCGAGGCGGCTGGCATGACCTGGATCGACGTGCGGGCCTTTCACAAGCCGAGGCGGGTGACACCGTAGGATAGGCTTCAGCCTGTCATGCCTCCGTTGTGGGATAGGCTTCAGCCTGTCATG
>JBBAVM010000162.1:0-4271 GCA_040397685.1 Pirellulales bacterium
GGATGATCGTCACCTTGTGGAGTTTGTCCACGCCGGGCAGGAGCCAGGCGCCGAGTGCGTGGCCGGCCTCGTGGTAGGCCGTCATCTTCTTCTCGCGGCCGGCGAGCACCTCCTCCCGCTTCGGGCCCATGAGCACCTTGTCGCGGGCGTAGTCGAAGTCGGAGGAATCGACGGCGTCTTTGTCGTGCCGCGTGGCCCACAGGGCCGCCTCGTTGACGAGGTTGCGGATGTCGGCCCCGGTGAGGCCGACGGTGCCGCTGGCGAGCCGGTCGAGATCGACGTCGGAGGCGAGGGGCACGTTGCGGGTGTGAACCTTGAAGAGCGCGAGCCGGGCTTTCTGGTTGGGGCGATCGACGGTGACGTGGCGGTCGAACCGGCCGGGCCGGAGGAGGGCGGGGTCGAGGACGTCGGGGCGATTCGTGGCGGCGAGCACGATCACGCTCTCCGACGGACTGAAGCCGTCCATCTCGGAGAGGATCTGGTTGAGCGTCTGTTCCCGTTCGTCGTGGCCGCCGCCGAGCCCCGCGCCGCGGTGCCGGCCGACGGCGTCGATCTCGTCGATGAACAGGATCGACGGCGAGGCGTCCTTGGCGGTCTTGAAGAGGTCGCGGACCCGCGAGGCACCGACGCCCACGAACATCTGGATGAATTCGCTGCCCGAGATCGAGAAGAAGGGCACGCCCGCCTCGCCGGCCACCGCGCGGGCCAAGAGCGTCTTGCCCGTGCCCGGCGGGCCCATGAGGAGCACGCCCTTGGGCACCCGGCCGCCGAGCCGCTGGAACTTCTTCGGGTCTTTGAGGAACTCCACGATCTCCTTGAGATCCTCCTTGACGCCCTCGAGGCCCGCGACGTCGGCGAAGGTGACCTGCTTGTCCTGGGCGCCGTAGCGCTTCGCCGGCGACTTCGAGAAGCTGCCGAGGAAGCCCCCGCCGGCGAGCGGATCGCGGGCCCGGCGGAGCGTCATCCAGAAGCCCGCCATGAGCAACAGCGGCACGAGCATGTAGAGCCCGAGGAGGAAGCCGGTGCCGTCGCTCGGCTGGCGGACGGTGGTCTTTACGGAATGGTCAAGGAGGAGTTTGTCGAGGCCCTCGCCGAGGTAGCTCGAGAGTTCGAGCCGGAAGGCCTTGGCGTTGCCGATGCCCCCCATCCGGTCGGCGGGCGGGGCCGCGCGAAACTCGCCCTGCAGGGCGTTGCCGGAGATCTCGACGGCCGACACGTTGCCCGCCTGCACCTGGCGGACGAACTCGTCGTAGCTGATCGTCGCCGGGAGGCTCGCCTGCTCGCGGGCGAACATCGTCACGAGCGCGAGCCCAGCCAGGATGAGCATGACGATGACCGGCATCCCGAGCGGGCGGCCGGCCATCGGGTTGAACTTGGAAGGGCCCTTGGGCGGCGGAACGGCGTGCATCGATGGGTCGGCTCGCGGGGGAGTATTCGGATCGGCGGCAGGATGCCACAGTGTAGTGTATGGCCGCAGCGGAAAAACGTCTGGAGACAGTGGAGATCGTGAAGCGCGGCGTGGTCGCCATCGCGCGGCGACAGGGACGGTTTCTCGCGATCAGGCGGGGCCGCACGGTGGCCGCCGGAGGGCGAGTCTGCTTTCCGGGCGGTCACATCGAGCCGGGCGAGGAGGAGCACGCCGCCGTGGTCCGCGAGTGCCACGAGGAGCTCGCGGCCGCGGTCACGGCCGAGGCGTGCGTGTGGCGCAGCGTCACGCCCTGGGGCACGGCGCTGGCATGGTGGACCGTGGCCCTCGCCGACGCGGCTGCGCTCGTACCGCACCCGGTGGAGGTCGAGGAAATCCTCTGGCTCACGGAGGGCGAACTGCTCGCCGAGCCGTCGCTCCTCGAGGGCAACCGCGAGTTTCTACTGGCCGTCCAAGCCGGGCACATCCGGCTCTGAATCGTGAATCTGCACTGGCCTTCGGTGGCGGCCGGAGGCTAAGTACACTCGTTTCACGGGCGGCCCGGCCGCGATCCCCCTTTTTTCCGGAGAGCATTGATTCATGGAGCGGACGTTCGTGATGTTCAAGCCCGACTGCCTCGAGCGATCGCTGCTCGGCAGGATCCTCGCGCGGTTCGAGGAGAAGGGCCTGCGGCTGGTGGCGATGAAGATGCTCCGCGTCACCCCCGCGCTCGCCAAGCAACACTACGCCGAGCACGTCGAGAAGCCTTTCTATCCCGGGCTCGAGCAGTTCATCACGGCCTCGCCCGTCGTGGCGACGGTGTTCGAGGGGCCGGAGGTGATCCGCGTGGTCCGCGAGATGCTCGGCGCGACGAGCGGCTTGAAGGCCGCCGCCGGCACGATCCGTGGCGACTACTCCGCGAGCCGGCAGATGAACCTCGTGCACGCCTCCGATTCACCGGAGTCGGCGGCCCGCGAGATCAGCATCTATTTTCACGCCGACGAGATCCAGGCCTGGGATCCGTCGCTCGCCTGCTGGCTCCAGGCCCCGGGCGAAGCGTGATCCACCGATGAGCCTGCTCGTCTTCGGGCACCGCAACCCCGACACCGACGCGATCTGCTCGGCGATCGCCTACGCCGATCTGCTGCAGCGCACGACGCGGCCCGACGCCGCCGCCGCCTGCTGCGGCCCGCCGAACGAACGCACGGAGTTCGTCCTCCGGCGGGCGGGTCTCGCCGCGCCGAGGCTCGTGATGGACGTGCGGCCCCAGGTCGAGGACGTGTGCCGCCGCGAGATCGTGACGGCGTCGTTCGGCGACGCGTTCCACGAGGCCTACGAGCGGATGCGGAAGGGCGACCTGCGGGCCATCCCCGTGGTGGACGGGGGGCGGGTGGCGGGGGTGCTCTCGATCCTCACGATGATGGAGCTCTTCTTCACTGACGCGGCCGACTCGACGAAGGCCCGGGCCGTGACCACGAGCCTGCAGAAGATCTGCGACGTACTCGGCGGGGAGTTTCGCAACGCAATCGATCCGGGCCGGGCCGACGAACTGCTCGTGATGGTGGGCGCGATGAGCGCAGAGGGCTTCACGGAGCGGATGCACCGGTATCCACTCGAGCGGCTCGTCGTGGTGTGCGGTGACCGGCCCTCGATCCAGCTGCCGGCGATCGACGCCGGCGTGCGGGCGATCGTGATCACCGGCGGGTTTCCGCTGGCTTCGGAAGTGGTCGAGATCGCGAAGGCCAAGGGTGTGTCGGTGATCTCGAGCCCGTTCGACACGGTCAACACCACGCTCCGCATCAAGTCGGCCCAGTTCATCGACCCGGTCGTCGAGCGCGACGTGGTCACGATTCCCGGCAAGTGGACGGTGGCGGAGGCGCGGGGCGTGGTCGAGCGTTCGGCGCAGCCCGTGTTTCCCGTGGTGGGAGACGATGGCGCGCTCGTGGGCCTCGCGTTCAAGTCCGACATCATCAATCCGCCCCGGCCGCAGCTCGTGCTCGTCGATCACAACGAGCTCGGGCAGGCTGTGCACGGGGCCGAAGAGGCCGAGATCGTCGAGGTGCTCGACCACCATCGGCTCGGCGGCGGCCTCAAGAGCACCCAGCCGATCCGGTTCGTGAACGAGCCGGTGGGGTCCACGTGCACGCTCGTGGCCCGGCAGTTTCGCGCCGCGGGCGTGGAGCCCGCGCCGGCGATCGCGCTCTGCATGGCGGCGGGCGTCATCTCCGACACGCTCCACCTGCGGTCGCCCACGACGACGGACGTCGATCGCGACGTGCTCGGGTGGCTTGCGACGCGGTGTGCCGTCGATCTCGACGCCTTCGTGAAGGAGTTTTTTGCGATCGGCTCGGCCCTGCGGTCGAAGTCGCCGGCCGACGTCATCCGCGAGGACTGCAAGGAGTTCACGGAGCACGGCGTGCGGTTCTCGATCTCGCAGATCGAGGAGACGGGCTTCGATCTCTTCTGGGAGCGGAAGGATGCCTTGCGGACGGCGCTCGAGGCCTTCGCGGAGAAGCAGCGGCTTGGCTTCGCGGCGCTGCTCGTGACCGACGTGGTGAGCAATGGTTCGCTCCTGCTCCTCTCGAAGGAGTCGGAGGCGTTCGAGGACATCAACTACCCGCGGCTCGACCGCAGCCTGTATGCGCTCGAAAACATCGTGAGCCGCAAGAAGCAGCTCCTGCCACTGATAAGCCAGTTGCTGGCGACGTAGGACAGGCTTCAGCCTGTCTGTGTACACGGGAATTCCCGGCGTCGTGCCGAAATTCCCTTGGCCGACGTCCGTCGGCTGGTGCTTACCCGGCCCTCCGGGCCTGGCGGTCTGACGTAGGTCAGGCTTCAGCCTGTCGGAAGAAGAGACAGGCTAAAG
>JBBAVM010000163.1:0-4256 GCA_040397685.1 Pirellulales bacterium
AAGCATGAGCAGCGACGTCACCTGTTGACCAACGGCCCCTACAGAGATGAAGCCCTCGCGCAAGGCTGTCTGCGGCTGCTGTGGAAGCATGAATCCGCTCTCTGGTCGGTCAGGGAGCGGCGGCGACGCTCCGAATCGGCCGACAGTGTAGCCCTCATGCGGATTCCGGAGAACCCGCGGGCGATTCGAGCGGCCGGACGGCCAGGCGGCTATTTCAATCTCCGTCGAGACTGACGACGATGGGCTCTGCCGATTCCGGGACGGTGACCGGCACTCCCCCGTCCAACGTAGCCCGCTTCCATGAGAGCCGCGGCTTCGTCTTGGCGACTTCTCCCTGGGGCGGTCGCTCCTGCTGCGTGTCGGAGAGCAACACGACGTGCGGGCCAGGAACTGCGCCGTCCTTGCCGTCGGAAGTCTTGAGAATGAAATTCCCATCGTCGTCCGTCAACGCGAACGACGTCGGTCGTTTCTCGCCCTTGACATGTTCCGGAAGAAACTGGACGGAAATGCCGCCTGCAGGCTTCCCACTGATGACGACCACGCCCTTCGCAGGCACGAGTTTCACCGTTTTGCCACAACCGACCTGCAGCAACAAGATGAATACGAACAGGACAACAGCGGCCCGACGGAGCATGGGAGAAGTCATCGGCCTACAGCAAAATAACTGAGACAGGATCAGTCTGTAATGACCTTGTTGTCATTTCTGACGCAGTAATACGACAGCATCGTCTGGGACACCGAATCGTTCAGAAAGCGGACGCTGCCGTCGCAGAAAACGACGTCGGCCCCGCCAGGGTGATTGCTGCCGATCGCGCTCAAGCGGTAATCCTGATACACGTACCACGCGCTCGATGAGCCAGGCGCACCAGGCTGTCCATGCGCCCATGGCGTCGTGTAGTTGATGGGCGAAAACGACCCGCACATGATGTTTCCCAGCCCCGCATCCCCGCCTGCTGGATACCAGCGCGACCATGTGCTGATCGTGCTTCCACTGTTCCAGCCGGCCTTCGTGAACGTGTTGAAATTTTCATCCACGTGCGACGACTCGCCGAACATGACCGTCTTGCTCGTGCCGTCGGTAATGTGCTTCACGTTCACGAGCATCCAAGCCGGAGCGCCTGCCGCCGCTCTGGCCGAAGTTCCGGTGGCCATGAACACTCCATCATTCGTCGCTGAGGTGGCATAAATCGGTCGGCTGCCACCGTTTGCGCGGTAGGTGGTGACGCCGTACCATTCCGTCGCGCTGTATTTGTGCGGATTGCCCTCGGGAAATCGGTCGCTGGGGCAGATAAGAGTCGATATCGCGGCTGCCGCCTTGGTGCCGGGGGTGGCGGACCGGTTGTTGAGCGGCACCGATGCGCTCATCGTGTCGAAGATAGTCTGCTGCTCCATGAACGGCAGCAGGAAGTAGAAGACCGTATGCCCCTGGAAGCTTCCGCTTATCTTGTCTTGCGTGTAGCCGGAAGGAAAAGCTTTTTTGGCGTCGTGGTAGGAGACGCCAGCAAGTCCCAGTTGCTTCGAATTGTTTTGACACGATGACCGACGACCCGCCTCGCGTGCGGCCTGCACGGCCGGAAGCAGCAGGCCGATCAACACACCGATGATGGCGATGACGACGAGCAGCTCCACGAGCGTGAAGCCGCGGCGACCTGGAAAACGAAGCATCAATGCTTCTCCGAGGCAGAGCGGAATCGGACGGGACTCCAACCGGCCGATACTGTAACCGACAGCGACGTTACGCGAACGATGTGAGGATTTTGTGAGCGTCCATCCCGATGGGGGATCTACGAATCAAGCACGGAATCACGGACGATTTCCACCGAAGAGTCCGAAACTACCGCGAACCACCGCTTCCAGCGGCCGCGGCGATCGCGACTGGCAAGTTTCGATCAAGCCGCCTGCCGTCGCTTCCGGGCGACGTAGCCGGCGACGACCAGGCCGAGGCCCGCGAGCACCAGGGCCGAGGGCTCGGGAACGACGACCAGTTGCATCGATTGGCCATTCGTAATCGTGCCACCCGCGAACGCCGCGGAAGCGACCGGGGCGGTGCCGAGGGTCACGCTCAGCGATCGACCGTTCGCGCTGTTCCAGTCGCCGAGCGTGCGATAGGTGAGCCCCTCGTAGGTGACGCCGCCGGCGTTGTCCTGCACGAAGTAGCTGAAGGTCGCAGAGGCGATGGAGGTCAGGAAGGTGCCGACTTGGGCAGTCGTGGCGTCGAGGAAAAAGCCGCCCAGGTAGGTCTGCCCCTCGGCGACCGACGAGGGCAGGTAGATCTTCACCGCATTGCTAACGCCGAGGCTCGAGAGGAACGGCGTGGAGGTGTCGGTGAGTCGCAGCACGTCGTTGACGCTCGCTGCCGCGTTGGTGTAATCGGGTGTGAGTCCCGTGAACTCAAAGTTGTAGTCGAGCCCACCACTCGGGTCGGTGTTGGGGGCAGAAAAGATGCCAGGCGAATTTCCCGGGCCCACGGCCCCGGCCCCGGCGAGGGTGCCGCCAATCGAGCCCGAGCCCCCGATCTCGGCGCCGCTGGCGACGGTGACGAGCGGCGTCTGCGAGAGCGAGCCGTTCACGACGAGCCTGCCGGAATTGACGAGCGTGGTGCCCGCGTAGTCGCTGTCGCCGGTGAGTTCGAGCCGGCCGTTGCCCTGCTTCTTGAAGCCGCCCTGGCCACGGATCCGGCCGCCGTAGGAACGGTTGGAGTTGTCGCCCACGGCCACCTGCTTTCCGTTGCCGATGGAGACTTCGCCACCGTTGCCCTCGAGACCCGGGAGCGGGACGTCGGTGCCGGAGGTCGGCGCGAGAACGAGCGTGCCGCCCGACTGGAGGATGATGGCGTTGTCGAGGGCGTCGGCGTTCGTGAGCTCGACCGTGCCGGCGTTGATCGCAAAGGTGCCGGTGTAGCCGGCGCTCGTGCCGCCGAGCGTAAGCTGGCCGAGGCCGCCCTTGTTGAGCCGGCCTGTGCCCGTGAAGTCGCCATTGAACGTGACGGTCTTCGTGGCTGCGACGTCGAAGCCGCTCGTGCCGGACACGGAGACGACCCGCGCCGCGCCGAGCGTGAAGCTCTCGGTCGCGGCGAGCGTGCCGCCGCCGAGGGCGACGTTGCCGGAAGGTGCTCCGAGAGCGGCATCCGTCGCGATAGAGACGACGCCGCCATTCACGTCCGTGCCGCCGGAGTGGCCGTTCGAGCCCGAAAGCGTGAGCGTGCCGGTCCCGGTCTTTACGACTTTACCCGCGCCTGAAAAATTGCCGGAGTAGGCCGTCGTGAAACCGTTGCCGCCGACCGTGAGGCTGGTCGTCGGAAGCGCGAGGTTGCCGGAGCCGCCGAGGCCGCCGAGCGACGCAGTCGGCGTCGTGAACTCGACGTTCCCGGCCGACATGTTCAGCGTCGAGCCGCCGAGGGCGCCGGCATGGCCCAGCTCGAGCGTGACGGTGTCGGCGAGCGTCACGGGCAGCGCCATCGTGGTCGTGTTGTCGGCCGTGAGGGCGAGCCTGCCCGAGCCGCCGATCGTCCAGCCGCTGATGGTGCCCGATGTCACGCCGGTGACCGTGCCCGAGAACGTCGTGGTGTTATTCACATCGAGGACGATCTCGCCGGACGTGCCCGCGGGGCCATAGAAACGAATGCCACCCTGGACCACGAGGGCCTCGCTGCCCCCCGCACCGCCGATCACCGCCTTGCTGGCCGAGCGGCCGGAAAGCGAAATGCCGATCGGGGTGGTGATGGCCGCCGTGGGCTCAATCGTGCCCCAGTTGAAGTACATCTCCTGGGCACCGAGGCTGCCCGCATCGCCGACACGGACGATGCCGCCGTTGGTGGGCGACGCGGCCGCGCGGCCGATCTGCATCCGGCTGATCGAGGAACCGGAGCCCGACAGGATGAGCGTGCCGGCGCCTTCCTTCGTGAACTCGGTGCCGGCGTTGGTGGCCAGCGACACCGAGCCCGAGAGCAGGAGCGTGCCCCCGGTGCCGACGTTGACGACCTTGTCGCCGGACGTAAATAGAATCGCCGGGCCGACGGTGGCCGTGCCGGACGTCACGCCCGAGGCGGTCAGCCCGCTCGCCGTGATCGGCCCTGCGGCGTTCACCGTGCCGGCCGCCGCGAACGTGAGGGCGTTGACGTTCCGTGTGCTGGCATTTTGCAGGTCGAGCACACCGGTGTTCGCGAGTGTGGTGCCGGCGTTGTAGGCCCCGGCGACCGTGAGCGTCTGCCCGGCGGCGATGTCGAGCGTGCCGCCGCCGGTGACGTCACGGCCGGC
>JBBAVM010000164.1:0-4216 GCA_040397685.1 Pirellulales bacterium
GGCTCGAATACCTCCATCCCGACCGGGTGCTCGAGTCGGTCGAGCAGGGGCAGGCCGACATCGGCATCGTCAGTTATCCCCGCAGCACGCGGACCATCGAGGCCGAGCCCTGGCGGGAGGAGCCGATCGTGCTGGTCTGTGCACCCGGCAATCCGCTCGCAGGCCGAGTGCAGGTTTCGCTCAAGGAACTGCACGGTCAGCGGATGGTGAGTTTCGATCCCGATCTCGTGATTCGCCACGAGCTCGACCGGGCCCTCGCCGCCGACGGTGCCGAGCCTGTCGTCGTCATGGAGTTTGACAACATCGAGACGATCAAGCGGGCCGTCGAGATCGACGCCGGTGTGGCGCTCCTGCCTGAGCCGACCGTGGGCCGCGAGCTGGCCGCTGGCACGCTCTCGACCGTGCGGGTCGCGGGCGACGAACTCGTGCGGCCGCTGGGCATCATCCACGCCCGCGGCAAGCAACTGCCGCCCACGGCGGCGCGGTTCATCGAGCTGCTCCGCGGCCACGCGCACGATATCGACCTGCCAGCCGAACCGGTCGTCGCCCACTCCTGATCATCTCGTTCAAGGTTTCTGCCCAGAGTCTGATTTCGTTTTCCGTTTACGCACGAGCATCGCAATGACGCGTCCTGCCTCCACGCCCCGTCCCGGTCTCCCCGCCAAGCAGGGGCTTTACGATCCCGCCAACGAGCACGATGCCTGTGGCGTGGGATTCGTCGTCAACATGCACGGCCGGAAGAGCCACCGCATCGTGCGGCAGGGGCTCGAGGTGCTCGAAAACCTCACCCATCGTGGCGCCTGCGGCTGCGATCCGCTCACCGGCGACGGCGCCGGGATCCTCATCCAGATGCCGCATGAGTTCTTCGCGGCCGTCACGCCCCAGGCGGGCATCAAACTGCCCGCGCCGGGCGAATGGGCGGTCGGCAACGTGTTTCTGCCACCGTCGGAGGGCGACCGCGAGACGGCCGAGCAGTTCTTCGAGCAGGTCTGCCGCGAGGAGGGCCTCGAGTTCCTTGGCTGGCGAAACGTGCCCACCGACAACCGCTCGATCGGCGGCACCGCCCGCGAGGTGGAGCCCGTCGTGCGGCAGGCGTTCGTGGGCCGCGGCACAAAGGTGTCGCGCGACCACTTCGAGTGGAAACTGTTCGTGGCCCGGAAGCGGTTCGGAATCGAGATTGGGAAGTGCGGCCTCACCGAGCAGGGCTTCATCTACGTCTGCTCGCTCTCCGCGAAGACGGTGGTCTACAAGGGGCTCCTGCTCGCCGACCAGGTCGATAAGTACTACCCCGACCTGTCCGACGAGAAGATGACGTCGGCGCTCGCGCTCGTGCACCAGCGGTACAGCACGAACACGTTCCCCACGTGGGACTTGGCGCATCCCTTCCGCTACATCGCCCACAACGGCGAGATCAACACCGTCCGCGGCAACATCAACTGGATGCATGCCCGCGAGAGCATGCTCGCCCACCCCGTGTTCGGCCCCGACCTCGACAAGATCAAGCCCGTGATCCGCGAAGGGGGCAGCGACTCGGCCACGTTCGACAACGTGCTCGAGATGCTCGTGCTCGCCGGCCGGCCGATCGAGGAGGCGGTGAGCATGTGCATTCCCGAGCCATGGAGCGGCCACGAGAGCATGGCCGACGACCTCAAGGCCTATTACGAGTTTCAGGCCTGCCTCATGGAGCCGTGGGACGGCCCGGCGGCGATCGCCTTCACCGACGGGGTCAGGATCGGGGCCACGCTCGACCGCAACGGCCTGCGGCCCGGCCGCTGGTGGCAGATGAAGGACGGTCTCGTCGTGATGGCGAGCGAGGCGGGCGTGCTGCAGCTCCCACCGGGTGACGTGGTGCGCAAAGGCCGGCTGCGGCCGGGCCGGATGTTCCTCGTGGATACGAAGGAAGGCCGGATCGTCGAGGACGACGAGATCAAACGGAAACTCGCCTCGGCCAGGCCGTGGCGGGAGTGGGTCGCGGCGAACCAGGTGCGGCTCGACGCGCTCGGGGACCCGGCGAACGTCGCCGAGGTGACCGCCTCGCGGGCCGTGGAGCCTTCCGCGGCGCTCGTGCCCGGCGGCAACGGCAGCGGGCATGCCGGCAATGGAAACGGCGACGGCGCGCCGCACGCGGTCGATCCGTGGCGGGCGGCCGGCGTGGCGGGCGAGAAGGCGAGCCTGCTGGAGCTCCAGCGCACGTTCGGCTACACGCTCGAAGACCTGAAGGTCATCCTCGCGCCGATGGCCACCGACGGCGCCGAGCCGATCGGGTCGATGGGCAACGACACGCCGCTGGCCGTGCTCTCCGACCGCCCGCAGCTCCTCGCCAACTACTTCAAGCAGCTCTTCGCCCAGGTGACGAACCCGCCGCTCGATGCGATCCGCGAGGAGATCATCACGTCGATGATCACCACGATCGGCTGCGAGGGGAACCTGCTCGACTCGAAGCCGGAGCAGGCCCGGCTGCTGCGGCTCGAGACGCCGATCATCACGAACGCCGAGTGCGCCCGGATCAAGGCTTTGCATCGACCCGGGCTCGTGAGCAAGACGATTTCGATGCTCTTCCCGGCGGCCGAGGGCGCGGCGGGCATGCGGAAGCGGCTCGACGCGATCCGGGCCGAGGCCTCACAGGCCGTCAAGGACGGCGCGTCGATCCTCGTACTCTCCGATCGCGGCGTGAGCCGCGAGCGGGCGGCCGTGCCGGCGCTGCTGGCCACGGCGGGCGTGCACCACCATCTCGTCCGTGAGGGCACCCGCACGCGCTGCGGCCTCGTCGTCGAGACGGGCGAGGCCCGTGAGGTGCAGCACTTCGCCCTGCTCACGGGCTATGGCGCGGGCGCCGTGAATCCCTACCTGGCCTTCGCCACGATCGACCAGATGCAGGCGGAGCGAATCATCGCCGGCGACTACCCGCGTGAGAAACTCCACAAGAACTTCGTCAAGGCGGCGACGAAGGGCCTGCTCAAGGTGATGAGCAAGATGGGCATCTCGACGCAGCAGAGCTACCGCGGCGCGCAAATTTTCGAGGCGGTGGGGCTCGAACAGACGCTCGTGGACGAGTTCTTCGCGCGGACGCCGAGCCGCATCGGCGGCATCGGGCTCGAGGGCCTGGCCGAGGAGACCCTCGCGCGGCACGAGCATGCCTGGCCGCGGACGACCGTGCCGAGCGTGCTCGAGCTCGACGTCGGCGGCCGCTACGCCTGGCGGCGGAAGGGGGAGGCCCACGTGATGGCTCCCGAGGTGGTGGCCAGCCTGCAGCGGTCCACCCAGATCAACAGCCGCGAGGAATTCAGGAAGTACCAAAAGCTGATCGACGAGCAGCAGACGAAGCTTCTGACGCTGCGCGGCCTGCTCGACTTCAAGTGGGCTGAGCAGCCGATCCCGCTCGAAGAAGTCGAGCCGGCGAAAGAGATCGTGAAGCGGTTCGCGACCGGCGCCATGTCGTACGGCTCGATCTCGAAGGAGGCTCACGAGACGCTCGCCGTGGCGATGAACCGGCTCGGCGGCTGGAGCAACACGGGCGAGGGTGGCGAGGACCCTGTCCGCTACCAGCTCGAGCCCAACGGCGACAGCAAGAACTCGAAGATCAAGCAGGTGGCCAGCGGCCGCTTCGGCGTGACGAGCCTCTATCTCGTCAACGCCAAGGAACTGCAGATCAAGATGGCTCAGGGCGCGAAGCCGGGCGAGGGCGGCCAGCTCCCCGGCCACAAGGTCGATCGCGAGATCGCGCGGATTCGGCACAGCACGCCGGGCGTGGGTCTGATCTCGCCTCCGCCCCACCACGACATCTACTCGATCGAGGATTTGGCCCAGCTGATCCACGACCTCAAGAACGCCAACCACCATGCCCGCGTGAGCGTGAAGCTCGTGGCCGAGGTGGGCGTCGGCACCGTGGCGGCGGGCGTGTCGAAGGGCAAAGCCGACGTCGTCCTGATCTCGGGCCACGACGGCGGCACGGGCGCGAGCCCGCAGACATCGATCATGCACTGCGGCCTCCCCTGGGAGCTCGGCCTCGCCGAGGCTCACCAGGTGCTCGTGATGAACGATCTCCGCGGCCGGATCGTCGTCCAGACCGACGGCATGATCCGCACCGCCAAGGACGTCGCGATCGCCACGCTCCTCGGCGCCGAGGAATACGGCATCGCCACGGCATCACTCGTGGTGATCGGCTGCATCATGATGCGGAAGTGCCACTTGAACACCTGCCCGGTGGGCGTCGCCA
>JBBAVM010000165.1:0-4126 GCA_040397685.1 Pirellulales bacterium
CACCGTGCTCGACCGCACCTACAAGAGCGGCGACTCGCTCGACGCCGCCGACATCACCACGATCGAGGCCCAGTTCCTCTACAAGCAGGGGGAACAGTTCGTGTTCATGGACAACGCCAGCTACGAGCAGTACGAACTCTCAAAGGAGCAGGTGGACGACGCCTGGAAGTGGATCAAGGAAGGCACCGTCTGCTCGATGCTCCTCTACAACGGCAATCCGATCTCGATGGAGCCGCCCAACCACATGGTGCTCCTCGTCGAATACGCCGAGCCGGCCATGCGGGGCAACACGGCGACCAACCTCACGAAGCCCGTGAAGCTCGAAACGGGCGCCGACGTGATCGTGCCGGCCTTCATCGACCAGGGCGACATGATCAAGGTCGACACCCGCACCGGCGAGTACCTCGAGCGCGTGCAGAAGTAGCACGCGATTCAGCGGGGCGCGGCCTTGTTGAACGTGCGCCGGCTTCGGGCTCCCCGATCCCGTGCTCCGGACGCTCGCTGCGCCCTTCCTGGGCTTCGCTCGCTCGGAGATTCCTGCGCTCCGGCATCCTGCCTGCGCTGGTCATCTCACGCCGGCTCCCGGGACACGGGGAGCCCGAAGCCTCGTCAACTGAAGGGCGAGGCGAGGGGTCGCCCCTACCAATCGAGCCGGCTTTGCCGACAAGCGGAGCCATGGATGGCGCAGCGCAGTCGGCAGGAGTGAACGAAGCCTGGAAGGCGGAGTGAACGCCCGGCGAGATGGTGGGGGCGACTCCGAGCCGGTGCGGGCCCTACCACCACCAGCGGCCGGCTGGAATCTGCACGGCGGCGGCGTGGGCCTTGGCGACCGCGCCCGCTTCGTCCATCAGGAGGTTCGGCGACTCGAGCGCGATCGTGGGCTGCATCGTCACGCCGCCACCGATCGGCGTGAGGAGGCGGTTTTGCCGCCACACCGCGTTGATCGCCGTCTCCACCTCGAGCGGCACCGCATGCCGCTCGATCGGGTAGGCCTTTTCGTCGAGCAGGGCCTCGGCGCCCCACTGGGTGCGGCCGTAGGCGTCGTGCTCCTGGAGGTAGGCGGCCGCGACGGCCATGTCGATCAGGTTGCGGAGCTGGGCGTACACCGGGCTCCGCGCGGCGATGTCGGGATACTTCTTCGTGAAGGCCTCGGTGTACATCTTGCTCGCGCGGTCGGGACGGTCGGCCGACATGCGGCGGCCGTCAGGGAGCACGGCCTCGTCGGCGCCCACGAGTTTGACGCCACGCCCGACGAGTTCGATGGCGAGGTCGTCCTCGGCGATCCGCACGCACTGGTAGTCGGGGGTGAAGTACCAGCGTTGGAGCGCGTTGGCCGCGACGGAGCCGGCGCTCGCGAGCTCGATCCAGGTCGCCATCTTCACCGGCGGCCGCTCGAGGCCGATCCCGATGAGCTTCATGCGGTAGTCGGCCTCCACCATGACCTGGGCGAAGTGGGTGGCGGGCGACACGCCGTCGATCCGCACCACCTGCGTGCCGAGCGCCTGCCGCATGCCGGAGACGATCTCCTCGGTGCTCGAGGCCTTGGGATTGATGCGACCGAGCTTGCGGAGGTAGGCCTGCATCGCGGCGAGGCCTTCCTGCTTTGGGTCGATCGAGCAGCCGAGCGCGCGGTCGCGCGGCTGGCCCGGCGGAAACGCCCTGATCGCCGCGGCGAGATCCTCGAGGAGGAGCGTGGGCGCTCCCGTCTCGATCCCCACGACGCGGCCCGTGGCGTCGGTGATCCAGCCCTCGGCCGGGCCCGCAATCACGACCTCGCCGCGTTCGGAGCCCTCGCCCGGGTAGATGAACACGTATTGGATGCGGGTCAGGCCCGCGAGTTTCTCGAACTCGTCGGGGATGCCACGGCCCGTGGCGGCGGCCTTGGCCACCTCGGCCTCGAGCCGGGAGAGCGCGACCATGCGGAGCTTGGAACTCTTCTGGAGTTCACCCGGCAGCGTCGCGGCCGCGGCCTTGCGGCGTTCGAGCGACAGGCCGGCATCGGGCACGCCGAGCGTCCGGAGCACGCCCTGGGCGTCGATCACCACCCCGGCGGCGCCGGCGGCACTGCCGAGCCCGCCCATGCCGCCGCCGCCCATGCCACCCATTCCACCGCCACCCATGCCTCCCATGCCACCACCGCCCATGCCACCACCGCCCATACCGCCACCGCCCATACCGCCACCGCCCATGCCGCCGCCCATTCCACCCATCTGGGCGAAAGCGGGACCGCAGAAGAGTGCCGCAGCCACGCAGGCGCAGCACAGACGCAGGGAAAATCGCGGCGTTTTCATGGCACTTCCCGGGAACGACCCAAATAACCTCGTCTAGTATCGTCTGCGCAGGGGCCCGATCTCCACTCCCTGCTTGCGCCGCCCTCCGAGCCGTCTCAGGCGTAGGCCTTGGGGCCTCGGCGGGCGGGCTCGGGGTCCCGGCGTTTCTGCCCCATCGTCACGGCCGCGCGGACGCAGCCGGCCCCGAGGACGTCGGTGAGGTCGGCGAGCAGGCCAGGAGACCAGGCGACCTTCTCCCGATCGGCCTCCATGAGCACGCGCCGGCCGTCCGCCAGTTCGATCACGAGCCGGACGGGCGTCGGCCCGGGGTGCCGCCGCAGCGCGGCGGCGAGCCGGTCGAGGGCCGCGGCATCGTGCAGAGCCTCCATGACTTTCACCGTCACGCTGCGGGCGGGCTTCGACCACACGTCGGCGATCGGCACCAAGTCGTTGACGATCAGGTTCGTCTCGTCGCTGCCGGCCCGGCGGTCGATCGACCCGCTCACCACCACGACCGCGTCGGCCACGATCGCCTCGCCGAGTCGGGCGAAGTCCTCCGGCCAACAGATCGTGCGCACGAGCCCTTCCATGTCTTCGAGATCGAACATGCCGTACCGGGTGTGCGTCGATCCCGGCCGTGGCTGCTTCACGTTGGAGAGCTTCAGCGCGGCCACGAGGCCGCCGATCACCACCTCGCCCTTGGCCTTCACCGCGCCCAGTCCACCGGTGCCGTGCGTGCAGATCGATTCGAGCAGCGCGGCGTGCTCCGCCAGGGGATGACTGTGGACGTAATAACCGAGCACCTCCTTCTCACCCGACCGCATCTCGAGATCGGAGAGCGGGGGCACGTCCGGCAGGCCGGCGGCCACCGGTGTCGGCGTTGCTGCGCCGGCGTCTTCGTCGAGTGCGTCGAAGAGATTCTTCTGCCCGCTCTTCCGGTCGGCCACCCGCGCGGCGCCCGCGGCGAGTGCCTTCTCGACCCCGGCGAGGATCGCGCCGCGGTGGCCACCGAGCCCGTCGAGAGCCCCGGCCTTGGCCAGGCTCTCGACCGCCGTGCGATTCACGACCGACGGGTCGAGCCGGCCGCAGAAGTCGTGGAGATCGCGATATGGCCCGCCCCGGGCCCGCTCCGCGGCGATCGCCTCGGCCGCCTGCCCTCCGCAGCCCTTGATGGCCGAGAGCCCGAACAGGATCCGGCCGGCGGCGACGGTGAAGTCGGATGCGGATGCATTGACGTGCGGGGGGGCCACGTCGATTCCCATCCGCCGGCAGTCCTCGATGTGCTCGACGAGGGCGTCCTTCTTCTTGAAGTTGCGGCCGGTGATGTCGCCGGAGAGCAACGCCGCCATGAACTCCACCGGCCAGTGGGTCTTGAGGTAGGCGGTCTGCCATGCCAAGAGTGCGTAGGCCGTCGAATGGCTCTTGTTGAAGCCGTATCCGGCGAACTTCTCGATCAGCGCGAAGACCTCCTCCGCCTGCTGCTTCGAGAGCCCCTGCGCCTGCGCGCCCCGCACGAACTGCTCGCGGAAGGCGGCGATGATCTCGAGCTTCTTCTTGCTGATCGCCTTGATGCAGGTGTAGGCGCTGGAGAGCTCGATGCCGCCGAGCCGCTCCAGGATCCGCATCACCTGCTCCTGGTAGACCATCACGCCGTGCGTCTCGGCGAGCACGTCCTTCATCACCGGATGGAGAAACTCGGCCCGCTTGCGGCCGTGCTTCACGTTCACGTACTCGTCCACCATGCCGCCCTCCAGCGGTCCCGGCCGGTAGAGGGCGTTGACGGCGACGATGTCGAGGAACTGGTCGGGCTTCATCCGCTGGAGCAGGTCGCGGATGCCGCCGCTCTCGAGCTGGAA
>JBBAVM010000166.1:0-4101 GCA_040397685.1 Pirellulales bacterium
AGGCTTCAGCCTGTCGTGGGATAGGCGTGGGATAGGCTTCAGCCTGTCGTGCCCCGACGCGCCCAAGCCGGCTCGGGGTTGCCCCGTACCATCTCGCCGGACGTTCACTGCGCCCTCCGGGCTGCGTTCACTCCGACCGACGGGCGCTGCGCCATCCATGGCTCCGCTTGTCGGTCAAGCCGGCTCAATGGCAGGGGCAACCCCTCGCCTCCCTTGAACGAAAGCCCGACGCGCAAGCGAGGGAGAAGGCCATGCCCTCGCTTGCGCTTCGGGCTTCCGTGGCGTCGAGGAGCCCGAGGCCGGTGCGCGTGCGTTGATGCATGACAGGCTGAAGCCTGTCCTACGGGACGCGAGCGACGGGGGCGGGGTGGTCGTTGCGCGTGAACATGGCGCGCCATACGGGGGCGCCGGCGAGACGGGTGCGGCGTTCGAAGTGGGTGCGGTAGTCGAGGTCGTGCTCGGCGGGGCGGGGATCGACCGGGGCCGGCTCCGAGAAGAGGCCGGTGGCCCGCGTGAAGTCGAGCGTTTCCAGGAAATACTCCTCGACGTCGGTCCAGACGTGGAGGTGGCCGCCCGCAGGCAGCACGCGGCCGGCGTGTCGCAGGAACGTCTCCGAGAGGACGCGGCGCTTGCGGTGCCGGGCCTTCCACCACGGGTCGGGAAAGTAGACGTGGATCGCGGCCAGGCAGGCGTCGGGCAGGAGGCCGCGCACGAGCCACGTCGCGTCGCCTGAGATCATGCGGGCATTCGTTGCACCGCGGCGGGCGAGCCGGGCGGCACAGAGGCGGGCGTAGCCCGGCGCGATCTCAGCGCCGAGGAAGTTGGCTTCCGGCCGGCTCGCGGAGGCGGTGTCGATGAACAGGCCCTTGCCACTGCCGACTTCGAGTTCGATCGGCGCCGGTCGCGAAAACAGCGTCGCCGGATCGAGCGGTACGGGCAGGGCGGCAAGCGCGAGCAGGTGCGTCGAAAGGTCGAGCGCGGGATCGGGCTTCTTCGGCGGCCGCCGCGGCATCAGTGGGCCGCCGCCCCGCCGGACGATTCGAGCAGGTAATCGATGGGCAGCGGGACGCCCTTGATCACGCCGTCCACGACGATGCTGTCGCGGACGAGGCCCTGGAATCGGCAGACGATCATCGCCTTCGGCCGTACGCGTACGCGCTCGACGGCGATCACCAGCCGGTCGCCGGGCACCACCGGCTCGCGGAACCGCACCTCCTCCATGCCTCCGAACCCGATCACCTGGGCGTCGAGGAGATTGTGTTTCTGCGTGTAGTAGCTCGAGAGCTGGGCAGCCGCCTCGCACATCAAGACACCCGGCATGAGCGGCATGACCGGAAAGTGTCCGCGGACCCAGAACTCGTCGCGGGTCACGTCCTTGTAGCCGACGCACAGGCCCCGGCTCTGGTCCTCGTGCACGATCGCCGTCAGTTGCTCCATCTCGAACCGTTGCTTGTTCCAGCGACGGATCTCGTGGATGTCGGCGATGACGCGGTCGAGGTCGTATTCGCTCGGATGGATGATGTAGTCGCGCGGGGCCACGGCCGTGTTCCCTCGGGCAGCCTCTGGGGGGTCAGGTGCGGATGTGCTTCCGCTTCATCTTGCGGGCCTTGCTGTTGGCCGGGCGGGCACCGTGATTGGCCTTCTTGAGGCCGCGATGGGGCTTTGCCATGGGATGTCCTCGGGACGGAAGCGGAATGGATCGGTCCCGAGTTGTACCACGCGGTCAGCGGGTTCGCCACGCCGACCGTCTAGCGGCGTGGATGGCCGGGCGCGGCCCGCTCCGCGGCGATCGCCTCCCGGAGGCTCGTCCGCAGGATCTCGACGAAACTCGCCAGGAGAAAACCGAACAACCCGCCGATCACCGCCGATGACACGCCGCCGAGCGTCGCGCCCGCCCACGAACAGTCCGTCAAGGCGAGCAACGCCGCAGAGCCGATCCCGGCGCCGCAGACGGCACCGATTCCTGCCGAGACGGGGACGAGCCGGCCGAGGCTGCCGGTGCGCTCGAGGTGGGTCGGCTTCGCGGCCGGCATCGCGTCGGCCCAGACCCGCAGACCGCCGCTCTGGGCCAGATCCCGATCGGTCGCCTCCCGCATCCGCGTTCCGAGCGCGTTGCCCGCGACGTGGGCGGCCAGGCTGGCGAGCACGACCACCGCCGCCATCCAGCCGGCGAGCCCCAGCCAGCTGATCGCGGCACACGCGACGGCGAGCACGACCGCGAGCCAGGTGTAGGTGACCAACCGCATGACGCCCTCCGCGGTCATCATAGCCGTGGGCCGGGCGGGGGCCGTCAGAACTCGCTGTCAACCGCCTCTTCGCGGTAGATGGGCAGGAGGCGGTAGTAGACCTCGAGCGTGAGCACGGCGAGGGCGGTGTGGGCGAGGCGGCCGCCCGGGGCGGTGTCGCGATCGGCGAAAAACCAGCTGCCGGCCTCGTGGCCGAACTTCGCCTGCTGGGCGACGATCTGATCGCGGTTCTTCGCGTTCCACCGGGGCCAGACGGGGTGGTCGAGCTGGAGGAGCGCCTGCGACAGGTAGAAGTTCTGGTAGATGTTCGTGGGATGAGGGCCGGGCTTCGCGAGGTTCGTGATGCCGCGCTGGAGCGGCTCCTGCGTGCTGCCCCAGCCGGTGTACATCCGGCACAAGAGCCCGATCGCCGACGTGCACGGCTTCGCGGCGGGCGTGCGGTAGCCGTAGGCGGCGCCGCCCTGCGTCTGCACGCGGTCGAGGAATCGCCGCGCGGCTTCGATCGTCGGCGAGGGCACCTCCATGCCGGCGAGGGCCGCGCTCTTGAGGGCCGCGATCTGCCAGGCCGTCACGGTGACGTCGCCGGCCTGCCCGGGGAGGTAGCGCCAGCCGCCGCCGTGGAGATCCTGCGCCGTCTCGGTGAAGCGGATGGCGTCGCGGAGGTACGGCCGGAGCATCTCGTCGCGGGTCATGCCGAGCGCCTCGGCGAGGACCAGCGTGGTCACGCCGTGGCCGTACAACGTGCCCTCGCAGAAGTCGCCGCCGCGCGGGGTCGGCTGCATGCGGCTGACGAGATAGTAGAGGCCGCGCGAAACAGTCTGTTGATACGGTCCATCCACATGCGTGCTGCCCGCGCCGAGGAACGGCAGGAGCGCGATCGCCGTGCTCGCCGTGGAGCCGGTGAGGGTGCCCGGGTCGCGGCACGCGCCGTCGCAGCGGCAGCCCGAGAGGTCAAACTGCCACGAGCCGTCGGCCGCCTGGTGGAGCGCCAGCCACGCGAGCCCGGCCTCGACCGCCGCCTCGCTGGCCGCCGATCCGCCCCGCGCCCGAGCGCCGGCGCCGCGGCCCTGCCCGCGCCGTGCCGCGAACGCCGCCGTGCCAGTCGTGGCGGTCGTCATGGTCGTGGCCGCGCGATTCCCGGCCGCCGGTGCCGACCCGCCGCCGACGTGCACCGACACCGCCTGGGCTGGCGGGCCGGTCGGGTCGAACGGTTCCGCGCCCCCGTCCGGAGCGTCGAGGAGGGCGGCGTCGGGTTCGGCGACGGCGACGACCGGCACGTCCTCGATCGCGGGGGCCTGGTCGGCGAGCGGCGTTGCGGCAGCATCAGCGGGCGTTTCCGCCGGCAGGTCATCGGCGCCCACGCCGACGTCGGCGTGCGGCGCGTCACCGGCCGCTTCGGGGCCGAATCGCAGGACGAGCGGCTTCACCGGCTCAGTACGCCGTCCGTCGAGAAAGAACAGGGCGAGCAGGATGCAGACGAAGAGGTGCGTGACGAGGCTCGCGTAGCCCGCCCGCACGGTCGGGTTCGCGATGGCCCGTTCGATCCACGGCTTGTTCAGGCGCCCGTGCGGCATGGCTCTGCGTGTGGCGGCGACTTTTCCGACGGGGCAAACCCTACGCTCGGGAAGGCCCGCATTCACCTGCGCAGACTGCGATCCCCGCGGACCCCCCGAAGTTCATCGTCTCTCCGGAACGAGATGCTTCAGCCTGTCATGCTTCAACTCGCCCAACCCGGCTTCGGGGTTGCCCCGTACCATCCCGCCGGACGTTCGCCTCAGCCTTCCTGGCCTCGGCTCTCTGCATGTCCGCTTCGCTTCGCCATCCTGGCTGCGCTCGCTCCCATAGCCCGGCGAGA
>JBBAVM010000167.1:0-4100 GCA_040397685.1 Pirellulales bacterium
GCGGCCAGATGCCGGGCAGCGACCGCACGGCCGACCTCGTGGCGATCTGGAACGCGCTCGAGGCCGGCCGCACCGGCGAGGCGTGGCGGATCTTCATGCGGATCCTGCCGCTCCTGCGGTTCGAGCTCCAGCCCGGGCTCGGCGTGTCGGCCCAGAAGCACAACCTCGTGGCCGCGGGCGTGATCGCCTCGGCCCACGTGCGGCATCCGACGGCCGCGCTCGATGCCGCGAGCGCCGCGGAACTGGCCGTGCTGCGCGACCTCGCCGACCGCACCTGAGGCGCACCATCCAGGGCGGCACCGATGCAGATCCCACATCTCCGCTGGTGGATCGCCGGGCTCCTGTTTCTCTCGACGGTGATCAACTACGTCGATCGGCAGACGCTCTCGGTGCTCGCGCCCGTGCTCAAGGGGGAGCTCGGGATCAGCGACTCGCAATACGCCAATATCCTCACGGCGTTCCTCGCCGCTTACACGGTGATGTACGTCGGCTCGGGGTTTCTCGTGGACCGGTTCGGCACGCGCCGGTCGCTCGCTGGGTTCATGGTGTGGTGGTCGGCGGCGAACATGCTCCACGCGTTCGCCCGCGGGCCCTGGTCGCTCGGCGGCCTGCGGTTCCTGCTCGGGCTCGGGGAGTCGGGCAACTTCATGGCCGCCTTCAAGGCGGTGAGCGAATGGTATCCGGCGAAAGAACGGGCGTTTGTCCACGGCGTGGTGCAGAGCGGGGCGGCGATCGGCGCGATCGTGGCGCCGCCGGCGATCACAGCCCTCAACGCCGCCTACGGCTGGCAGCCCGCGTTCATCGTGACCGGCGCTCTCGGCTTCGTATGGCTCGTGCTCTGGCTCTTCCTCTACCACGCGCCCGACCGGCATCCGTTGATAACGCCGGAGGAGCACTCTCTCGTGCTCGAGGGCGAGCCGAACGGTAGCACGGCTCCTGCGCAAAAAATGCCGTGGCGGAGCCTGCTTGGCCATCCGCAGACGTGGGGGCTGCTCGTCGCGCGGTTTCTCTCCGATCCCGTCTGGTGGTTCTATCTTTTCTGGCTGCCCTCCTATCTCGTCGGCCAGCGTGGCTTCTCGATGGCCCAGATGGGGATGCTCGCGTGGATGCCCTACCTCGCGGCCGATGCCGGGGCGATCGGGGGCGGCTGGGCGAGCGGCCGGCTCGTGGCCCGGGGCTGGGATCCGATCCGCGCCCGGCTGGCTGTGATGCTCCCCTTCGCCTGCGTGATGCCGCTGTCGCTCCTCATCGATCGCAGCGAGTCGTGGGTCGCGATCGCCCTCATCTGTGTGATCACGTTTTCGCACATGGCGTGGAAGACCAATCAGAACACGCTCACGAACGACGTGTTTCCCAAGGCGCTCGTCGGCACTGCGTCGGGCATGCTCGCCTTCGGCACCGGTCTCGGCGGCACGCTCTTCACCTGGCTCACAGGAGTCCTCGTCGAATCGTTCGGCTACGGCTCGGTGTTCCTGTTCATGAGCGTGCTCCATCCGATCTCGTACGTGGTCACGCAGTGGCTCGTCCGTCGTCCGCTCGCCCCCTGAGGCTTTGCCACCCATGCGCATCGAATCGGTGACCGCGATCCCGGTGAGGCTCCCGCGCGACGTCGCCGCGGCCCGGGGCACGGCAGGCTCGCCCACCATGCTCACGGGCTCCGGTGCCTACCGCTGGTCCACGGCCTACCCGGTGCTCTATTCCGTCGATTTCGAGACGGCGCTCGTGCGGGTGGAACTCTCGAACGGGCTCGTGGGCTGGGGCGAGGCGCAGGCGCCGCTCGCGCCGGAGGTCGCGAGCACGATCGCAAACCTGCTGCTGCGGCCGGCGATCGTTGGCGAAGAGTTTGATGGCTCTGCCGCTCGCATCGCCGAACTGTGGGACCGGATGTACGCCACGATGCGGGTCCGCGGCCACTCCGGCGGCTTTATGCTCGACGCGATGAGCGGCGTCGACATTGCGCTCTGGGATCTCGCGGGCAAGCTTGCCGGGAAGCCGGTGGCGCATTTGCTCGCTGCCGATCCGAAGCGACATGTGCCGGCGTACTTAAGCGGCACGTCGGGATCGACACCAGCGGAGCGCGCAGCCTTCGCAGCGGGGTTCGCCGCCGAAGGTTTTTCGCTCGTGAAACTCTACTACGAGACCGACTGGCGCGACCTTCTCGCCGTGGCCGATGCGCTGCCCGCGGGCATGCAGTTCGCCGTCGATGCCCTCTGGCACCTGCCGCCTGCTGACGCGATCGCGATGGCCCGCGAACTCGATGCCCGCCGTGCCCGGTGGCTCGAGTGCCCGCTCTATCCCGAGGACGTGGCGGGCCACGCAGCCCTCGCCGCCGCGATCGCGACGCCGATCGCACTCGGGGAAAGCTATCGCTCCCTCGCCGAACTCGAGCCCTTCCTGCCGATCGCCAAGGTCCTGCAGCCCGACCTCGGCCGCGTGGGGATCACGGGCTTCATGACGATCGCCTGCGCGTTCGCGGGGCCCGTGGTGCCGCACCTGAGCATCGCGATGGGGCCACAGGTGGCCGCGGCGATCCACGTGGCCGCGGCCGTGAGCACCTGCGAACTCTGTGAATACAACCCGAATGTCCTCACCACGGCCAACGCGTTCCTCGCCGAGCCCCTGCAATGTGAAGGGGGCCGCTACGCCGTGCCCTCCGCCCCGGGGCTCGGCATCGACTTCAATCATGATGGCCTGCTGTTCGCCCGTTGAGTAATCCTGGGGAATCGTGGCCATGCTTCCTTCACACTCGGCCTCCCCCGACGCGGCGGAAGGCCGATCCTTCCAGCCCTCATTTCCCATCGGTGGTGCTGTGATTGGACATCTTCTGATAGGCGCCGACATCTGTGAGGCGGAGGTATCATGACGTCATGGAAGCCGTCACCCCCGTCTCCGAAGGCCTGCCCGAACCGCTGCGTCCCCTGTTCTGGGACTGCAACTTCGCCGTGCTCGACGCCGTGGGGCAGCAGGACTTCGTCATTGGCCGGGTGCTCGCCAGCGGCCCGCTCGATGCCATCCGCTGGCTCCGACGGAGATACGGCGATGACATGATCCGCGACTGGATCATCCGCCATCGCGGAAGGCAGCTCTCATCGCAGCAAGTGCGTTTCTGGGATGCCGTGATCGGTCTCCCGGCTGTGGACGTGCGGCAGTGGCTCGAGGAGCCGGAGCGTCACCTGTGGGAAGGGTCGCTCGGCCGATGATGCATCCCGAAGTGCTTCCTCCTGAACAGCAGGTCTGCCTGCGGCAACTTGGCCCTGTGGCGACGGCGGGAGGATTTTATCTCATCGGCGGGACGGCTGTGGCGATTCATCTGGGCCATCGGCAGTCGGTCGATTTCGATTGGTGCGCGCAGCATTTTCCGGGTGAGCCCGTCAATTTTGCAGCCGCGCTTGCTGGCCACGGTGTACGACTCACGCCGACATCACTGGCACACGGCACCGTGCATGGCTCGGTCGATGGCGTGAAGGTGAGTTTTCTGGAATTCAAGCCACCGTTGCTCGAGCCCACGCTTGAGTGGCCCGAGTACGGCTGCCGACTGGCCGGCCTGGCTGATCTGGCGGCTATGAAACTGCTGGCCGTTTCGCAGCGCGGTACGAAGAAGGATTTCATCGACGTGCACGCGCTCGGCAGTGCGCTGCCTCTGCAGGCGATGATCGACGCCTATTGTCAGCGGTTCGGTCTGACGGATTCCGCGCGGGTGCTGGCCGCCCTGTGCTATTTTGACGACGCCGACGCGGAGCCGATGCCGACGATGCTCGTGCCCTCCGACTGGGAGGCGATCAAGCACGCCATTCGCCGTCAGGTGCGGGCGATCGTCTGACCCGGCGAGCACCCGTCCAGAGCTGGCGGCCAGGAAACCCGCCTGGCGCACGAGCGTAGGAATGTAGCGCGTTTGCGACGATTGCTCCCCGCGCTCAGCCGCCGATACATAATGTCTGGCGCGAAGCGATCCCGCCAGCATCCCTCAAGGACCGTCGCCCCGGCCCGCATCGCATGCCCCTCCTCGCTCGTGCCGTCGTCGTGGTGTTCGTCGTCCAGGCGACGGCGCTGGCGGCCGCGCCGCGGGCTGTGCTCGATGCGCGGCACAAGGAGTTTCTCGC
>JBBAVM010000168.1:0-3985 GCA_040397685.1 Pirellulales bacterium
TGGCTCCGCTGGTCAGCTACGCCGGCTCCCGGGACACGGGGAGCCCGAAGCCTCGCCAATTCGTTTAGGGGAGGCTCGGGGTTGCCCCTGCCGTTGAGACGGGCTATGGGAGCGAGCGCAGCCAGGATGGCGAAGCGAAGCGGACATGCAGAGAGCCGAGGCCCGGATGGCCGAGGCGAACGTCCGGCGAGACGGTACGGGGTAACCCCGAGCCGGTGACTTACCCGAGCACGACGCGGTCGTCCGCAGGGCCGGCCGCCTGGACGTCGCCGATCCGCCAGTTCTCGAAGCCCAGGTCGGCGAGCTGCTTCTGGATGCTGTCGGCAAAGTGCGGCGAGACGACGAGCACCATGCCGATGCCCATGTTGAAGACCCGCTCCATCTCGTCGGCCGCGATGCCGCCGAGCTTCTGCACCCACGGGAACACGCCGGGCACCGTCCACGAGCCGCGGGCGAGCCGCACCTGCACGTGGTCGGGCACGATGCGGGCGAGGTTTTCCACGAGGCCGCCGCCGGTGATGTGGGCGATGCCGTGCACCACCTGCTTCACGCGGTAGTGCCGCAGCACCGACTTCACCGGCCGGGCGTAGAGCCGCGTCGGTTCGAGGAGCAGGTCGTTCACGGTGCGGCCGCCGAGGGCCGCCACGGTGTCGCCGCCCGCGAGCCCACCCAGCTCGAACACGGCCTTCCGCACGAGGCTGTAGCCGTTGGAGTGGAAGCCGCTCGAGGCGATGCCGATCGCGACGTCGCCGGGCTGGATCTGCCGGCCGTCCACGAGCCGCTTCCGCTCGACGACGCCGACGCAGAATCCGGCAAGGTCGTAGTCGCCGCCGTGATACATGTCGGGCAGGATCGCCGTCTCGCCGCCCACGAGCGCGCATTCGCACTCCACGCAGGCGTCGGCGATCCCGCGGACGATCTGCTCGAGCAGGTTCGGATCGTCGTGCGACATCGCCACGTAGTCGAGGAAGAACAGCGGCTCGGCCCCCGTGCACAGGGCATCGTTGACGCTCATCCCCACCAAGTCGATGCCGACCGTGTGGTGGATCCCGGCGGCCACGGCGACCTTGAGCTTCGTGCCCACGCCGTCGGTGCAGGAGACGAGCAGTGGATCCTCGTAGCCCCGGGTGAACAGCCCCTTGAAATCGAGCTGGAACAGGGCCGCGAACCCGCCTTCGGGGCTCATCACGCGGGGGCACTGCGTTCGCCGCATGTGCGCAGGCAGGCGGGCCATCCCCTCGCGGTAGAGTTCGAGATCGACGCCGGCGCTGGAATACGTGGCTCCGCTCACCACCGTATCTTCACCGCCGCCCTGCGGCCCGCAAGGCCGGGACCCTTTTCCCGGTCGTCGCTACGACTGCGCAGGGCCGAGCGTGTCGCGGTATTCGAACTTGTACTTCCCCGGATTCGGCACCGGATACGTGCCCTCCGGGCCGGCCACGAGCACCGACGGCCCGCCATCCACGACCGTATCGACGCCGGCTGTGAGATCGTCGGGCGAATTCAGGTAGTCGTCGTAGGTGATCGGGCGGCCCGTGTGCGCGGCGTAGCGGCCCATCGCCGTCACCAGGCTCGCCTCGGCACCCCGGGTGGCCTCGTTGTAGGCGTCGCCGGCGATGATCGCCGACACGAAGTGCTCCCACTCGCGGCGATACGGATTGGGCTCAGGCTGCTCGGCGGCCCAGAGCACGCGTTCCTTGTCGGCCTTCTGCCCGGTGTAGATCGTCGATTTCGCGGGCGAGTGGCCGCTGCCCGAGATCGTGAAGGCACCCTTCGATCCCTGGCCGAAGACGCCGAACTTCTTGTCGCACCCCTTCATGACGCGGCTGGAATAGAAAAACTTCGCCCCGTCGGCAAACGTGTATTCGATCGCGTAGTTGTCGAAGTTCTGGTCGTCGATCTTGCCGCGGTAGTGGCGGCCGCCCGTGGCGTCGGCCCGCACCGGCCACGAGCCCTGCATCCACGCGACCTCGTCGATGTGGTGCACGCAGTAGTCGCTGAAGATGCCGCCGCTGAGCCAGAGGAAGTTGTGGAACCGCTTCACCTGCCAGAGCAACTCGTCCATGTCGCCGCGGCCGGGGGCGAGATCAAGGTTGTGCACCGGATCATGCTCGCGGTAGCCGTGAAACGAGATCAGGTCTCCGGCCTCCCCCTCCCTGAGCCGCTGGTACAGCTCGCGCCGCCGATCGCAGTGGCGGCACATCAGCCCCACCGCCACCTTCACGCCCTTCTCGTCAGCCTTGCGGGCCAGGTCCAGCATCCGTCGCGTGCTCGGGCCATCCACCGAAATCGGCTTCTCCATGAACACATGCACGCCCTTCTCGATCGCGTAGGCGAACATCGGCGCGCGAAACGCCGGCGGCGTGGCGAAAAGGGCGATGTCGCCGGGCCGCAGGCAGTCGAGCGCCTGCTTGTAGGCTTCGAACCCGGTGAAGATGCGGTCGTCGGGCACGTCCACCCGATCGTTGAACTGTTCCGTGATCGACCGCTTCACGATCGCGGCGCGGTCCGCGAACACGTCGGCGAGGGCCACCACCCGCGTCTCGCCGCCCGGCACCGAGAGGGCATCGACCGCCGCCCCGCCCCCTCGACCGCCGCATCCCACCACCGCGATCCGAATCTCGTCGCTGCCGGCCGCGTGGACGCGGGGCACCGCGAGGGCGGCGAGCGCCGAGGCGCCGGCAAGCTGGCCGGCCGTGGTGCCGAGAAATTCCCGGCGTGACGTGCGGATCGACGCGGTGGGCTCAATCATGGTGATCTCCGATGTCGAATGGCGACCCGTGCGAGCATACCGTCGCCGCCCGGCGTTTTCATCGCCAGTTCGGGTATGAAACCGCCGCGGACTGTTATGATTCCGCCATGGTTTCCCGCAAGCCCCGGACCGTCGGCAAACGGCAGCATGCCGAGCAGTCGCTGCCGCCGCTGCAGTTCACCCAACGGCTGCCCTACGGCGCCGTGCTGCAGGACGCCGGTGGCCGTCGCGGCCGCGGGGTGCAGTTCATCGTCTACAGCCGCTCGGCGACCGCGATCCGCGTGCTGCTCTACGACCGCGAGGGCGATCCGGAACCCGCGGAGGTCATCGCCCTCGACCCCGCCAAGGATCGGTGGGGAGACATCTGGAGCATCTTCGTGCCGGGCATCGAGCCCGGGCAGCTCTATCACTTCCAGGCCGACGGCCCCTTCGATCCCGACCGGGGCCAGCGGTTCGACGGCACGGCCCGGCTTATCGACCCCTACGCCCGCGCCCTGGCCGGCCGATTCCTTCCCGCCACCGACGGGATCATTCGGCCCCCGAAATGCGTCGTGATCGACGACTCGTTCGACTGGCAGGGCGACCGGCACCTCCGCCGCGGCCTCGCCGACACCGTCATCTACGAGATGCACGTCAAGGGATTCACGGCGAGCCCGACCAGCGGGGTCAGGCATCCCGGCACCTACCTGGGCGTCATCGAGAAGATTCCCTACCTCAAGTCGCTCGGCGTGACGGCCGTCGAGCTGATGCCGATCCACGAGTTTCCCACGGAGTCGCCCTCGGGCGAGAAGCCCGAGCGCGGCAACTACTGGGGCTACGACCCGATGGCCTTCTTCGCGCCCCACCGCGGTTATTCAGCCGGCACCGAGCCCGGCTGCCAGGTGCGCGAATTCAAGGAGATGGTCCGGGCCCTGCATGCCGCGGGCATCGAAGTGATCCTCGACGTCGTCTTCAACCACACCGCCGAGGGCAATCACCTCGGGCCGACGTTTTCGTTCAAGGGGCTGGAGAACCGCGTCTACTACATGCTCGGCGACGGCGGCAGCTACTACCGCAATTACACCGGCTGCGGCAATACGATCAACGGCAACCATCCGATCGTGCGCGAGCTGATTTTTCTCTGCCTGCGGCACTGGGTGCACAACTACCACATCGACGGCTTCCGCTTCGACCTCGCCAGCGTGCTCTCCCGCGATCGCAACGGCGACATCCTTCCGAATCCGCCGATCGTGG
>JBBAVM010000169.1:0-3984 GCA_040397685.1 Pirellulales bacterium
AGCCGCGCCGCTTCGCCAGCGACACGATCCGGTCCATCCGTGACTGGTCAGAAGGATTGTCGTTTTTCATGGGCGGGAGTGTAGCAAGGAGGCGAAAAGGCTGCCGGAGGCGGCGTCGAACCGCGGCACGACCGTGAGCGTGTCGATCGCGGCGGCTGCCGCCAGGTCGGCATCCATGCCGAGCGCGACGAGATTCTCGCCGCCGGGCGACCGGCGAAACTCGGCAACGAGCGCAGCCGGCACATCGCCGTGCGCCGCGACGCGACGAAACGCAGCGAGCGCCTCGTGGGCGGCCGCATCCACTCCATCTCCGGCGCGGTCCGCCCCCGCGGCGTCGAGAATCGCGCCGGCGGCGAGCACATCTTCGGCCGACACGGCGCCATCGGTCCCGGCGCAGACGAGGTGCACGTCGTCGCCATCGCATGCGAGCCGCCGAACCGCTTCGGCCACGGCCGTGCGGTTGACGATCGCGCCCACGAGGATCTCGCGGGCCCCTCGCGACGCGGCAAGCGCCGCCGTGCCGTTGGTCGTGGTGATCACGACGGTGCGCCCCGCCACCCGCGCAGCGGGATATTCCAGCGGCGAGTTGCCGAGGTCGAATCCCGGGAGACGCACGCCGCCGCGCTCGCCACCGAGCAGGACGGTCGGGCCGGCCGCGGAGGCCAGCCGGCGGGCCGCTTCTACATCGGCGACCGGAACGACCCGATCCGCTCCGTTTGCCAGGGCCGTCACGATCGTCGTGGACGCCCGCAGAACGTCGATCACGACGGCGATCCCGCCCACGCACGCGTTCGCCGCAAGCCGCTGATACAGGTCGTGACAGTGCCAGTGGATCATGGGATCATGAGGTCGTCGTGCCCGTCGGGGCAGCGTTCATACCATTCCCAGCCGGCGGCCCGCCACGCGCCTTTCCGATGCCCTCACGAGTTTGGATCATGATCGCCGTGGCCGTCGCGCTCGCCATCGCGGTGCTGCGGGCGAAGCCCACGGGCCGCAAGGCACGTTCCTCGGAGGCCTGGCGCGGCCGGATCAAGCCGCCACCACCGCCCCCGTAGGCCACCACCCCTCCCACCCTCCTGCACGAGGCCCCGCGCGCTACGATGAGGGGTGAAAGGCGTTAACGCAAAGCCTTCAGAAGATTGCATTTCCTACCGTTTCATGACGCTGCCGACCGCCACCATCGAGCCCGCCGCACCCGCCGTTGACAAGAGCGGCGCGAAGGTGCGCGGCATGTTCGCCGAGATCGCGCCGCGCTACGATCTCGTGAATCGCCTGCTCTCCGGCGGCATCGACGTGTGGTGGCGGCACGTAACCGTCTCGCGGGCCCCGCCGCCGGCATCGGGCGCGATCCTCGACTGCTGCACCGGCACCGGCGACCTCGCCCTCGCCTACGCTGCGAAGGCCGGCCCCGATGTGCGGATCGTCGCGGGCGACTTCTGCCGGCCGATGCTCGACCGCGGCGCCGAGAAGGCCGCCCGCGCGGGGCGATCGATCGAGTGGGTCGAGGCCGACGCGATGGCCCTGCCGTTCATCGACCGGGAATTCGACCTGGTCACGGTCGCCTTCGGCCTGCGGAACATCGCCGACACCTCCCGCGGCCTTGCCGAGATGGCCCGCGTGCTCCGTCCCGGCGGGCGGCTGGCGATCCTCGAGTTTTCGATCCCCGCCAACCCGGCCGTGCGGTCGTTTTACCTCTGGTATTTCCGGCGGGTGCTTCCCGTCATCGGCAACGCCGTGGCCCGCAATGCCTCCGACGCCTACACCTATCTCAACAAGAGCGTCGAAGAGTTTCCGTCGGGGGAGCGGCTTGCAGCCCTCGTTCGCTCGGCGGGCTTCGACCGCGTCGAGCAGATCCCGCTCACCTTCGGCATCGCTGCGCTCACGATCGCAACGCGGGCCGGGAGTGCCGCCGCGTGACGCCTGCCCTGCCCCTCGTGGTCGGCATCACCGGCGCCTCGGGCGCCCCGTATGCCATCCGACTGCTCGAAGTCCTGCTCGCGGCGGGCCGGGAGATCCACCTCGCCATCAGCCCGTCGGGCCAAGCCGTGATCGAGCAGGAACTGGGGCGGCGGATCGATCTCGATGCCTTCCGTCTCGACACGCTGCTCGGCAAGGCGCCGCCGGCGACGGGCACGCTCCACTACCACCACTCCAAGAACCTGATGGCCCCGATCGCGAGTGGCTCGTTCCTCACCGCAGCGATGGTGATCTGCCCGTGCAGCGGCAGCACGCTCGGTGCGGTGGCCCACTCGATCGGCGAAAACCTGATCCACCGCGCGGCCGAGGTGCATCTCAAGGAGCGGCGTAAACTGGTCGTTGTGCCGCGGGAGACGCCCCTTTCGCTGCCGCAGCTCAAAAACATGCAGGCGATCCACGAGGCGGGCGCCGTCGTGCTCCCCGCCTCGCCCGGCTTCTACCATGGCGCCGATTCGGTCGCCGACCTCGTCGATTTCGTCGTGGCGCGGATCTGCGACCAGCTCGGTGTCGCCAACGCGCTCATGCCACGCTGGGGAGCCCACGCATGACCGCCGCCTCGATCCGCACCTACCTCGAGCTCGTGCGGTTCAGTCACACGATCTTCGCCCTGCCGTTCGCGATCATGGCCACGCTGATAGCGCTCAGGTTCCAGGCCGATGGAGGGCCGGCCGTGGCGTGGCCGCGGGCGATCGCCGGCATTCTCGTTTGCATGGTCGCGGCCCGCACCGCAGCGATGGCGTTCAACCGGCTGGTGGACCGCACGATCGATGCGGCGAACCCCCGCACCGCCAATCGCCACCTGCCACGGGGCGCGGTCGGCATGGGCGAAGTGCTTCTGCTCGTCGCCGGTTCGTCGGCGGCGTTCATCGCCTCGACGCTCCTGTTCTTGCCAAACTGGCTGCCGCTCGTGCTCTCGGCGCCGGTGCTCGCCTGGCTGCTCGGCTACAGTTTCGCCAAGCGGTTCACGATGCTCGCGCATGTGTGGCTCGGGGTGGCGCTCGGCCTCGCCCCGGTGGCGGCCTGGATCGCGATCCGCGGCAGCGTGCTCATCGACCATCCCATCGACATCCTGCCGGCGGCGATCCTGGGAATCGCGGTCACGCTCTGGGTCGCCGGGTTCGACATCATCTACGCCTGCCAGGATGCCCAGTTCGACGCCGGGCACGGCCTCGAGAGCATCCCAGCCCGGCTCGGCGTGCCGCGGGCGCTCGACCTCGCAAAGTGGTTGCACGCCGCCACGGTGCTCGCGCTCGCGACGCTGCCGCTGGCCGTACCCGAACTGGGCGTGATTTACTGGGTCGCGCTCGCCGCCATCGTCGCCCTCCTCGCCTGGGAGCACTCGCTCGTGCGGCCCGATGACCTCTCGCGGGTCAGCGACGCGTTCTTCACGGCCAACGCCCTGATCGGCGTCGTGCTCCTGGCGGCCATCGCCCTCGACCTCTGTCGATGAATGCGTTGGCCGCCACGGCCAATCCTGTTCGGCACGAGATGTGCGCATCGGATCTGATGGCGACTGCGAAGGCAGGAAACCTGCGCCCTGATTTGGATGGCGATATCGTGCCCGTCATGACCGGCCCAGGAGCGCGCGGGATTGGCAATCAGGATGTCCAGGGACTGAGGTATCTGCGGAAGATCCGTCCGCTGCTCTCGCGGCTGGGCGTGACCTGCAGCGGGCCTGCGCCCTCGGTTCGACGGAAGCCCGAAGCGCAAGCGAGGGAGAAGGCCGTTCCCTCGCTTGCGCTTCGGGCTTCCGTTCGGGCTTCCCCCTACCATTGAGCCGGCGTCGCTGACCAGCGCAGCCAGGATGGCCAAGCGGAGGCGCTCCCGCCGGCGGAGGCGCTCCCGCCGGCGGAGGCAGGTCCGAGCGAACGAAGCCCATGGATGGGCGCGGTGAGCGTCCGGCGAGCTGGTACGGGGCGATCCCAAGCCGGGGCGACTGCGTTGGGGCATGACAGGCTAAAGCCTGTCCTACGACAAGGCATGACAGGCTAAAGCCTGTCCTACGAC
>JBBAVM010000170.1:0-3592 GCA_040397685.1 Pirellulales bacterium
AGCCTGTCATGAACTTTCGTAGGATAGGCTTTAGCCTGTCATGATCTTTCGTAGGATAGGCTTCAGCCTGTCATGATCGGCGACAGGCTCAAGCCTGTCCTACTTATGGCAACTCCTGTCAAACTCGTCGTGCATGGTGCTGCGGGCCGGATGGGGCAGCGCGTGATCGCGTGTGCGGCGGCTGATGCTCACCCTTGGCGGCTCGTGGCCGCGATCGAGCGCTCCGGGCATCCGAAGGCGGGCGTCGATGCAGGCTCGCTCGCGGGGCTTTCGCCCGCAGGCGTGGCAGTGGCCGATGCCTGGAGCTGCCCCGCCGACGTGGTGATCGACTTTTCGCTTCCCGAGGCGGTGCCCGGGATCATCGCCACCTGCGTGGCGAAGAAGGTGCCGCTCGTCGTGGCGACGACGGGCCTCGACGCACCGGCCCGCGAGGCACTCGCCGCAGCCGCGAAACAGATCCCGGTGCTCCAGTCGCCGAGCATGAGCCTGGCCGTAAACATCGCGATGGATCTCGTGGGCCGGGCCGGGCCGCTGCTCGAGCGCGTGGGCAGCCGGGCCGACGTGGAGATCATCGAGGTGCACCATCGCCACAAGGAAGACTCGCCGAGCGGCACGGCGCTGAAGTTTGGCCAGATCGTGCAGGGCGCAATGGGCCAGACGAAGGCCGCCCACGGCCGCGAGGGGCGGCCGGGTGCCAGGCCCGCCGACGAAATCGGCTATCACGCCGTGCGTGCCGGCGACAATCCCGGCGAGCACACGATCCTCTTCGGCCTCGACGGCGAGTCGCTCTCGGTGAACGTGCGGGCGACGAGCCGCGACTGCTACGCCCAGGGCGCCCTCGCCGCGGCGGCGTTCCTCGTGGGCAAGCCGGCCGGCCTCTACTCGATGCGCGACGTCCTCGGCCTCACGTAGGACAGGCTTCAGCCTGTCGCCACCGGCACTCCGCCGGGCGCCACGTAGATTGCCACGCCGTCGCGAGTCTGCTCCAACGCCTGGCTCTGCCCGCTACGCCGTTCGCCGCGCATGCAGCAACTCGCCCGCCGCGATTGGGCGTACATCATCCGCGTTGACGGTGATCAGGGCCACGGTGTGACCGCTGCCGTCTACAAACTCGACTTCGTAGGCCCGGCCGCCTTCATAGATATGCACGATTGTTCCAACGTCGCCACGATGGAGCCGTTCGTGGGGCGGTTCACAATCGAGCACAACGAGGGAATGTTCGGAAATCATGACTCTTCATCCGGGTACGCGGTTACAAGTCGCGGAGGACGACCAGCCTCGATGATCCACACCGCCAAGACGCTTGCAGTGCGATGAGACTCACGGCCTATTTGACCCTTCACCACGTATTTTACGCCGAATGGCGTCTGGACGGTAGCGAACTCGTCGCATGTTGTGGCAAGGCCCAAGAGATCGCCTGCCAACTCCTCCCAACGATCACGGGCGTAGCCGAGCGACTGGAACCATGCCGCCTTGGAGCCGCCGTCGGGATGCTCAGGATTGAGCAAGTAGTCGCGAACCTTTTCGGTTACGACGGTCGCCTCGGTTGCGTTTGGAATCGGCATCGGATTGAAGACAGTAGAACCAAAGCATATACGGCCGTACATGTTTGTGTCCATAGCCATGTTCGCATTCCTCGCTGGCAAGCCAGCCGGCCGCTGCTCGATGCGTGACGTTTTTGGCCTCACGTAGGACAGGCTTCAGCCTGTCGGGCATGAGAGTAGGACAGGCTTTAGCCTGTCGAGTTTCATGACAGGCTAAAGCCTGTCCTACTTTCGGAGCACCCACCAGCCGGCGGCGAGCTGAGCGAGCAGCACGATGAGCCCGGTTCGGGATTCGCCCGTGGCGGCGTAGGCCGCGCCGAAGAGCAGGCTTGCCGCGAAGCCGGCGAGCTTGGTGCCCACCTGGAGGAGGCCGAACGTTGCCCCGAAGCGGCCGGCAGGCGCGAGCCCCGCGATCGTGGCCCGCACCACGCTCTGCACGCCGCCGAGCACGAGCGCGAGCAGCACGGCAAGCGCGGTCAGCTGGCCCGGGTTTTGCACGAACGCCGCGAGCACGATCACGGCGAGCCAGCCGGCAAGGCAAACGACGAGCGCCCCCGCCCTGCTCCAGCGCGTGGAGAGCCAGCCCATGAAGAGGGCGCCGGGCAGGGCCACGAACTGCACGAGGAGCACGAGCCGCACGAGCGCGGCCGAATCGAGATTGAACCGCTCGAGGGCGAGGCTCGAAAACTGCGCGATCGCTGTCTGCACGGCCCCGAGCACAAGGATGCTGCCGAGCAGGGTGCGGCCGAGATCGCCCGCGGTGTCTCCGGCGAGTGAGCGAGCGAAACGCATGAGCTCCCCCGCCGACGTGGCGGCGTGGTCGGCCGACTGGCCGTCGCCCATCTTCGTGAACGCCGCGGGCAACGAGAAGCCGAGCCACCAGCCTCCCATGACGACGAACGACCAGCGGAGGGCGGCGGGGGCGGAGAGTCCGAGCGACTCGCGGTTGTTCACGACGGCCGTGGCGAGCAGGAGCGCGAGCGCCCCGCCGACATAGCCTGCGCCGAAGCCGGCGGCGGAAAGCCTGTCGGCGGCGGCCCCCTGGGCGATTCGTGGCAGGAGGCTGCCCGTGAAGATTTGCGCCATGTCGAAGCCGACGGACGCGATCACGATCGCCGCGGCGATGGCAAGCCGTGCAGCAGGCGGAGCGGCAGCAAGGCCAAGGCAGGCCCCTGCTCCGACGGCGGTCGAGATCAGAAGCCAGCGTTTATGGCCGTGGGTGCGGTCGGCGTGGGCGGAGAGAAAAGGCGCGAGGAAAGCCGAGGCCAGCATGGCGGCCGCGAGGATCCACGCCCAGACGACGCCTCCGGGCACGCCCCACGCGGCATCGGCAAAGACGACCCGCTCGACATACGCCACGACCAGCGTGATCAGGATCGTGGAAAACCCGCTCGCCGCCCAGTCGAGAAGAACCCAGGCGAAGGCAGCCGGCCTCGGCCGATGATTGCCGCCGCGGTGTAACACTTCGTTGGACAAGTGCATGCCAAGGGCGGATCCCGGCCGCGAAACGCGTCACAGGTCACTCAGGGAAGTGCCGCAGCCTCCGCACTCGCCTTTGTGGAACGTCGCACAAGCACCATTTCGTTGATCGATACCTGGATCAAGTATGACGAACCATCACACATCGCCGCCTGGGCGTTGCCGGGATGATCCGAGAACAACGCGTTGTTTGCATTGTCGCGCCACGAAGCCGTGCAGGAGGCGGGCGGGTTGATGATCGGTATCGATGCGGTGGTCGGCCCCAGCGTGATGCAATTCCGGCCCGAGGCCCATGCTCCTCGCGGATTTTCGGATACCCCGGTTTCCGTGAGGCCCCGTCCGCTCAGCTCACAGATCAGAAGTGTTTTGGAAAAGCCGCCCGTGATCTGACGGTCGGCTACGCCGTGGGCCATCGACGTGACGGTCTGTTCGACGAGAGCGGCCTGCACGGCCGGAAGCAGCAGTTCGATCAGCACGCCGATGATGGCGATGACGACGAAAAGTTCCACGAGCATAAAACCGTGTAGGGGCCGGGAGCAGGACGTACCTTGCTCCATAGCGTGAAGTTG
>JBBAVM010000171.1:0-3505 GCA_040397685.1 Pirellulales bacterium
GCGGAGAGTTCGATCGCGGGGGAGTCTGGCATGGAAACCATCGCACCATAAAAGAAGGCGGCCGGCAACGCGCGTTGCCGGCCGCCCGTGAATCAGGCCGTCAGCTGACTGGCAGCGGACGACTAATACTCCTTGATCGGCTCGCCGTTCGACCGCGTGTTGAGCGCGTGGTACGTGGGCGTGTCGATGTCGGCACCGATGAACTCGACGTGACCATCGGCAAACAGGTGGCCGATGATCTTGCCGGCGTGATCGCTCGACGGTCCCCACGTCATGCCGGTCAGCGTGTCAGCGCCGGCCGTCAGCGTGGAGCCCGCGGGCGGGTTCGTCGTGTTGTTCGACCCGCTCATGAGGATCAGCCGCGAATCAGCGCCCGACCACACACCGCCGCTCAAGCTTCCACACGCATGCGAAGGCATGTGCAGGAGTTCGCCCAGGATCCACCGGCAGGGCCACGCCGAAGCCGAACTCGGGTTGATCCGGCTCTCCGACACCTGCACGGTCTTGCTCGTGCCGTCGGAGAAGTCGCGGAACCCGACACGCTGCGTCAGCGAGAAGCCACCGAGGCCGCTGGACGTGCCCGAGGCAGTCAGCGGCACCGTGCCAGCACCACCGGAGGCGTTCGATCCGCCGCTGTTGATGCCGGCGTTCGCACGGTAGTTGCTGATGCCTTCCATGCTGCCGGACACGGTCGAGTTGCCGGCGAAGCTCGGGCAGAGGGCGAAGTTCAGCTTCGTGGCCGACGGGCCGTTGGCACTGCCCGTGCGGATGAAGCCGCCCGCGCCGTTCATCGTCACGCCGACCGAGCCCGGGGTGGGGGCTGTGCCGGTGCCGTCCCAGAACGGCTTGTTGGCCGCAGTGGTGCCGGTGATGAGTCGGAGCAGGTTCGTCTCTTCCATGCCGCCGAGGGCTTGGGCGAGCCAGCTGTAGCCGGAGAAACCGTAGGCCGTGCCACCCGTGCTCATCCACGGGAAGAAGTTGTCACCGCCGCGGGCGTTGGAGTCGGCATAGACGTGCAGGCCGACGCCGATCTGCTTCAGGTTGTTGGAGCAGCTCGAGCGACGGGCTGCTTCACGGGCAGCCTGAACGGCCGGCAGCAGCAGGCCGATGAGGACGCCGATGATGGCGATCACGACCAAGAGTTCGACGAGCGTGAAGCCCCGCCGCTTGGTCAGCGTGGAAAGAGTCATGGTTACACCTCGATTGCCCGGTGAAGGGCGGAAAGGAAATGAAAAATCAAAAATCAACCGAGAAAAATCGGCATGGACAGTACGGCAAGCCGCACGAAAAAGTTCGGTGATCCCCGTGGCCGTCCGTTGCAAACCTCTCTCGAGCCCCTGACACTCAAAATACTATCGACTTTTTCTCCCGCCCGTCAACCAGCCCGGCCCAAATGTCCAAACAGTTTTCCAACCCGGAGCGGGCCCGACAGTTTGCTGTCGAAGTCGTCATGCGACTGCGTGCCGCGGGGCATGAGGCCGTGTGGGCCGGCGGGTGTGTCCGAGACGAGCTTTTGGGCCGCATTCCTGCCGATTACGACGTCGCGACCTCGGCGACGCCCGAGGCGGTGCGTCAGGTGTTTGGCTCCAAGAGGACCCTCGCCGTGGGGGCGGCCTTCGGCGTGATCACGGTGCTCGGTCCCGACGGGGCGGGGCAGATCGAGGTGGCGACATTCAGGACCGATGCCGCCTACACCGACGGCCGGCATCCCGCTGGCGTCACGTTTTCGACCGCTGCCGAGGACGCCCAGCGCCGCGACTTCACGATCAACGGCCTGTTCCTCGATCCCGCGTCTGGCGAGGTCCACGACTACGTCGGGGGGCGGGCCGACCTTGCCGCGGGGATCGTGCGGGCGATCGGCGTGCCCGCGATGCGGTTTGGGGAGGATCACCTGCGGATGCTGCGGGCCGTGCGGTTCGCTGCCACGTTTGGCTTCGCGCTCGATGGTGAGACGCGGACCGCGATCGAGCAGATGAAACACCTCGTGACGACCGTGAGCCCGGAGCGGATCGCCCAGGAACTGCGGGCGATGGTGAGCCGACCGGGGCGGCGGCGGGCGCTCGAACTGCTGGCCGAGACGGGGCTGGCGAACGAGGTGCTCCCGGAGGTGGCGCCCGGCACGTCGGGCGACGACGGACGGGCCTGGAACGCAGCGGCGCGAGTCATTGACGCCCTCGACGAACCGAGCCTGGCGACGGCACTCGCGGCGCTCTACGAACCGGTGGGAGCCGCGCCGCTGCGGCAGGCGGCAGCCCGCCTGCGGCTGTCGAACCGAGAAGTGAAACTGGCGGGGTGGCTGCAGGAGGCCGTGGGCATGATCGAGCAGCCGGGCGCGTCCGACGTCGCCGGGCGGCCGTGGTCGCAGGTGCAGCCGTGGCTCGCGCACGAGGATGCGTTTCTGCTTGCGGATCTCCTGCGGGCCCGGGCCGCCTGCGGCCGAGGAAGCGCCGCGACGGCGGCGTGGGTGACCGCGCAGGTGGCGCGGCCGCGCCAGGAACTCGATCCGCCGCCGCTCGTGACCGGGGCCGATCTGCTCGCGGCAGGCGTGGCGGCCGGGCCGGCGCTGGGGGCAACGCTCGCCAGGCTCCGGGCGCTGCAGCTCGACGGCGCGATCACGACGCGGGAGCAGGCGCTCGCGCGGGTGAGGCCGTGACGTTCTCGCGGAAGCCCGACGCGCAAGCGAGGGGCGTTGGGAGGTGCGGTGTGGGGCGGATTCCCTTGCTTGCGCTGCGGGCTTTCGTTCGGCGGGCTTTCGTGAGGAGGCTACGCGGGTGGGGCGAGCGGGTCGGGGAGGTCGGCGAGCGAGTCGAGTCGGAAGACGTCGAGGAATTTCCGCGTCGTGCGGTAGGAGGGCTCGGCGACCTCGCCCGCGGCCGGCACGAGCTCGAGCAGGCCGCGCCGCACCAGCATGCGCAGCGTGCTCGGGGAGGCGTCGCAGCCGAGTTCCACGAGCCGGTCGCGGGCCACCGGCTGGTTCCACGCGACGACCGCGAGCACATCGAGCGCCTCGGCGTCGAGCCGCACCGTGCGGGCGCGGTTCTCGAGCACCTGTCCGAACTGGGCGAACTCCGGTCGCAGTCGCAGCACCCAGCCCGCCTCCTTGGAGACGATCTCGTAGGGACAGTTGTTAGCCGCATAGTTCTGCTTGAGCTCGACCACGAGATCGTCGATCTCCTGAGGCCGCACGCCCCGCATTAGGCCCGCGACCTTGCGGCTGGTGAGCGGGGCGCCATCGGGCTGCCCCACGAACAGGAGAGCTTCCAGGATGTTCCGCGGGTTGACGCGGGCGGCTGCATCGTCGCCGCCGAGCGGCTCGTCGAGGTCGGGCGATACATCGACCTTCACGAGATCGGCCGGGGTGGCTGCCGGCGGCGCGGCGTAGGGATCGGCCGCCCCCATCATCGCCGCGAAGGCCTGGGCCAGCCGGTCGATCGACAGCCCGCCGTCGGCGGGCGGGGCGTTGAAGCCGGTCGCGGGCTCGGGGGCGGGTTTTTTCGGAGGCATG
>JBBAVM010000172.1:0-3481 GCA_040397685.1 Pirellulales bacterium
GGCCAAGCCAAGGTTGCCCCGAGCCGCGATGGCTCGCCGTCCGGGCGAGCCTCGCGTAAGCCGAAGCAGGCCCGAAGGGATGCGCCTCAGCGGGGTGTAGCGGGCTGGAACGCCGATGGGGCTGATGCCTGCCAGCAGAGGCGAACCTCGTCCGGAGAAAGGGCGCGGGCGAATACTCTCACCTCGTCGACAAGACCGGTGAAGTGCGCCGGCGAGCCCGGCGCGAAGCCACCGATGACGAGGTCGAAGTGGCTGGGGTTCACTCGCCCCGGCCGATCGAGCGTCGCCACCTCGCCGCCGTCCACGAAGAGCCGCATCGTGTGGCCGTCGAATGTGCCGGCGAGGTGCACCCAGCGGCCGAGTGGCAAGGGATCGGGGCCGGTGAGGTGGTGGCTCCAGTCCGTCTGCGGCACCTCGAAGCAGGGCCGACCATCGAGCAGGCCCAGCCGATAACCCGTGTCCGTTCCACCGCCCTGGACGCGATTCACGATCCAGGCGTTGTTTTGCCCGGCGGTCTCGGTTCGCACCCAGCAGTCGATCGTGAGCGCGTCGCCCACGGAAAGCCGCGGGTCGTCGGGCACGAGCACGACGCCGCCCTGGCAGTCGATTGCGCTGCCGACGATTGCCCCCACGCGCTCGACGCCGAGCACCTCCCCTCCGAGCCGATGCCCGGAGATGTCGAAGGCCACAGGAGTGCCGGCAGGCTCGTCGAAACTCCACCATCCGACGATCCCAGCCTGCGAACGCCCCGCGTCGGCCCGCCGCGTGAGCAGCGGTCGCAGTGCCTCGCGGCGCGCGAGCACGGCGCGCGACGCGCCGTCGTACGGCCCCAGGCCCACGTCCTCGGGCAACAGATCCACGTGCTCGCGCGGCGCGGTGGCAAACACGGTCCGCACTGCGTCGAGATAGCCGAAGCCGTGCCCGCGGCAGGGTGCGATGAAGTGTCCTTCGCTCCACTCGTTCCAGTTGTCGAGGAGGATCATTCGGCTGCCGAGCTGATCCTTCGGCAGCGCGGCGGCGATAGCCTTGGCATCTCGCAGGAGGACTTCGAAACGCCGCGGCGGGATCGACCAGATCGTCCCTTCGTCGTGCCAGCCGCTCCAGCCCTGCGATACCGTGATCACCTGCGGCAGGACGCCGCGGTCGCGCGTGGCGCGGATGAGATCGAGTTGCCGCACGGCCGCCTCGTCGGCTGACGGGCTGCCTGGGATGTACCAGCAGTAGGCAAACGAGGCGTCGAGGCCGAGGCCGGCCATGCGGTCGAGCGTGGCGGGGACGAAGCCGCGATGTTCGCCGAGCAGCGTCAGGCCGGCGAACCCTGCGGCCCGGCAGGCTTCCCGCATCTTTCCGACCGCGCGCGCGGCGGCCTCGGGGCCCCCGAGGTCCTGGATGAACCGCTCGGTCTCGTAGATGAAGAGCACGGGCATCCCGTCCACCTGGAGATAGCCGGGATGCTCGAAGTAGTTTTCAATCCAGTACGGCAAGAGATTGTCAAAGAGGTCTCGCTCGCCGGCCACGCCCCCGATCCCATCGGACTGGTTCTCCCAGAGGATTGCGAACTTGAGCTTTTCGGCCGACTGCGACTTCATATAGCCCTCGTGAAGGCCGCGGCTGAACCGCGTCTTCACCGGGCCTCCTTCGCCGTTGCGATACCAGCAGTAGACGAAGAACGAGATCCCGTGCTCGAGGGCCCACTTCGCCTCCCAGTCGGCGACCTGGGGATTTTCCTGCGCATAGAGTCCGAGGGCGGGCGTCCGCTCCGGGTGGCGGAGAACGCCGCGCCACAGGTCCACGCGATCCGCCTCCCAGAGCGGGCAGTGGATGGCGCCCACGAGCACGTCGGTGGCGACGGGCTCGGCGGCGGGCACGGCAGCGAGTTTCTGGATCGCGACCGGCGGCAGGAAGTCGATGGTGACGGGCTGCCGCACGACGGGGCTTTCGGCAACCGAAAGCTCGAGCACGATCTCGGCCGGGCCGGCTGAATCCGCCTCCACTTGAAATCGCAGCCGCCGCTCACCATCGGTCGTGGTGATCCTGATAGCACCGGGAGGCGAAGCAGTCACGAGACGCACCCCCGGCGGCATGAGCAGCGCTGCAGTCACGTCCGCATCGGCTGGTCCATCATTGACGACCGTCGCCGTGAGATCGACGGGCCGACCCGCCCTGCAGAGCGGCGCGTCGGCAAGAAACGCCCGGACGACGAGCCCCTCCTGCTGGGTCGCCAGCGCGAGATACGGCGATGGCAGAATGGCCGCCAGAAGGAGGGGGATCGCCCGGTTCGTGGTCAGGCCGGGGGGCCGCGAATCACATTTTGGGGAGAGCATCCTCCGAGGTTACCACGTGCGTAATAACCTCAAAAACGAGGCTTTTCCCCGAAAGCCGTGCGAGCAATTTTGCAATCATTTTGGTTCGGATTCAGCAACGCGGCGCTCCCTCGGGGCATTACACTTCCAAACGTCCTAGGGAGCGGGTGCAACCCGAACCGTCTAGGGCAATCATCGTTGGGAGGGTGGTATGCGAACGAACATTTCGCTCCAGATCGTCGGTTGGTTTCTCGCGGCGGCGTGTCTCGCGGCGGCCGCCCGCGACACCCACGCGGTCACGATCAACTACGTCGGTACCGAGCCTGGTGGCGCCGCCTCTGGCTACGCGACGGCCAATTGGTCGAACTCGGCCGTCGCCAAGCTTTACGCAACTGGCTCTTCCAACAAGTATGGCAAGGATGGCTACTGGGATATCCGGCCGATGCCCTGGGATCCAGGCTCGGCCTCCGTATCCGAAGCCGCTTCAGCCGGCAACAATCTCGGAACGACGGCCGCTTCGTACCCTACGCTCACGTCCGGCTCTCTGCCGTCGTTCGTCGGCAGTTTCACTGGTGGCGCCGGCAACTTCGTCAACTTCGGTGGCTATGCAATCTATCGTGGCCCCGACGGATCGGCGTTTTATCGGCAGGGCGGCCTCTCCGTGCCCGTCTCGAACGGCCCGTACAATACCCCGGAAGGAAGCAATAACGGCTACTTCGGTGAGACGCTCACCTTCACGCTCACCTATTCTGGCACCGTTCGCGTCGGTCTCGCTGTCGATTCGGTCGGCTCCGGCTCCTATGCCCCGGACTACGTCGGCATCTACTCGAATTCGACCGGAACGGTGTACTCGTCGAAGCTGACCCGCGATGGCAGCCCTGACATGGCCGTGTTCGACATCGTCAACCCGAACGGTCAGACGTTCACGGTCGCCCAGTGGCAACTCCAGGGCACCCAGAGCGTCTCCGTGCTGAGCCTTGCAACCTTCGATGTCATTGCCGTGCCCGAGCCCTCAGCTGCCGTCTTACTCGCCGCCGCCGGCACTGTCGCCGGAGCCTTCGTCCGCCGCCGCCGGCTGTAGGCTGGAAATAGGCTGTTGATTCTGCCGTACAGGTTTCCGATGTGCCGCCCCGAGCCCGTGCCGCTGGGCCGATGGATCGCCGCACGTCGCGGATTCA
>JBBAVM010000173.1:0-3238 GCA_040397685.1 Pirellulales bacterium
GGCGGACGTCAGCGCCACGGTGCTCGGCCGCCTGGTCACCCGCAGTGGCGGCGAGCCCGTTTCCCCCGAGGAGTTCTAGGATGCTGTGGCGGATGCGTGCGGCCGTGGGAGTGAGCCTCCTCCTCGCAGCGGGCTGCAGTTCCGGCGAGCAGATGCACGCCGTCGGCGGGCAGGTGACCGACGCCGACGGGAAGGCCCTGCCCAACGTGCGGGTGGTGTTCATCGCCAAGGAGCGGTCGCTCACCGCTACGGGCCGCACCGATGCCGACGGCCGCTACACGCTCGGCACCACGCAGGTGGCGGGCGGAGCGCCGGCCGGCGACTACACCGTGCTGGCGATCGACGACAACCGTGGCGACATCGACCACCCGCGGCCGCCTCGGGTCGCGGCCCGCTACGCCGACCCGGCCGCAAGCGGCCTCTCGGCCCACGTCGAGCCTGGCCTGGGCCCGATCGACCTCGTGCTCGAAGCCCCGCGACGCGATCGCTAGGGTGCCGATGCACACCCACGATCACGCGGAACCACTCACCAGTATCTGCAACCTCCAAGGAGAACCGCATGAAGTCTTCTCGTCGTACGTTTTTGGCAACCACTGGTGCCGCGATCGCGGCAACCGCTGGCCGTTCTCCCGGGTCTTACGCTGCTGCGGCCGCCGATGCCGGGGGTGTCGGTTGCCAGGTTGCCGCTGAACTCATCGTGCGAAAGGATCCGGTGAGCGGCGCGACGATCCGCCAACTCACCGACTACCGGGCCCACTCGAACCACGCCTACTTCACCTACTCGGCCTGGTACGACGGCGGCCGAAAGCTCGTGGTCATTTCCGACCGCGACAACCGCACGAACCTCTACGGCGTCGATCTCGAGACCGGGGGGATGGTGCAGCTCACCGACTGGGATCCGAAGAAGGTGGGCACGACCCGCCATTCATTCGTGACGAATCCCATCCACGACGAAGTAGTCTACGTCTATGACGACGCGATCGAGGCGCTCGATCTGAAGACGCTCTCCTCGCGGGTGCTCATGCGGAAGCCGAAAGGCTTCAACACTACCTTGCCGCACGTCACGGCCGACGGCAGGTTCGTTGTCACGGGCTTCAACGAGGACTTCTCCGACCGGATTCGGCTCGACATCAACAACGGCTACGTCGGGTTCGACGCGTATTGGGCCGCCAAGCCCCGTTCAATGATTTGGAAGATCCCTCTGGCCGGTGGCGAGCCCGAGGTGGTACACGAGGAGCGGGCTTGGCTCAACCACTTCAACGCGTCGCCAAAGCATCCGCACCTCATGACCTTCTGCCACGAGGGGCCGTGGGACAAGGTGGACCACCGGATGTGGGGCCTCGACCTCGCCTCCGGCAGGCACTGGAAAATCCGGCCGACCGAGGGGCGGGAGCCCGTGGGGCACGAATACTGGATGGCCGACGGCGAGCGGATTGGCTACCACGGCTCGAACGCGAAGGGGGGCCTCTTCGGCTCGATCCGCTACGACAACACCGAGCAGGTGGAGGGCTCGTTCGCGGGCCACTGCTGGCACTTCCACAGCCATCTCCTCGATCTCGTCGTCGGGGATGGCGACGTCAAGAATCCCTACCTGCTCGCGTGGCGGTTTCGTGACGGCCGCTTCGAGGGCCCGAAGGTGATCGCCGAGCACCGCGGCTCGTCACACACGCAGCAGGTGCACGTGCATCCATGCGTGCACGCCGACGGCACGAAGATCCTCTACACCGCCGACCCGCAGGGCTACGGGCAGGTAAACATCGTTGACGTACCCGCGTGGGACGCACTCCCTGACCTCACTGCCGTGAAGGATTGAGAATGTTCTGCATGGAGTCAACAATGTCGCAGCTTTTCTCGACGCTCTCCTTCGTCACGTTATCTGTTTCGACCAGTCTCATCCTGCTCGCTGCCCCCGCGGATGCCGCTCCAGGCCCCAGGCGTGTCTTCGCCCACTACATGGTCTGCTTCGCCACCTACGGCGAGGGCGTCGAGAACTACAAGCGCGAGATCCGCGAGGCCCAGGCCGCCGGCATCGACGGATTCGCCCTCAACTGCGGCTCGTGGCACAACGAGCCTCACTACCCCCGTCGCGTCGCCCAGCTCTACCAGGCCGCGAAGGAACTCGACTCCGAGTTTCGGCTGTTCTTCTCCATCGACCTCGACAACGTTGACTTCATTCTGGACATGGTCCGGACCTACGCGCGCCACCCCGCCCAGTTCCGCCACGGCGGCCGCGTCGTCGTCTCCACCTTCGGCGCCTCCGGCGTGCCGTGGAAGCAGAAGGTCTTCGCTCCGCTGAAGAAGGCAGGGATACGCGTCTTCTTCGTTCCGTATTTCTTCCCCGACCCGGTGACCGAACTGCCGTCGTACGACGTCGCTGTGAAGCACCATGCGAAGTGGGCGGGCGTCGTGGACGGAATGTTTTACTTCGGTGCCTCGGGCCTTCCGTCGCAGCTCGTCGCCTCGAACGCCGCCTCCACGAAGGCGCTCCACGAGGCCGGCAAGCTCTCCATGGCCAGTTACACGCCTTCCTACTGGGGCCACAAGCAGCCGGGGAAGCGGTATTACGAGTCGGCGGGCGGCGAGGGGACGGAGCTGCAGTGGCAGTCGATCATCGAAACGCAGCCTGAGTGGGTCGAGATCGTGACCTGGAACGACTTCGGGGAGGGATCCTACGTCTGCCCGATCGCAGACTTTGGGAAGACGCTTTCATTCCTCGAACCGCCGCCCCGGCCTTGCCATGCCGGCTACCTCGAGCTGAGCCGCCCCTTCATCGAGTGGTACAAGACTGGAAAGCGGCCTGCGGTGAGGCAGGAGGGGCTGTTCTTCTTTTATCGCACCCATCCCAAGGACGTCGTGGTCGCAGGAGACAAGCCCGTCGAAGTGCGAGCGGGAGCGGTCGAGGACGTCCTGTATGTGACGACGCTGACGAATGCCGCGGCGGAGCTACGGGTGACGACCGGCGGGGCGGCGGCCTCGCCAGTGCCCGTCGCGCCGGGACTTCGGCATCACCGCATTCCCTTCAAGCCCGGCGCCCAGCGGTTCGAGCTCTGGCGCGATGGGAAGGCCATCGCGGCGGCGGATGGCGCCGCGATCGAGGCGCAGCCCAAGCATTACAACTTCGCGACGGCGACGGGGTACGCATACGTGCGATGAACTACGGTGTGATTGTTTGGAATGTGCCTCTGACGTTCTCCCCGTTTCTTGATCCATCCGGGATGTTAGGTTTTCTAACCTTGGC
>JBBAVM010000174.1:0-3206 GCA_040397685.1 Pirellulales bacterium
TGATCTATCCGACGCTCGTCCGCATGGCCCAGGAATGGAACATGCGGCACGTGCTCGTCGACAAGCAGGGCAACTTCGGCTCGATCGCCGGCCTGCCCGCCGCCGCGATGCGATACACCGAGGCCCGGCTCTCGCCGATCGCCGCGCTCATGCTCGACGACCTCGAGCTCGACACGGTCGATTTCGTGCCGACCTACGACGAGCGGAACACCGAGCCCGTCGTGCTCCCCAGCCGGTTCCCCAACCTCGTGGTCAACGGTGCCGGCGGCATCGCCGTCGGCATGGCCACGAGCATTCCCCCGCACAATCTCGGCGAGGTCTGTCGGGCTCTCGTGGCGCTGATCGACAACCCCGGGCTCTCGATGGCCGAGCTCTTGGAGATCGTGCCCGGCCCCGACTTCCCCACCGGCGGCATCGTGATGGGCCGCGAGTCGCTCGTGCGCGGCTACCTGACGGGCCGCAGCACGATCACGCTCCGGGCCCGGGCCCACGTCGAGGAGTTCGGCAAGAACCGCAGCCGGATCGTCGTCACCGAGATCCCGTACCAGCAGACGCGAGACGCGATCGAGGAAAAGATCGCCGAACTCGTCAATGAGGATCGCATCAAGGGCATTTCCGCGATCCGCAACGAGAGCGATCTCAAGGAGCCGGTGCGGCTGATCCTGGAGCTCAAGCGCGACGCCGACCCAGATGTCGTCCTCAACCAGCTCTACCAGTTCTCGCCGCTGCAGACGTCGTTCTCGCTCATCTTCCTCGCGCTCGTCGATGGGAAGCCGCGGATCCTCTCGTTCAAGAGCATGCTGGAGGAGTTCCTCCGCCACCGCACGACGGTGCTCCGCCGCCGCACGCAGCATCTCCTCGCCAAGGCCCGCAGCCGCAAGCACACGCTCGAGGGGCTGCTCGTCGCGCTCGCCAATATCGACGAGGTGATTCGCATCATCCGCAGCTCGAAGTCGCAGGCGGAGGCGAAGGAGCGACTGTGCCAGATCCAGACCCCGGCCGCCCTGCTCGAGCGGGCGCTGGGCGCCGAGGGGTTCGCGATCCTCACGGAGGAGCGGGGCGCGGCCGAGACCTACGGCCTCTCGCCCGTGCAGGCCGACGCGATCCTGCGGCTCACGCTGGGCCAGCTCGTGAACCTGGAGCAGGAGAAGCTCACGGGCGAACACCGCGACCTGCTCGCGAAGATCGGCGAGTTCCGCCGGATCCTCTCGAGCGAGGCCAACATCAAGGCCCTGATCCGCGCGGAGCTCGTCGAGCTCGAGGGCAAGCATGCCAACGAGCGGCGCACCGAGATCAGCGGCGAGGCGGGCGACATCCGCGACATGGCCGAGCTGATCACCGAGGCCACGATGGTGGTCACGATCAGCCGCTCCGGCTACGTGAAGCGGACCGCCGCCGACACGTATCGTGCGCAGCGGCGTGGCGGCAAGGGACTCAAGGGTGCGACGGCCGACGAAGAGGACCCGATCGAGCACCTGTTCGTGGCGAGCACGCACGACTGGCTGCTCGTGTTCACGACGCTCGGCAAGGTGTTCTCGATGCGGGTCTTCGAGCTGCCCGAATTGGCCCGTGACTCCAAGGGCCGGGCGCTCGTCAACCTGCTCGAGTTCGAGCCGGGCGAGAGGGTGGCCGACTGCCGGGCCGTGGGTGGCTTCGAGGATCCGAACCAGTTCCTCATGCTCGCGACGCGGAGCGGGATGGTGAAGAAGACGGCGCTCGAGCAGTACCGGCGCCGCCGCACGAAGGGCCTGATCGCCGTCAAGCTGCGCGAGGGCGACGAGCTCGTGGACGCGGTGGTCACGAAGCCGGGCGACGAGCTCGTGCTCGCGACGGCGAAGGGCATGTCGATCCGCTTTCCCGAGTCCGACGTGCGGCCGATGGGCCGCGACACCAGCGGCGTCCGCGGCGTCAAGCTCGGCTCCGGCGACCGGCTCGTGGGCATGGTCGTGGCCGACCCCGATGCCACGCTGCTCACCGTGTGCGAGCAGGGGTACGGCAAGCGGACGCCGTTCGGGGCCGGCACGCCCCTCACGGGCCCCGCGCCGGGCGAGGAGGGCGAGGCTGTCGAAGCCGAGGCTCCCGAGGCGCAGGAGGCGGGTGACGAAGGCGACGGCGAAGGCTCGAGCGGCATGCGGTATCGCACGCAGCACCGCGGCGGCAAGGGCATCCGCGACATCAAGACCACCGCCCGCAACGGTCAGGTCGTGTCGATCGTGTCGGTCCGCGACGAGGATCAGGTGCTCATGATGACCGCCCGCGGCAAGATCCAGCGGGTCAACGTCCGCGAGATCCGTCCCATGGGCCGCAACACGCAGGGCGTGCGCATCATGCGGCTTGACGACGCCGATGCCCTCGCCGCGATGGTCACCGTGCCCCCGAGCGAGCAGGAAGAGGCCGACGCCACTCCCGAGACTGAGTAGGACAGGCTTCAGCCTGTCACGCACAAAGTAGGACAGGCTTCAGCCTGTCACGTCCCAAGGAACCTCCGCCATGCGAATCGGCGTCGTCGGCACCGGCTACGTGGGGCTCGTCACGGGCACGTGTTTCGCCGACAGCGGCAACACGGTCACCTGCCTCGATATCAACGCCGACAAGATCGCCCGCCTCAACCGGGGCGAGGTGCCGATCTACGAGCCGGGGCTCGAGGAACTCGTCGAGCGCAACATGGCGGCCGGCCGGCTGACGTTCACGACCGACACGGCCGCGGCGATTCGTGCCGCGGAGGTGGTCTTTCTCGCAGTCGGCACACCTCCTGCCGCCGACGGCTCGGCCGATCTCTCGGCCCTCTGGAAAGTGGTGGACACGATCGCGCCGCACCTGCACGAGCGGGCCGTCGTCGTCACCAAGAGCACCGTGCCGGTCGGCACCTGTGCGGGAATCGAGAAACGGCTCAAGGAGCGGACGGGGAGGGACTGCCGCGTGGCGAGCAACCCCGAGTTCCTCAAGGAAGGGGCGGCGATCGAAGACTTCCAGAAGCCCGATCGCGTGGTCGTCGGGGTGCGGTCGCCCGATGTCGGTGAGACGCTCCGCAGCCTCTACCTGCCGTTCCTGCGCACCGAGAACCCCTTCCTGGTCATGTCGCCGGAGAGCTCGGAGATGACGAAGTACGTGGCCAATGCCCTGTTGGCCACGAAGATCAGCTTCATCAACGAGGTGGCGAACCTCTGCGAGCGGATGGAGGCCGACATCGACGACGTGCGCCGCGG
>JBBAVM010000175.1:0-3170 GCA_040397685.1 Pirellulales bacterium
GCTTCGGGCTCGTCTCGGCCGGGATCGGCACGCCCGACCGCGACACGGAGAGCGTGTCGGAGTAGTGCTCGCCGTTGCGGACGCTGAGCGCGAGAAACGGAAACCGCGTCTCGGTCGCCAACTTCTCGGCAACGAGTTGGTCGATCGAGATCGTGTTGCGGAAGCTCGGCTGCCCCGGATGCGGCGCCCCGGTGAGAAAGCACTGGGCGGCATGATGGTTGCCATCGACCTCGGGGTGCGACATGCCGGAGAACACGGTGAATCGGCCACGGTGCTCGCCGAGCAGGTCGAGGTAGGGGCTCGACGGGGGAGCGCCGCCGGCCGGCGCGGCGGCGGGAAAGAAGAACTGCGGCAGCATGCCGAGCGCGTTGTGGACGAGCACGAGCCGCTGCGGCTCAAGCACCGCCTCGGCCCGCGCGGACCGCGGCAGGAGCGACTCGAGCAGCGGCAGAGCCACGCCGGCCCCGGCCGCACGCAAGAGCGAGCGCCGCGACACCGCCACCGGGCGTCCGGGGAAGAATGTCATGCTTTGACGCTAGACAACCGCTCGCCGGATCGACAGTCGCTCGTTTACCGACTCCAGCCCCGTCCCCGTAGGACAGGCTTCAGCCTGTCTGGCCTGTGACAGGCTGAAGCCTGTCCTACTCCCCGCCTCAGGGGTTTGTGAGATTCGGGCTCCAGAGCCCGGGTTTGACGTCCGGCACCGCGCCGTCGGCAGGGAGGGTCGTCTTGACGGCGGCGGCGAGCTGCTTCGAGAGATCGGCGACCGTGGCCGCATGGGCCGGCAGGTCGGCGAGGTTGGTCAGTTCCTTGGGATCCGCGTCGTGGTCGTAGAGTTCGCGGCCTTCGCGGCCCTCGTCCCACTCGGTGTAGCGATAGCGCGGCGTGCGGAGCGAGTAGCCGAAGAACCGTTTTCGATTCGGGCCGGGTTCCTTCGGCTGTGAGATCCTGCCGTCGTTGGGGCCGCGCACGACCTGCGTCACGGCCCAGCCCCGGCCGGATGACGCCGGGTCGGCGAGCAGCGGCACGAGGCTCTGCCCTTGAATATTGTTCGGGGCCTCGACGCCGCAGAGCGCCGCAAGCGTCGGAAAGAGATCGACCTGCGACACGGGTGACTTCGCCACACCGCCCGCCTGGCACCGCCCCGGCGCCGCGATCAGAAGCGGCACGCGGGCACTCTCCTCGAAGAGGCTCATTTTCTGATAGAGCCCGTGCTCGCCCATGTGGTAGCCGTGGTCGCTCGTGAAGACCACGACCGTGTCGTCGGCGAGGCCGTTTCTATCGAGCGCATCGAGCACGCGGCCCACCTGGGCATCCAGAAAACTGATGCTCGCCCGGTAGGCCTGCTGCGCCTGCCGCCGCTGGGCGTCGGTCATCGCATCCTGCTCAGGCTTGCGGCTGCCGAGCGCCGCCTTGGGCACGTCCTTCTGGTCCTCGGCCACGCCGGCGACGAGCGGCATCTCCATCTCGGGATACATCTCGAAGTAGGGGGCCTTGGGCGCGACATACGGCGTGTGCGGCCGAAAGAAGCCCACGGCAAGGAAGAACGGCCGTGAGCGGTCGCGAGCGCAGCGTTCGAGCACCCACGCCGCGTCATCGGCCATGATGCCGTCGGTGTGCCCGCGGTCGCCCTTGGGCGAGGCATACCAGCTCAGCGTGCCGCCGAATTTTCCGGGCTCGAGCGAAAAGATGTGCGGCTCCTCCTCGAGCCTGTCCACGCCCGCGGGATTGATCTCGAGTTCCCATGACCCCGAATCGTCGTGACCGTTGGTGCCGATCGATGCGGGCACGTTGTAGTGGTAGAGCTTGCCGATCCGGGCGGCAAAGTAGCCTGCGAGCCGGAACGCCTGCGGCATGGAATGCTGGGCGGGGATCGTCTGCCGGAAGATCTGCCCGTTCGCGTGGATGCCGGTCGCGTTCGGATGGAGCCCGGTGAGGAACGAGTTGCGGCTGGGGCCACAGAGCGGGAAGGCGCAGTACGCGCGCTCGAACCGCACGCCGCGGGCAGCGAGCCGATCGATGTTGGGCGTCTTCGCGAGCGGATCGCCATAGCAGCCGAGAAAGCAGTTCAGGTCGTCCGAGACGATGAACAGCACGTTCGGCCTTGGGTCGGCAGAATGGGCCACGCCAGCCCCGCAGAGGAACGCGCCGCAGACAAGCCCGATGCGAAATATCACTGGTAGATCCTTCTGGCACGTGCCAGGACCGCGACGTCGTGCTCGACCGAGGGGTTGGTGTCTCGTGCGTGTCCGCCGTTCAATACTGCTTCATCGTGACATACCGAAGTACCCGCCGGACCGTTTCGGCGAGTTCGGGTGCTGCAGCCAGGGCATCGGCCAGCACCGTGTCGGCGCTCTCGATGAGGTAATCATGGGCGATCGCATTTCGCAGGAGCCGCATTTCTCGCCAGCGATGAGCCGAGTCGATGAGCCCGCGGGCCTCGGCCCGTTGCAGACGATCCAGCGCCGTACCCTCATCTGCCAACTCGATCTGGTCGAGTGTGCGAAACATGCGTTGCACGAGAAAGTCGTTGAGCCTTGCAAACCGCGACGTCAGAGCCTCGCATGACTCGCGCTCCTCCACGGAAAGTGCCGACCCGAGGCGGTTCGCAAAGGCCGCCACACGGCTCCGCGATTCTTCTAAAACCTGAGCAGCCGCCTGCATCAGCACCAACTGTTCCTTCAGGAGGCGTGTCAGGTGTTCGACCACAGCTCGACTCCCCGTGTGCGTGCCAGGGACGGAAATGGTCCGCTCTGGATCCCGTCATCGATGACGAGGTCCACCCGCTGCTCCCCGATTTCGTCTTGGAGTGCGAGTCGCAGCTGACGTTTCAGCCGCTCGCAATCGACACCGTGGCGCGGATCGATCTCCACGAGCAGATCAATGTCGCCGCCGCGACAGGCTGGATCGGTTCGCGATCCGAACACGACGATTCGTCGCCAACGTATCCCGGTCGCCGCGCACGCAAGATCCACACCGCGACGTATCCCATCCCGCTCGTGCGGAGACAGACGCAAGTCTGAGATGGCAGTCGCCATGGGGAAACTCCCGTTGCGGGCTGCTTCGGTTCCACGCTTCAAAACTATATCCTATCTTGTGGCACCAATGTCTTTTTGCGACTCCGACTTCCTGCTTCCAGGGCCCGTGGCCCGCGATCTCTACCACCGCGT
>JBBAVM010000176.1:0-3114 GCA_040397685.1 Pirellulales bacterium
GCCAGCCAGCGCACCATCCGCGGGGTGGCCGACCGGCGCAGCACGTCGTCGAATGAAGCTGTCTGACTCATGGCCATTCCACCGTCTTGTCGCAGCGGTTGCGGATGTCGTCGCGTGCGGTCACGACGACGAGCGTCCACGGGGCCGCGCGGTCGAAAAGCGCCTCGAGGAGCTGCGGGCAGTCGTGGATGTCGAGCCCGTCGAGCAGCCCGTCGATGAGCAAGAGCCGCGGCCGGCCCGCGATCGCCCGGGCGATCGAGAGCCGCAGCAACTCGTTCGTGGAGAGCGGCAGGCCGTCGGAGGCGAGCGCCGTAGCGGCGCCTTGTGGCAGGCGGGCCACGGTGTCGTCGAGGCCGACCATGTCGAGCGACTTCTGCACGTCGAGGGCGGAGAGTTCGCTCCGGCCCACGCGGATGTTTTCCGCCACGGTGCCGGCGAACGTCTCGGCCTGGCCCACGAGCGCGATCCGCAGCCGCGTGGAGGCGCGGTCGAGCGAGCGGGCATCGATGCCGTCGAATTCGAGCATCCCCTCGTGCGGCAGGCGAAGGAGCGCGAGCGTCTCGAGGAGAAAGGTCTTGCCCGATCCGGAGCGGCCGATCACGGCCACCCTTTCACCCGGGCGGGCCACCAGCCGCCGCGGGGAGCCGGCGCCGCGGCCGATCTCGGCGACCACCTGCATCGGCGTGTCGCGCGGGGGCAGGTGCTCGCCCCCCTCCGGCTCGAGGGTGAGCGTGGAGATCACGCCCAGTTTGTCGAGCGAGGCCTGGAGGTCGTAGAAGATCTCGACGTACTTGCCGAGCTTCGAGAGCGCGGTGAGCACGAGCGTCACGATCAGCTCGCCGGCCACGAGCTGGCCGAGATTGAGCTGGCGGTTGATCACGAGCCAGCCGCCGAGGCCGAGGAGCACGGTGCTGGCGATCGCCTCGAGCAGCAGGGCAAAGAGCGTCTGCCGCCAGACGACCCGGAAGTGCGCGCGGCGGGCGTCCACGTAGGCGGCCGTGAGCGCGCCCGCCCGCTCGAGCGCGAGGCTCCCCCCCTTCCCAAAGCGGAAGGTGTGCGGGCACTTCGCGATCTCCTCGAGCCAGGCCGCCATGTCGAACTTCGCATAGCTCTCGCGGATGCTCGTCCGCACGCCCCCGATCCCGAGCCCAAGCACGAGGAATGCCACCATCCCCACCATCACGAAGGCGAAAGTCAGCAGGTAAGGATGGTAGAAGGCGAGCACGACGAGGCCGACGATCGTCGTCATCGCGATCGCCACGCCGTCTACGAGCAGCGACGTGATCGACTTCTGTACCGTCGCCACTTCGAAGAAGCGGTTGACGACGTCGGTGGGGTTGAGCCCGTCGAACGACTCGATCTCCGCCCGGGCGAAACGGGTCGCGAAGGCGTTGGCCACGCGGGCGAAGATCCGGCGCTGCATGTACTCGGCCACCGCCACCTGCATCGCCCGCAGGACGGCCGAGAAGACGAGGAACGCGAGCATGACGAGCGACAGGACGACCACCGGCCAGAGCAGCACGCCGAAGGCCACGGTGTTGACGAGCGCCTCGATGGCCGCCGGCGTGACGATCGAGAGCAGGCCCACGCCGAAGGCGAAGGCGAGGATCGTGAGGACGTCTCGCCGCTCCAGGCGCAACAGTTCCACGAGCCGCGTCCACGGCCGGACTACTGCGCCGCGATGATGCCCTGCAGTTTCTGCCATACGGTCCACAGGCCGACCATGATGAAGCCTGCCGATGACACCCACAACAGCAAATCCCACGGCTTCGAGGGGGTGAGCCGCGGTTCCATCGCCCGATACCGAAACCAGAGCACGGCCACGCCCAGCGCCGTGAGCATGACGGCCTGCATCGCCCCGCTTGCGAGCACCATGCCGACGGGCTCGCGGATCACCAGCGCGAGCACGAGGGCCACGAGTGGCCAGGCGGTGGCGATCCGGCGCGACCAGGTGCGGCGGGCGTCTTCGGTGGCGGGGATCCATCCGGCGAGGGCGAGCCCATCGGCCACGATCCGCGCGTTGCCGTCGGCGGCGGCGAAGAGCGTGGAGTAGAGCACGGCGAACGCGCCCACGAGAAACACCTCCTCCGCCCACGTCCCGAACACGGGCGCGTACATCGCCCCGAGGGCGCGCACCATCTCGCCGCCGCCGGGCCTGAGGCCGAGGCGGCCGAGCGTCGCGGCGCCCAGCAGATAGAAGGCGACGGTGACGACCGTGTACACGACCATCGAGGCCCAGGCGTCCACCTGCATCACCCGGAGCCAGCCCCGGGCCCGCTCGGCCCAGCCCGGAGAATCGTCGCGCGGGCCGACCGCCCGGCCGTAGCCCTTCTCGAGGCACCAGTAGGGATAAAACATCAGTTCGCTCGCCCCGACCCCGATGATCCCGAACGTCGCCAGCGCCGTCATCAGTGGCGAGCGGCCGCCGAGGGCGGGTGGAATGGAGGGCACGAGTCCCGACGTGAGTTCCCGGGCCGAGATCGCCCAGGCGGGTTCGAACTGCAGGAGGAGGAGGGCGAGCAGCGTCACGACCGTGAAGATGCCCACGAGCAGGATCGACACCCGCTCGATCACGCGGTAGCGGCCGAGCGAGAGCAGGATCGACGTCACGACGCCGACGACGACGGCCCACACCGTCTCGTCGCTCGGCGCGGGCAGCGTCTTCGCCTCGGCCGTGAGGCCGGCGAGTTTTTCATCGAGCGCGTCGGCCTCGGCGGCCGCGCCGCTGCGGCGGGCGGCGGCGGCCTCGATCCGCGTGGCGGCTGCGGCATCGTGGACGCGGTTCCATTCCCGGCCGGCGGCGCTGACAGGCGCGCCGGCGGCGAGCGTCTGCGCGACGCCGGCGAGAATCCCGCCCTGCTGCACGACGACGAGCGCCGTCATGATGGCCCAGCCCCAGTAGATCCAGCCGAGGCCGCCGATCCGCGGTCCCGGCACGCGGTCGAACGCGGCCAGCGGCGTGCGGCCCCAGGCGAGCGTATGCCGGCCGATCTCGATCTGGGCCGCGACCTTGATCGCGCAGCCGATCAAGATCAGCCACAGGAGCACGAAGCCCGCCTCCGCGCCGACGGTGGTGGCCGCGATCAATTCGCCGCTGCCCACGATCGAACTGGC
>JBBAVM010000177.1:0-3106 GCA_040397685.1 Pirellulales bacterium
ACTTCATGCTCACCGAGGAGCACAAGGCCCATCCCTGGGTGTTCGAGGACGCGGGCCTGCGGCTCGAGGATTCCGCCGCCCTCGGCTTCGAGGCCGTCGCGTTCTACGACCAGGCCATCGCGGCCGGCGGCGACCGCACCGACGACCTGCGCATCCAGCGGGAGATCGTCTTCAAGACGTCGCGGTCGCTGCGGGCCAAGGGCCTCCACTTCCTGCTCACGCTCGCAACGCAGGACGCGCGGATGGTGCAGCACGACGCCGCGCAGTTTGCAATCGTTGCCGCGCGGATCGAGCGGCTCCTCGAGAAGGATGTGGCCAACCAGGGCAGCCGGCCGGAAGTCGTTGCGAAACTGGCCGAGTTTCGCCGGGATCCGCGGGCGTGGATCGCGGCCAATCTCGCCCCGCGGTCCTACGAGACGCGGGCCGCGCCCGACTGGAGCAAGTGGGTGCCCCGGCAGGAGTGACGGCTACGGCCGCAGTGCGAGGCGATACACCGCGCCGGGTGCGAGCCGGATGTCGGGAATGACCGCCCAGCCATCGGCGACGCGCACTTCCGGCAACTGAGGAGCCGCCATCCCGGCGGGGATCCGGACCCGCAGCGTACGGATCGCCTCCGCAGTGGCCCGGTTCTCGAGCGCGACGGTCACCCCGGTCGGCGAGCGCTCCCCGCTCACGAGAATGCCGCCGCGGGCGGCCAGGTCGGCGAAGGCGACGCGGCTGGTGTCCCACGCCGGCGGGAGCGCCGGGAACACCGTGATCTCGGGGTCGCTGTCGGGATCGAGGAGCATCTGCGTGACGTTGCACACGAGCGCCGCATGGGCGGCGACCTCGGGTGTTTTCTTGAAGTCTTCGCGGTCGTTGATGATCTCGCCGAAGCAGGAGTCGTCGAAGAGCATGATCCCGGGCCGCAGCAGCGCCCGCGCCCAGCGATGCGCCTCGGCACCGTCGCCGAGTTTGGCCGCCATCACGCCCATCCACCCGTTGTTGAAGACGTAGTCGCCCGTCTTCGACGCCCGCACCATGGCATAGGTGGGCTTCACGAGCGGATCGTCGGGGCCGATGGTGCCATACCACCAGAGCGGCACGAGCCAGGTCACATCGCCCCGGCCGTGTTCGGCAGGGGTGCCCGGCCCCGCCGCGAGCACGCGAGTGCCGTCGAGCTCCGCTGTCGGCAGGTGGATGGATCGCGCGAGGGCGTCCCAGCCCTCCTCGGCCACGCCGCGGCGGAGCGATTCCTGGAGGCCGAAGGCGGCGGCGGCCTGCTGCACCGTCGAGGGCATCCGCCGGTGCAAATGGCAGCCGACATCGGGCCGGGGCTCGAGTTCCTGCACCATCAGTTGTGTCGTATCCCGCAACAGCCGCAGGGCGACCTCCGAGCGGCTCGCGTCGGCGGCCCAGTCCACGTAGGCGAGCGCGATGAGTGCCATGTTCGTGCCCGAGAAATCCTCATAGGCCCACACGCCCTCGCCGACGGTCGGAGGCACGAGCGAGGTGCCGTCGTATCCCAGGAGCGGGCCATACTTCGCGCCGCGGGGATAGCGCACCGAAACGTCGTGCAGCGTGAGCCCCTCGCGTGCGGCCCACGCCCGCGGCAGCGTCCGCCCCGCCCAGTCAGCAACCCGGCGGGCCTCGGCGAGATGGTTGGAGGCGAGGAGCGCCATCTGGTCGAGCACGAGGTCGTATTCGGGGCAGATCGCTCCGGCGAAACTCTCGAGGCTCGTGCCATTGCAGCCGGGCGGGACGTCGGTGTTGCCGAAGAACACACCGAGATACCAGAGCGAGCGGGCGTACCACGTGGCGAGGTCCGGGTCGGGCAGAACGACGGCCGACCGGGAATAAAACGCCCGCCACCAGGCCGCCGTCTCGGCTCGCAGGGCTTCGAAGCCGCGGCGTCGCGCCGCCGTGGCCTTCGACCGCGCGGCTGCAGGATCCTGCCCGGCATACGACGACGCCGGAACGATGAACAGCGTCACCGGGCCGCCGGACCGCATCGATCCGCAGACCCGAGACTGGGAATCGACGAAGGGAGCCGCCGCCTCGATCGCCACGGCGAGATTGGCCGTGCACGACCGTGGCCGCAAGGCGGTCACGACGAGCCCATCGGAAGTGGTGGCAGCGGTCGCGGACCACGGCGCATGAGGCCCGGCGTAGACGCCACTATTGAGATAGATCCGCACGGCGTCGTTCGGAGCGATCCGCAGCCGGAAGGGCTCCGGCGCCGCGGCGGTGTCGGTGATCCGCACCACCCAGACGCCGTCGGGCGTGACGAACATCTCCCGACGGCTGCTCCATGAGGAGCCGCCCGCGGAGAGCCTGAGATCGATCTCGAGGACGCCCGTGGCGATGTCGAGCGCGTGGCGAAACGACTGGATTTCGCCCGGTGCCACGTCGCGTCCGTAGCCACCGATGATTTCAAACGGCTGGTGGCGGTGGGCTTCCTCGTCCCACCAATGCTGCTGGCTGAGATATGGCCGGCTTTCGAGATGCCCGGTGCGATCGACCGCCGGAGCGGCCGGCGCTGTGAATCCGTGGGGCCCGACGCGGACCACCGTGCCCCCGAGGCCGATCGTCTCGCACTGGTAGTGCGGGTTGCCGAGAAACCCGGCCGGCGGCGCATCGGGCCGATCGACGCCCTGCTTCAACATCGAGGCCGCGGCGACGGTCTTCAGCCACTCCGGGAGCAGGTCGGCGGCGACCAGCGGATGGCCCAAGGCGACCAGGGCGGTCGTTACGAGAAGGAAATGGGCGAAGGCCGTGTTGCAGCGGATGACCACCGACTCAGTCTACCGCCGCAACCGCCGTCGCAGGGCAACGGCTGCCGCGCCAAGCGCGGCCAGCACGAACGCGGCCGGTTCGGGCACCGCCGTGAGGGTCACCTTGCTGGGATCGGTGGTCGTGTCCACTTTGATCGTCCAGCCTGCGGAGCCATTGTTGGCCTTGATGATGTTGTTGCTCACCCAGTAGTTCACGTTGTTGAGTTGGCTGATATCGGTGGTGTATTTGCCGGAACCCGAAATATCCATCCCGGCCCCACCCGTGGAGTTGATCGATAGAGCAGCAGACTGGACGGTGCCGCCCGAGATCGCAATCTTGCCGTCGTAGCCAC
>JBBAVM010000178.1:0-2710 GCA_040397685.1 Pirellulales bacterium
CCGTCTTACTTCTTCTTCGCGGCGGCGGCGGGGGCCTTGCCGGCGGCAGCCTCGGCGCCTTCCTCGGCCTTGGCCTTCTTCTTCTTCTTCATCGCCATCTTGTAGACCCGCACCTTCGGCAGGCCGAGAGGACTCCGCCCCTCCGCCCAACGGTCCTGTTCCTTGAGCTTCGAGATCCGCTCCGCGCGGGAAAGCACGCCGCGGGCGCTGCTGCTGCCCTTCCGGACGCGAAGGCTTTTGTCCATCGTCATGGGAAGATCCTCTGGGGGGACGTCGAGCCCCAGACTTTAAGACGCCCGCCCACCTGCATCAAGGGCCACGCCCTTGATCCGCGTCAGAAACGCATCGAGCGTCTCCGGCCGCTGCCCCGGGTCGGGGGCGACGCAGGCCATGATGGCGTCGGCGAGCGGCCGCGGGATGTCCGGCCAATGGCCGCGGATGTCGTCCGGATCGGAGTCGTGGGCGAGCGCCGCCTTCCCGCTCGCCCCGCGCGGCCAGGGGAGTTCGTAGGTGCAGATTTCGTAGGCGGTGACGCCGAAGGAAAACACGTCGAGTCGCTTGTCGGCCTGCCGCCGACGCACCACCTCGGGCGCCATGTAGTTGGGCGTGCCGATGCGATTGCCGGGCTGGAGAAACACCGGCTTGTCGGGCACCGTCAGCCCGAAGTCGATGAGCACGAGCGTCCCGTCGGATCGGAGAATGAAGTTGCGCGGGCAGATGTCGCGGTGTACGAAGCCCGCCTTGTGCACCGTGGCCGCCGCCGTCGCCGCCTGCCGCACGAGGTCGAGCCGCTTGGCCGGCGACAACGGCTTCCGCGCCGATAGCAGCGCATGGAGAAGCGTGCCCTCGACGAACTCCTGCACCACGAACGGCCGGCCGTCGGTGGACGTGCCGAACGAGAGCGTCTTGGCGACATGGGGGCCCGTGACCTGCAGCCCGATCTGCCCCTCGAGCGGCTTGCCGAGCCCCTTGTATCGCCCCTCGATGGGTTCGAGTTTTTTGGGATCGATGATCTTCAGGCCGACGATCGCTCCGGTCTCGAGGTCGCGGGCCTTGTAGAACTGCGACATGGTCCCCGAGACGCTCTCCTGCAGCCGTTCGTACCGGCGTTCGAGCGGCACCCGCGCCGGCCCACCCAAGAGCCGCGTCAGAAATCCGGGAAGGGGCATCGCAGAAAGCGCCGGGCGGCGGGGGAAGCGGACGAGGAAGTCAGACGGGGGATCAATCGACGGGGCGGAGGACTGGTCCGTGGAGGGCTAGTGTGTTTTAAGTGCGGCGAGTTCGGCGTGCGCGCCGGTCAATTCCTTTTCCAGACGGGGAATCTCCGCGGGATCGTCGGGCTGCTTCTTGGCGCCGGCCAGTTGCTGCTGCAATTTCGCGATCTTCTGCTGCAACACCTCGATGCGTTTTTTGTCCTTCTTGTCCATGGCATCCCCCGGATTCAGTTGGGCTCCTTGGTTTCTCTTCAGCGCGTCGCGGCAGGCGTCGCGGCAGGCGGCCCGTTGGGGCCGGTATGGAGCTGACGCATCCAGCCCGACAACAGCACCACCGCCAGCCCGAGCGCGAGCGTCACCGAGAGCCACTTCGCCCGGTCGTTCCGCACCCACTGCGTGCCCTCACCGCGGCCCACGAGGGCGCTTGCGAAGTAGAACATCACGAGGGCGATGAGGAACTTCGCCCCGAACAGGGCGTGGTAGCTCGTGTCGCGCATCCACGTCGCGCCCCAGAAGCCGGGATCGGCCTTCACGCGGCCGTTGAAGATCAGGAAGTTGGCAAGACCGCTCGCCAACAGCAGGGTGATCGCGCCGATCACCCACGGGAGCCACCGGCGGCGAATGGCGTCGTGAATCCGCTCACGCGTGCCGGCGTCGAGCTCCGCGAGCGCGGGCACGAGGCCGAAGCGGGCGAAGGCCAGCCCACCGAGGGCGACGACCGCGGCGAGGACGTGGGCCCAGCGAAGCACGAGCGTGACGATGGCTGAGGAATCCATGGGGGCTCCGGAGGAGGGATCGGCCGGCGCGGTGTCGCGTCCTGCCGCAATCGTACCCACTGCACGGGCGCGCTGGTAGAGTTCCTCGGATGGAAGCCGACGACGACCTGCCGCACGTCCTCTTCGGAGGCTCGCCGCACGAACGCTGGATGCGGCTCGCCCTCGACGAGGCCCGGGCCGCCGCCACGGAGGACGAAGTCCCCGTCGGGGCGATCGTGGTCGCCGCGGGCCGCGTGATCGCCAGCGCCCACAATCAGCGCGAGCAACTCGCCGACCCTACCGCCCACGCGGAGATGATCGCGCTCACGCAGGCGGCCGCCCAGCTCGGCTCGTGGCGGCTCGAGGGCTGCACGCTCTACGTCACGCTCGAGCCCTGCCCGATGTGCGCCGGGGCCATCCTCCAGGCCCGCATCCCGACCGTGATCTGGGGCGCTGCCGATCCGAAGGCCGGCGCCGTCGAGTCGCTCTACAAACTCTTCGAAGACCCGCGGCTCAACCACCGCGTCGAGCACACCGGCCGCGTCCTGGCCGACGAGTGCGGCCGGATCCTGAGCGACTTCTTCCGCGGCAAGCGCTGACTCGTTTCGCTCGACGCAGCGTCGACTCGCCCAAGCCGGCTCGTGGCTGCCCAGCCCCCCTCTCCGGACGTTCGCCTCGGCCATCCGGGCCTCGGCTCTCTGCATGTCCGCTTCGCTTCGCCATCCTGGCTGCGCTCGCTCC
>JBBAVM010000179.1:0-2602 GCA_040397685.1 Pirellulales bacterium
AAGCATGAGCAGCGACGTCACCTGTTGACCAACGGCCCCTACAGAGATGAAGCCCGTCGGGCGCGGACGGCCCGGGCAAACCGACGAACGAACGGAACCGACACTGGGACAGGCCATGAAACCCCCGCCGAAAGATGAACGATCAATAAACCAATCGATAAAAACAGTATGGCCCGTCCCGCGGCCTGCCGCCGTCGCACGTTTATCCACACTGTGAGCCGCTATTTTCGGCCCAAAAACAGGTCGCTCGCGGCGATGGCGTGAATGAGCGAGCGGACGCCGTACTCCTGTTCCTTCGTCGAGGCGACGATCCGCTCGATCGCCTTCCGGTCGGCATACGAGATGTCGGCCCCGGTCGCGTAGCGGAGCATGTGGCTCACGAGCGCCCGCGCGATCGTGTGCGGCCGGCCGGCCAAGGCATCGCGAAAGGCCTCGATGCCGGCAAACGGCTTGCCGTTGGGGAGCCGACCGGAGTCGTCCACCTTCGGGCCGAGCTTGAACCGCAGCGGATGTACGACGAGCGGCAGCGGTGGTGGTGGATCACCCTTCCCGGCAATCCGGTAGCGGGTGCGATAGCCGCCGACCGGATCGAAGCTCTCGAGGGCGAATCCCGGCGGATCGATTTTCTTGTGGCAGGCGGCGCAGCTGGCGTCGCTCTTATGGCGGTCGAGCTGCTCGCGGATCGTGGTCGTGCCGCGGGTGTCGGGGTCGATCGCCGAGATGCCTGGCGGCGGGGGCGGGGGCGGGGCGTTCAAGAACCGGTCCATCACCCATTTTCCACGGGTGACGGGGGAAGTGACCGTGCCATTGGCCGTGAGTTTGAGGATCGCCGCCTGCGTGAGGAGGCCGCCGCGGTGGCTCGCCTTGGGGAGCGACACGCGGCGTGGGGCGACGCCCTCGACCCCAGCGATCCCGTAGTGCTCGGCCAGCCGCTGCGTGAGGATCGAGAAGTCGGCGTCGGCGAGTACCTTCACGGGCTCGTTCTTCTCGATGCACTCGCGGATGAAGCCCCGCGTCTCCGCGAGCATCCCCTCGCGCAACAGCCACGAATACTCTGGATAGAGGATCTTGTCGGGCATCGTCTCGTCGATCTTTTCGAGCTCCAGCCACTGGTTTGTGAAGTCCTCGATGAATCGCTCGCTCTTCTCGTCGGCGAGGAGGCGATCGACCTGGCTCCGGAGCACCCCGGCGTCGGCGAGCGTTCCGTCGGCCGCGGCGGCGAGGAGATCGGCGTCGGGCGGCGAGTTCCAGAGCCAGTAGGAGAGCCGAGAGGCGAGGTGAAAAAGGTGCCAGCCACCTTTTGTCTCGAGACCCCGGCCTTCGGCCGGGGCCGTGTCGCCCCCAGCGACCGGCAAAAGGTGGCTGGCACCTTTTTCCGCCGGATGAAACAAAAACTCGGGGCTCGTGAGGACCGCGACGTAGGCCCGGCGCATCGCGTCTTCGAAGCAGTCATGCGCCGCGAGCCGGGCCTCGGCGAGCGCGGCGTAGGGCTCCACCTCCTCCTTCGCCACCGGGCGACGGAAGGCTCGCGGAAGGAAGTCGGCGAGCAGCCGGCGGGCGTCGGCGGAAGGATTTGACGCGTGCACGGTCTCGAGCGGCGGCGTGCGCTCCGCAGGAGGAAGTTCGCGGAGTTTCGGGCGAAAGACGCCCCCCACTTCGCGAAACGGCTCGCGGACCGGCGGCATCGCGCCCGCTTTGGGATCGAACGGCTTGATCGGCAGTGTGCCGAACAGCCGTCGGTGGCTGTCGGGAGGCCAAGCCTTGCCGATCGGCCCCTCGATCTCGAACCAGTCGATCGCCACGCCGTCGCCGACGTGGCCCGCCGTCTGGCCGCCCCGCTGCCACACCTGCAGCCAGGTGCGGACCGACACCGGGTCGAGCACGAGCGTCTCATGGGTATCGAGCCAGGCCGTCACCTCGTGCACCGTCGGCTTGAGGGAAGGTGCATCGACGAGTTCAAGCAGACGGCCCTCCTCCTGCTGCCGGCCCTCGGCGTGGGCCCGCAGCGCCATCGCCTGCCGGGTGAGGGCAGGCTCGACCTTGCCCTTGTTCCAATGGAAGCCCCACGTCGAAAACCGCATCCGGTAGCGCCCTGGATAGAGCGCCGAGAAATCCACGGCCGACTCGCGGCCCGCCATGTTTTCCATGAGGATGCCGATCGAGTCGTCGCCCGAGGTGCGCATGGCCTCCTCGTAGAGTTTCCAGCGGGTGTTCCAGAGCGGGGTATCCCGCACCGCGGCCCCTGGAATCAACTGCCCGGGCCGGTCGGCAAACGCGTTCAAGAGCGGCATCGCGGGATCGGGCTGGCCGTTCTTCAAGAGCACGGAGTTGCCCTCGACGACCTGCGACTTGAGCTTGAAGAGATCCGTCGGCCTTACCCGCGCCTTGAACACCGGCGGCGGTGTGCCGCGGGTCGCGATCGCCGCGGTGAGGGCGTGCTCCGCGGCGGTGGCGTAGGCCATGACGTGGGCGAGTGAGAGGTCGAGCGCGCCCGCCACCTTGTCGAACCCCGCGATGCGCGCGTCGGGCGGCAGCATCTCCCGGACCTCGAGCCGGGGGAGCGCGAGGAGGTCGCGGAGCGTGTTTTCATACTCGCTGCGCG
>JBBAVM010000180.1:0-2442 GCA_040397685.1 Pirellulales bacterium
CGCATCAAGATCCTCTCGAAGCTCGACATCGCCGAGCGGCGCCGCTGCCAGGACGGCCGCATCAAGCTCACGGCCGACGGCAAGGACTACGACCTCCGCGTGTCGGTGATGCCGACCAACCACGGCCAGACGGTCGTGATGCGGATCCTCGACAAGGACAACATCCGCGTCGGCATCCGCCAGCTCGGCCTCTCCGACGCCGACTTCCGCCAGTTCAAGAACCTCATCCGCCGCCCCAACGGCATCATCCTCGTGACGGGCCCGACGGGCTCGGGCAAGACGACGACGCTCTACGCCGCCTTGAACGAGCTCAACCGCCCCGACACGAAGATCATCACGGCCGAAGACCCCGTCGAGTATTACCTCGCCGGCATCAACCAGTGCGAGATCAAGCACCAGATCGGCCTCGACTTCGCCCGCGTGATCAAGTCGATGCTCAGGCAGGCCCCGAATGTGATTCTCGTGGGCGAGATGCGCGACACGGAAACCGCCCAGATGGGCATCCAGGCCTCGCTCACGGGCCACCTCGTGTTCTCGACGCTGCACACCAACGACGCCCCCGGCGCGATCACCCGCATGATCGACATGGGCGTGCCGGCGTATCTCGTGGCCTCGAGCGTGATCGCGGTGCTGGCTCAGCGGCTCGTCCGCGTGAACTGTCCGAAGTGCAAGCAGCCCTTCCAGCCCCTCGACACCCAGCTCGAACTGGCCGGCGTGACCCCCGACATGCTCAAGGGGGCCACCATCATGAAGGGCCGCGGCTGCGCCCACTGCCAGAAATCCGGCTACAAGGGCCGGCTCGGCATCTTCGAACTGATGGTGATGAACAACAAGATCCGGGAGTTGGCCTTCCAGGGGGCCCCGACGACGAAGATCCGCCAGGCGGCCGTGAGCCAGGGGATGAGCGTGATGTTCAACGACGGCGTCCAGAAGGTGCTGCGGGGCATCACGACCTTCGACGAGGTCTTCCGCGTCGCCAAAAAGGTCGAAGAGTAGCCCGGCGTGGGACAGGCTTCAGCCTGTCATGCCTTCACCTCGTCACCATTCCCGACAGGCTCAAGCCTGTCCTACGCCGGTTCGGGGGAAAAAGGTGGCGGGGCACCATTTGTCTGGAGACCCCGGCCTCCGGTCGGGGCCGTGTCGCCTGCGGCGACCGGAAAATGGTGCCTGCCACCTTTTTCCCCCAGCCCCTCCCCTTGCCCTGCCGATAACCCTCTGGGCATAATTCGTGGGTCTCGATCGGCCGCTGTCAGGGGCTGGCCGATCGCTTGGCGGGTGCCCTTTCTGTGGCCGGGCTCATTTCTCCCCCTCCGCCGGGAACTGTGCGCGTTTTTTGCGGCGCGGCAGAATATGATTTCCCTTGGAGGGCCTCCAGGGGACGTCGCATTCCCGCCCCCCTTCCGCCCCCGCCAGGTGTGTCCATGAGCACGGCTGCCTCCTCCCCGATGGCCTCCCAGGTCGAGAAGCTCCTCAAGGTGGCGCTCGACAACGGCGCCACCGAACTCCGCCTCTCCGGCGGCGTCGCGCCGATGCTCCGCATCAACGACCAGATGCGGCCGCTCAAGACGCGGCCCATCCCGGCGGAGGAGGTGCTGGCGATGGCCGAGGCGATCATGCCGCCCCATGCCGACCCGGCGAAGTTTTTCTTCACGACGGCCGCCGGCCGCTATCTCGGCGGGATCGTGGACGTCTCCGGCACGAAGGTGCTCGTCCTGCGGCCCACCGACGAGCCGGAGCCCGAGCCGCAGAACTTCCTGGCCGACGCCCCGCTCGAGCTCGACATCCAGAAAGACGAAAAGGCCGTCGCCCTGCCCCCGACGGCCTCCGGCGAGGAGCAGATCATCCAGCCGAAGGTGGCCACGGGCACGATCCAGATCGACAAGCTCCTCACGGCCGCCGTGAAGGGCGGCGTGAGCGACATCCACATCACGGCCGGCCTGCCGCCGGTGTTTCGCGTCGATGGCCACATGCGGCCGCAGCCGACGAAGATCCTCACGCCCGACGACACCAACGGCCTCATGAAGTCGATCACGCCCGAGCGGTGCCAGGCCGAATTGGCCGAAAAGGGCGGCTCCGACTTCGGCTTCGCCTTCGGCGACATGGCCCGGTTCCGCGTGAGCGTGTTCAAGCAGCGCGGCAGCGTGGCGATGGTGCTGCGGCAGATCCCCAACAAGATGCTCACGCCCGAGCAGCTCGGCGTGCCGGAGGTCTGCAAGAAGATGGTCTGCCGGCCCCGCGGGCTGTTCCTCGTGACGGGGCCGACGGGCTCCGGCAAGTCCACCACGCTCGCCAGCCTCATCGACTTCATCAACAAAAACTTCGAGCACCACATCATCACGATCGAAGACCCGATCGAGTTCTACCACTACTCCCAGAAGAGCACGGTCAACCAGCGCGAGATCGGCAACGACGTGCCGAGCTTCTCCGAGGCCCTCCGCCGCG
>JBBAVM010000181.1:0-2428 GCA_040397685.1 Pirellulales bacterium
GCCGAGAAATACGGGGCCTGGCGGGAAAAGAACATGTATGGCAAGAAATCGATGGGAATCGCCCGCAGCACGTTCGTGATCGATGCGGCCGGCACCGTCGTCAAAGTCTTCAAGGCCGTGAAGCCCGACGGCCACGACGCGCAGGTCCTCGCGGTGCTCGAATCCCTGTAGGACAGGCTTCAGCCTGTCACTTTCCCTCGACAGGCTGAAGCCTGTCCTACGCCGCGGCGCCAGGCCCGGAGGGCCGGGTTGACTCCAGCCGACGGATGTCGGCCAAGGGCAGGGCGGCACGATGCCGAGCCTGCCCGTACAGCATGACAGGCTGAAGCCTGTCCTACGCCGCGGCGCCAGGCCCGGAGGGCCGGGTTGACTCCAGCCGACGGATGTCGGCCAAGGGCAGGGCGGCACGATGCCGAGCCTGCCCGTACAGCATGACAGGCTGAAGCCTGTCCTACAGGTGTCCGACGTGCCCGCGCACGCATGCAAATCGGGCGCATACTTGCGGCGATGCCGTCGCTCCTTTCGAAACTCGCCGCCTGCGGCCTGCTGGCCGGTGGATTCGCCGTCACGGGCGACCTCGGCCGCCTCGCCGACCGCGGCTCCAAGCTCCTGAACGCCACGGGCGTTCCCTCCGAGCAGACGCCCGACGAGGCAGGGCCGCCGCCAACGCCGCCTCCGGCCCTGTCGCCGCCCACGCCGGCTGTGAGCCCGCTGCCAGCGGCTCCTGCTCCGCGGCCCTCTCTCGCCCCGGCCATGCCGCCCGCCCGGGGCATGACGGCCGACACGCCCCCCAGCCGCCCTCAGGAGCCCCGGCGGCTGCCCGTCTCGACGCCCGCAAGCCTGGACGTGGGATCGCTCCGCCCCGGCCAGCGGCTCACGGTCTGGGCCGGCAGTCCGCCGGCCCCCCATGCCTTCGACATCGTCGATCCGACGACCGGCGAAGTGCTCGAGCAGACCTCGGCCGACGGTCAACCCGGCGTGAGTCAGCGGCGGCTGCGACTCGAGGCGGCGTCGAGCCAGCCGACGCGGCTCGACCGGGGCGGCACGCTCCGACTCATGCCGCTCGGCGTCGCCTACGGGAGCCGGCCCGCGGGCCCCGCCGAAATGCTCGGCCCCGTCCGCGCGCTCGAGGTCAAGTAGGACTGGCTTGAGCTTGTCTGGTCTCATGACAGGCTAAAGCCCGTCCTACGCCGGGGCGTCAGGCCCGGAGGGCCGGGTGACCACCAGCCGACGGAGGTCGGCCAAGGGCAGGGCGGCACGATGCCGAGCCTGCCCGTGAAGCATGTCATGACAGGCTGAAGCCTGTCCTACTTCTAGCAGACTGTGGAACAAGTCTGCCGGAGCAGGATGCGACGATTGCCGACCGTGGAAACCCTCGGCCTTTCCGCCGTTCGGCCAAGTGGAAAAAGGTCATGGATGACTTTTTCCACGTACAGTTAGACCTCTTCGGCGGCCTCGGCGGCCTCACGCTCGGCCGACCAGCCCACCCGCTTCTTCGAGAGGCCGATCTTCCGGTCGTCGGTGTCCACCCGCAGGATCTTCACCTCGATCGGGTCGCCCACCTTCACGACGTCCTCGGCGTTCTCGATCTTGTCCTCGGAGAGTTCCGAGATGTGGAGCAGGCCCTCGAGGCCGTCCTCGAGCCCCACGAACACGCCGAAGTTGGTGATCTTCGTGATCGTGCCCTTCACGACGTCGCCCGCCTTGTAGCGGCCCGGGATGTCACCCGTCCACGGATCGTCGGCCATCTGCTTGAGGCCGAGGGCGATCCGGCGCCGCTGCTGATCGACCGAGAGCACCTTGCACTCGATCTCCTGGCCCTTCTCGACCATCTCGCTGGGATGGGTCACCTTCCGCGTCCACGACATGTCGGTCACGTGCAGCAGGCCGTCGATGCCGTCGTCGATCTCGATGAAGGCGCCGTAGTTGGTGAGGTTCCGCACGACGCCCTTGACGATCGCGCCCGGCGGGTAGTCGGCGGCCACCTTCTCCCAGGGATTCTGCTGGGTCTGCTTCATGCCCAGCGAGATCTCCTGCTTCTCCTTGTTGATGGCAAGCACCACCACCTCGACCTCGTCGCCGGGCTTCACGAGCTCGCTCGGATGGCTGACCCGCTTCGTCCAGCTCATCTCGGAGATGTGCACGAGGCCCTCGACGCCGTCCTCGAGCTTCACGAACGCGCCGTAGCTCATCACGTTGACGACGGTGCCCTTGCAGACGGTGCCGACCGGATACTTGTCGGCCACCTTCGCCCACGGGCTCGCCGTGCGCTGCTTCATGCCGAGGGCGATCTTCTCGCGCTCCCGGTCGATGTGCAGCACCTGCACCTCCACCTCCTGGTCGATCTGCACCATCTCGCTCGGGTGACCGATCCGGCCCCACGACATGTCGGTGATGTGGAGCAGGCCGTCGATGCCGCCGAGATCGA
>JBBAVM010000182.1:0-2228 GCA_040397685.1 Pirellulales bacterium
AACCAGCGCGAGATCGGCAACGACGTGCCGAGCTTCTCCGAGGCCCTCCGCCGCGCCCTGCGGCAGGACCCCGACGTGATCCTCGTGGGCGAGCTCCGCGATCTCGAGACGATCGAGGCGGCGATCTCGGCGGCCGAGACGGGCCACGTCGTGTTCGGCACGCTCCACACCTCGAGCGCCCAGGGCACGGTCAACCGCATCATCGACGCCTTCCCGACCAATCAGCAGGAGCAGGTGCGCACGCAGCTCTCCACGGCGATCATCGGCGTGGTGAGCCAGGCCCTGCTGCCCAAGATCGGCGGCGGCCGAGTGGCGGCCTACGAGATCCTCGTGGTGACGCCAGCCATCGGCAACCTGATCCGCGAAAACAAGACCTTCCGCATCAACTCCTCGATCCAGACGGGCACCAAGCTCGGCATGCAATTGCTCGACGACCATCTCTTCCGGCTCTGGCAGGAGAAGAAGGTCCGCGAAGAAGACGTGCTGGCGAAGGCCCAGAGCGTGGACGACCTCGCGAAGCGGATCGCCAACGCCAAACGCGGCGTCTACGAAGACGAAACCTCCGCCAAAGACTCCCACTAACCCCACACAACGTAGGACAGGCTTCAGCCTGTCAATAAACCCGTAGGACAGGCTTCAGCCTGTCACCCAACCCACCCCCACCGCCCCCGACAGGCTCAAGCCTGTCCTACTTTCCCATGGCCCTCAAAAAGCTCGGACAAATCCTTCTCGACCTCGGTCTCATCGACGAGACGCAGCTCGAGACCATGGTCGAGGAGCAGGCGACGCGCGGCGGCGAATTGATCGGCCGCGTGGGCGTGTCGCTCGGCTTCTACACCGAGGAGCAGCTCGGCGAGGCCCTGGCCGAGCAGTGGAACACGACCTTCGTCACGCTTTACGACCGCGAGATCCCGCTCGACGTGGTGCGGCTGGTGAGCGAGCCGATGGCCCAGCTCTACCGCGTGATCCCGCTCAAGCTCGAGGGCAACCGTCTCATGGTCGCCACGGCCGAGCCCCAGAAGCTCCAGATCGCCGACGAGCTGCATACCTTTCTCGGCTACGACATCCAGATGGTGGTGGCGACGGAGCCCGAGATCGAGAAGACGATCCAGAAGTTTTATTCGGCCGAGAGCGAGAGCGTGGAATCGCTCGTGGACGACCTCGAGCACGACACCGCCCTCGCCGCCCAGGCTGCGGCCCTCGGCAAGGAGGGCCCGCTCGACCTCACCGGCGCCGAGGCCCTCGCGGAGAGCGCCCCGGTCCGCAAACTGCTCAACATGGTGCTCCTCCTCGCGATCCGCGACGGCGCGAGCGACATCCACTTCGAGCCCTTCGAGCACGAGTTTCGCATCCGCCTGAAGGCCGACGGCGTGCTCCAGGAGATGGTGCCGCCGCCCAAGCACCTCGCGTTCGCGATCACGACCCGCATCAAGGTGATGGCCAACCTCGACATCGCCGAGCGCCGCCTCCCGCAGGACGGCCGCATCGAGCTCAACGTCGGCGGCCACCCCGTCGATCTCCGCGTCTCGGTCCTGCCGACGCTCTTCGGCGAGAGCGTGGTGATGCGGGTGCTCGACCGCGGCGTGGTCTCCCTCTCGCTCGACAAGTTGGGGATGGACGAGGAGATCAAGCGGAAGTTCCGCGACGTGATCAAGTCGCCCAACGGCATCGTGCTCGTCACGGGCCCGACGGGCTCGGGCAAGACGACCACGCTCTACTCCGCCCTCTCGGAGCTCAACGACCCCGAAGACAAGCTGATCACGACGGAAGACCCGATCGAATACGACATCGACGGCATCGTGCAGGTGCCGATCGACGCGGAGGTGGGCAACACGTTCGCGAGCATCCTCCGGGCGATCCTCCGCCAGGATCCCGACCGCATCCTCGTGGGCGAGATCCGCGACACGGAAACGGCCGAGATCGCCGTCCAGGCCTCGCTCACCGGCCACATGGTCTTCTCCACGCTCCACACCAACGACGCCCCCTCCACGGTCACCCGCCTCCGCGACATGGGCGTGCCGCCGTTTTTGATCACGGCCACGGTCGAGGCGATCCTGGCCCAGCGGCTGGTCCGCCGGATCTGCAGCGGCTGCAAGGAGGAGGTGGTCCCCGGCCCCGACGTCCTCGCCGACCTCGAGCTCACGAGCGAGGAGGTGTTTGGCAAGAAGTTCTACCGCGGCAAGGGCTGCGAGAAGTGCAACCGCACCGGCTACAAGGGCCGCCTCGGC
>JBBAVM010000183.1:0-2046 GCA_040397685.1 Pirellulales bacterium
ACTTCGAGTTCACCGTCGAGAAGAAGAAGCTCTACATGCTGCAGACGCGGCATGGGAAGCGGACGGCACTGGCCTACGTGAAGATCGCCCACGACATGGTGAAGCAAAAGCTGATGTCGCAGGAGCACGCGATCCAGTCGGCCGATCCCGACGCGCTGTCGCAGCTGCTCGCCCCGATCTTCGACCGCCACGACTACGAGGCGGCGAAGAAGAGCGGGCGGCTCATGACCTCCGGCCTGCCGGCCGGGCCCGGTGCCGCCACCGGTCAGCTCGTGTTCTCCGCCGCCAAGGCCGAGGAGCTCGCCCACAAGGGCGAGAAGGTGGTGCTCGCCCGTGTCGAGACGAGCCCGGAAGACCTCCGCGGCATGATCGCCGCCGAAGGGATTCTTACCAGCCGCGGCGGCGTCTCGAGCCACGCGGCGCTCGTCGCCCGCCAGATGGGGAAGGTCTGCGTGGCCGGTGCCGGTGCGATCCAGATCGACTATGGCAAGGGCACGCTCACCTGCAACGGCCAGACCCTGCGGGAGGGCGACGCGATCTCGATCAACGGATCGACGGGCGAGGTCTTCTCGGGCGCGATCAAGACGGCCGATAGCGAGCTCAAGCAGGTGCTCATCGCCCAGACGATGAAGCCGGCCGACTCGGAGGTGTTTCAGTATTACGACTTCATCATGAAGCTCGCCGACAAGCACCGCACGCTCGGCATCCGCACCAACGCCGACACGCCGGAGCAGGTCCGCCATGCGATCGCCTTCGGCGCCGAGGGCATCGGGCTGACGCGAACCGAGCACATGTTCTTCGAGGGCGACCGGATCGACGCGATGCGCGAGATGATCCTGGCCGACTCGCTCGAAGCCCGCCGCGAAGCGCTCGCCAAGCTCCTGCCCTACCAGCGGGACGACTTCGAGGGCATCTTCCGGGCGCTCGACGGCCGCCCGGCCACGATCCGCTTCCTCGACCCGCCGCTGCACGAGTTCGTGCCCCACGACGAGAAGGCCCAGGCCGATCTCGCCGCCAAGCTCCGGCTGCCGGTCGAGACGGTGAAGGCCCGCGTCCACGCCCTGCACGAGTTCAACCCCATGCTCGGCCACCGCGGCTGCCGCCTCGGCGTCAGCTACCCGGAAATCTCCGAGATGCAGGCCCGGGCCGTGTTCGAGGCCGCGGCCAAGGTGCAGAAGGACGGCATCAAGGTGAAGCCCGAGATCATGATCCCGCTCGTCGGCTTCAAGAAGGAGCTCGACAACCAGGTCGAGATCGTGCACGCCGTGGCCGAGCAGGTGCAGAAGGAGACCGGCCAGAAGATCAAGTATCTGGTCGGCACGATGATCGAGATCCCGCGCGGCGCCCTCACGGCCGACGAGATCGCCGAGACGGCCGAGTTCTTCTCGTTCGGCACGAACGATCTGACGCAGACCTGCCTGGGCATGAGTCGCGACGACATGGGTTCGTTCCTCCAGAAGTACACCGACGCCGGCATCTTCAAGGCGAACCCGTTCGCCTCGATCGACGCCTCCGGCGTCGGCCAGCTCATGAAGATCGCCGTGGAGAAGGGCCGCAAGACCCGCAAGGACATCAAGCTCGGGATCTGCGGCGAGCACGGCGGCGATCCCCACTCGGTGGTGTTCTGCCACCATGTGGGGCTCGACTACGTGAGCTGCTCCCCGTTCCGCCTGCCGGTGGCCCGCCTCGCCGCCGCCCAGGCGTCGCTCGGCAAGACGTACTAGCTTCACGCAAAACACGGGCATCCTGCCCGTTTTTGCGTGGGCTTCACGCAAAACACGGGCATCCTGCCCGTTTTTGCGTGGGCCGGCGGAGGGCAAGCCAAGGTTGCCCTCGCCTGCGAGCGGTCGCACCTCCGGGCGACCGCGGCCGCAGTGGTGCTGCGGCGCGGCGACTCGCCTGCGGCGAGTGTCGCCGAGAGAGGGCACACAATTCCAAGCCGCACCCGAACGCACGCCCGAAGCGCAAACGAGGGAAAAACGCATTCCCTCGCTTGCGCTTCGGGCTTCCGTGGAATCGAGGAGGCTCGGGGCTGCCCATGCCCTC
>JBBAVM010000184.1:0-1972 GCA_040397685.1 Pirellulales bacterium
ACGACGCTCACGAACGGAAACATGTACTCGGCCTTCGCGATCTCGGGCTCCGGCGTCGCGCAGTGCACGACCGTGGGCCGCAGCCAGCCGCACCGCTCCCCCTCCACGAACCGCGGGCCGTAGGCGGCGGTGGCGTGCGTCACGCCCGGCGCCTTGAGCCCGGCCTCGATCTGCTCCCACGTGGCCTTCGCCGCCCCCGGCACAGTGAACGCCGCGAGTTTCGCCTCGGGATCGTCCGGCGGCTTCACCTCCACCGGCCCGATCCGCTCGGCGAGCGCCGCGGCGATCGCCTCGGTGTGGCGGCTGGCGTAGACGGCCGACGCATTGATGCAGCCGCGGCCGCTGTTGGCCGCCACGCTCTCCACGATCACGTCGAGATACCGCTCCCAGTCGTCCACGCAGTCGTCGCCGAACAGGATCTTGGAGAATCCGGGCCCGTGCACCTGCACGTTCGGATTGCCGCGATACTGCTCGACCGTCTTCGCGCTGCCGAAGATCATGCTCCGCCGGCAGCCCGCGAGGATCGCCGCCCCGACATCGGTGGCTCCGGGATAGAGGCCGATCGCCTCGGCCGGGATCCCCGCCTCCACCATCGCCGCCGCCATCCGGTAAGGCGTCCACGGCTCCTGCCCGCCCGGCTTCAGCACCAGCCCCACGCCGAGCGCGATCACCGGCAGCCAGAGCGTATGCACGCCGGGCGAGTTGGAGGGCAGCACGAGCCCGAGCACCGGCGACTGGGCCTGGTAGCTCACCACGACGCCGCGGTGTTCCTGCCCGTAGCCGCGCCACAGGATCTCGGGCGGCAGCCCGCGCGACAGGGCGTCGAGCATCCTGTCCATATTGGAGAGCACGAACAGGTTCTTCTGCATGTTCGCGCGGCACAGCGTCTCGGGCAGCCCGGTCGTGGCCGACTGCTGCTTCACGAAGTCGTCCGGCGACTGCTTCGCGTCGCCCACCTGGAGCGTCCCGTGGGCGTAGAGATTGCCCGCCGTCTGGAGCCGCTCGACGATCTCCTCGGGATCGATCGCCAGGAGCGCCGCGCGGGCGGCGTGGGCCTTGGAGAGATCGCGGCCGAGCATCGCCCCGCCAACCTGGCTCACCTCGGCGACGGGCTCACCGGTGAGGAAGTGGACGAGCTTCGTCCGTTCGAGCGAATCATACGGCTTGCCGAACCGCCAGGCGGGGAGATGCATGTGAGAGATCCTTGGGACTTTCGAAACGGTAGCATTCTAGCCTCTCCGTAGCACGGGCTTCAGCGTCTCATGCCGAAGCGCGCCGGCTCGTGACTGCCCAGCCCCGCTCGCCGGACGTTCGCCTCAGCCCTCCAGGCTTCGGCTCTCTGCATGTCCGCTTCGCTTTCGCCATCCTGGCTGCGCTCGCTCCCATAGCCCGGCTCGAGGGCATGGGCAGTCCCGAGCCTCCTCAACTGGCTTGGCTCAAAAGGGGGAGGCTCGGGGTTGCCCCTACCATTGAGCCGGCGTATGTAGGCAAGCGCAGCCATGGATGGCGCAGCGCAGCCGGAGTCGAGCGAACGGAGGCCTGGAGGGCCGCAGTGAGCGTCCGGCGAGGTGGTACGGGGCAACCCCGAGCCGGATTGGGCGCGTTGAGCCGCTGCGTGAACCTAATAGACGCCGACCGTCGTCGTCGCCGCCAGGGCGCGGAAGGGGCGGACGCCGCTGATGCCGTCCCACGGATACTTCGCGTAGGGCAGTTCGCGTTCGCCCTCGTCGCGTTCGAGGAAGCCGGGGATGAACGTTTCCTGCGTGAGCGTCGTCAGGCGGACGCGGCCGGTGCCGCCGTAGGGAACCACCTCGTCGGGGTTGTCGAAGTCCACCACCTCGATCACGGCCCGCGGCTGCGGCGCGTAGTAGGCGATCGTGTAGCCGTCGGCGGGCACGACCGGCCGGCTTGCCGCCAGACCCATGAGCGTGTTGCCGTAGGTCGGCGTCATGTAGGCGCCGTCGAGGAGTTC
>JBBAVM010000185.1:0-1947 GCA_040397685.1 Pirellulales bacterium
GCCGCACGAGCATGTCGCCGCGGCTGGAGTCGATCTCGTCCTCGAGCGTGAGCGTCACCGATTGGGGCGCAAACGCCTCCTCGAGCTCGCCGTCGAACGTCACGATCGACCGCACGCGGCTCTTCTTCCGCGACGGCAGCGATACGACCTCGTCGCCGCGGCGGACGATGCCCGAGGCGATCGTGCCGGAAAAGCCCCGGAAGTCGAGGTTCGGCCGGAGCACGAGCTGCACCGGGAAGCGAAAGTCCTCCAAATTCCGGTCGGAGCCGATGTAGACCGTCTCCAAGAGCGGCATCAGCGGCGAGCCCGTGTACCACGGCATGTTCGGGCTCGGGTTCACGACGTTGTCGCCCTTGAGGGCCGAGATCGGCATGAAGTGCACGTCGGGCAGCTCGAGCCGCGAGGCAAAATCAACGTAGTCGGCCTTGATCTTCTCGAACACGGCCTGGTCGTAGCCGACGATGTCCATCTTGTTGATCGCCACGACGATGTGGCGGATCCCGAGCAGCGACACGATGAACGAATGCCGCTTCGTCTGCGGCAGCACGCCGTGCCGGGCGTCCACCAGGATGATGGCGAGGTCGGCCGTCGAGGCGCCCGTGGCCATGTTCCGCGTGTACTGCTCGTGGCCGGGCGTGTCGGCGATGATGAATTTTCGCTTGTCGGTGGAGAAGTACCGGTAGGCGACGTCGATCGTGATCCCCTGCTGTCGCTCGTCCTCCAAGCCGTCGGTGAAGAGCGCGAGATCGACCTCCTCGCCGGTCGTGCCGTAGCGGCCGGTGTCCTTCTTGATGGCGGCGAGTTGATCCTCGTAGATCATCTTCGACTCGTAGAAGAGCCGGCCGATGAGCGTGCTCTTCCCGTCGTCCACGCTGCCGCAGGTGATGAAGCGGAGCAGTTCCTTGCGCTCGTGCTGCGCGAGGTAGGCGTCGATGTCGGTGGCGATCAGGGATGACTGGTGTGACATGGGTGCTGTGATCGAAACGGCCGCAAGAGCCGTTCAGCGGCCCCAGGTCCGCTGCAACGGCTGGAGTGGGCACCGCTTCAGAAATAACCCTCTTTTTTCTTTTTTTCCATGCTGCCCGCCTCGTCGGAATCGATGAGCCGGCCCTGCCGTTCCGAGAACGTCGTGAGCAGCATCTCCTGGATGATCTCGGGGAGCGTCGTGGCGGCCGAATCGACGGCGCCGGAGAGCGGGTAGCAGCCGAGCGTGCGAAACCGCACGCGGCGCATCTCCGGCTGCTCGCCGGGCTCGAGGGGCAGCCGGTCGTCGTCCACCATGATCATCACGCCGTCGCGCCACACGATCGGCCGCTCCTTGGCGAAATAAAGCGGCACGATCGGGATCTTCTCGAGGTGGATGTACTGCCAGACGTCGAGCTCGGTCCAATTGGAGAGCGGAAACACGCGGATGCTCTCGCGCTTGCGGACCTTCGTGTTGTAGAGGTTCCAGAGCTCGGGCCGCTGGTTCTTGGGATCCCAGCGGTGGAACTCGTCGCGAAACGAAAACACCCGCTCCTTCGCCCGGGATTTCTCCTCGTCGCGCCGCGCTCCGCCGAACGCGGCGTCGAAGCGATAGTGGTCGAGCGCCTGCCGGAGGGCCTGCGTCTTCATGACGTCGGTGTGGACCTTGCTGCCGTGCGTGATCGGATTGATGCCCTGCTTCCGCCCCTCCTCGTTGGTGTAGACGAGAAGCTTGAAGCCGAGCTCCTTGGCCACGTACTCGTCGCGGAGCCGGTACATCTCCCGGAACTTCCACGTCGTGTCGATGTGCATGAGCGGGAAGGGGGGCTTGGCCGGAAAAAACGCCTTTTCGGCCAGCCGCACCATCACCGCCGAATCCTTCCCGATCGAGTAGAGCATCACCGGGTTGTCGAACTCGGCGGCCACTTCGCGAATGATGTGGATGCTCTCGGCTTCGAGCTGGCGGAGGTGGGTGAGGTTGTA
>JBBAVM010000186.1:0-1926 GCA_040397685.1 Pirellulales bacterium
CGGCCGGGGGCTGGTCGTCGAAGATCGTCCACACGGGCGTCCGCTCCTTGAGCTTCGCCAGGTAATCGTCGACTTCCCGCTTCCGCCGCTCCTCCTGGAGCATTTGCCGGATCTCGACCTGGGCCTCGAGAAACGGCGTGCGGCCCGCCTCCGTCCGCTCCGTGACGCGGACGATGTGCAGAGCCTGGCCGTCGTCGAGGATCGTGCTCAGCTGGCCGACCGGCAGCGTGAACACCGCCTCGTCGAGCACCTTCGAGGCGAGGCTCCCCTTCGTCGTCCAGTCGTAGCCGCCTCCGCCGGATGCCGTCGCCCCCTCCGAGCGGGCCTTCGCGATGTCGGCGAACGGCTTCCCCTCGAGGACATCGTTGCCCATCGCGGCAAGCTTGTTCCACGCCGCCTCGCGGGGCTGCGCCGGCGTGACCCGGACGGTGAGCTGTTCGAACTTTGCCCGGGCCGGAAAGTCGTATTCGGCGAGGTGGTTTTCGTACCACGCGATCATGTCGGCGTGGGGGATCTCCTCGTCCTTCGACACCTTCTGCTGGATCCACTGCTGGGCGAGGGCCCGTTCGAAAAACATCTTCCGCACGCGCTCGAGCGACTGGCCGCGCGACCGCAGGAGCTGTTCGTATTCCATCGAGTTCGCGACGCCGGCATCCTTGATCATCCGCGGGAGCTGCTGCTCGTCGAAGGCCTGGTTCACCTTCTTCTCGATCTCCGGCAGACGTTCCTCGGGGATCGTGCGGCAGGCATCGACATACACGATCAGCGACTCGACGTGCTGCGGCAGCACCTGGCGGCAGATCTGGAGCTTGAGTTCCCGGACCTGCTCGGGCTTCAGCCCCGGCGACACCTTCGCCAGCCAGTTGAGGGCGCTCGGCGTGAGGAGATCCCCCTCCAGCACGACCTCCGGGCCGACGCGGGCCACCACCATCGCCGTCTCGAGCGACTGGGCCTCGGCCAGCAGCCGCTCCGACGCGGAGGCGGGAGCGGCCCCGGGACCGGCCGGCTCCTGATATTGCGCCTGTACGACGCCGTCGGTCTTCGTGCCGGGCAGGTCGGGGCCGAAATCGATCGGCACGATCGGGGCGCCGGGATCGGAACGGATGCTCGACAACACGTGGTTGTCGGCGTTCTTGCCCGAGGACTTCTTCCCGGGCCATCCCTCGGGCCGCGCCACGGCCTTGGGGATCGTGGGCACGAGCCGCGGACTGGCGGTGCCGTTGGGCCCCGGCTGGCCGATCGCGCTGGGCGCCTGGGTGGCGTTCGCAGCCGCTTCGTCAAACTGGTTGGCAATCCGCTGGGCGTGCGCCTCGGGCGGCATCACGGTGAGACAGAGCCCCGCCACGGCCGCCGCGAACAGCGGTGTCGATACACGGGGGCGTGCGCCCGTCTGGGTCATGCGCTTCATGCGCGGCGGCTCTCGAGGGGCGGGGACTATAGGTCCGCCCGGACACGGGTCGCAAGACCGGCCGCGGGCCCGGAAACGCGGCCACGAGCCGCGGGACGGAGAAACGACCGCACGGCCGCGACGAGCCTGTCGGGGTCGGAGAGCGTCTCCTCCGTGAGGGGCAGAACCACGGTCTTCTGGTCCACGAGCCGCACCGTCCGCCCGCAGGCGACGGCGGCCGCCCTCAGTTTCTCCACGGCGGGCCGATCGTGGTGGCCGATCATGACCATGCCCGGATGCCTGGCGATCGTGTCGATGCCGAAGCCGGCCGCGACGACCCGCAGCCGGGCATGGTCGAGCAGGCGCCGGGCCTCGGCCGGCAACGGCCCGAAACGGTCGGCAAGTTCGGCGGCGAGGTCATCGACCTGGCGCTCCTCGGTGGCCCGTGAGAGCCGGCGGTAGACGTCGATCTTCGTGCGGAAGTCGGCGATGTAGTCGCGGGGCAGCCAGGCCTCGCCCGGCAGGTCGATCGTCACCTG
>JBBAVM010000187.1:0-1738 GCA_040397685.1 Pirellulales bacterium
AGCCCGGAGAGGGCGACCGTGGCTCCGCTGTCTTTCACGACGCCGCTCACGACGAACGTGTTGAGGCCGTCGATGCTGGGCCGATCGGCGGCCCGCAGCCACTCCCGCCACTGGAGCATCACCCAGTCGTCGTCGAGGATCGTCTGCTGGTGGACCGTGCCGAGGGCGCGGGCGGTCGCGGCGGCATCGGCGAGTTCGTCCTGCCCGCCGGCGCTCTCGAATCCAATGGAATACGTGCGAACCGGCGCCACGTGGTTGCGTGCCACGGCTGCCAACGTCGCCGAATCGATGCCTCCCGAGAGGAACACGCCGAGCGGCACGTCGGAGATGCATTGGTCGCGAACAGACGCGTTCAACTGCCTCTGGATCGTGCGGACCGCTTTCGCCTCTTCGATCGACTCGCAGCTTTCGGGAAACCGCCAAAATCGCCGCTCCTGCAAGGCGCGGCCTGCGGCGTCGCTTCCGATCCAGGCGCACGCGCCGGCGGGGAATGAGCGGATCGCACGGTGGACCGTGAGCGGATCCTGCGGGGCCCCATAGGCGAGAAACCCTGCGATGCCGGCGGGGTCGAGGTCGTCGGGCACGAGCCCGGAGGCGAGGACCGATCGTGCTTCGCTGGCGAATACAAACGCATGCTGCCCGCGGGCGACGTACAGCGGCTTGATGCCGAACGGATCGCGGGCGAGGAGCACGCGGCGGCTCTTCGCGTGGTAGAAGGCGAAGGCGAACATGCCGTCGAGCTCGTCGAGCGCCTTCTCGCCCCAGGCCGTGAGCGCGTGGAGGAGAACTTCCGTGTCGCCGGAACTCCGCACACGCATGCCCAGCGACTCGAGCTTCGCCCGCAGCCAGCGGAAGTTGTAAATCTCGCCGTTGAAGATCAGGCAGTCACCCGTTTCCGGGTGCACCATCGGCTGATGGCCCGAGGGGGAGAGGTCGAGGATCGCGAGCCGCCGAAACCCGAGCCCGACGACGCCCGCCGGCGACCCCGCGGCATGGAAGCCAGACGCGACGGGAAACTGCTCGTAGCCCTCGTCGTCGGGGCCGCGGTGCACCATCGCGCGCATCATGGAGCGAACCGCCGGCTCCACGAGCCGCTCGTCGGCACTCACCACTCCGGCGATCCCACACATGCTCGAGCCCCTGATTCAGCCGAGCATTATGGCACGGGGGCACATGAGCGATGCGTGACAACCCAAAACTGGCAGGAGTGTCAGGAAACAGCTCAAGCGGCCCGCGGGACGCTTGAGCATCGCTCCGCTCAAAGGCCACGCTTGACATAAAAGTGTATTTCCGTACACTTCCTGCCCGATGATGATTTTTACGCCTTTCCCTTCACAAGGAATCGCGATGTGCGTCGATGGCGCTGGAAAAAGTTGCCGCGAGGCTGATCTGGTCGCCACGGGTGAAACCCGACGCAACCGGTCGACACGAAAGGGAAATGCTGGCGGCGTGAGCGTGCAAGAGGGCTTCCTCGATCGAAACGGCCGTGCAGTGACTCGGCATACCGTCTATGATTCAGAGGGTCGTATCGTTCACGGGCCGCATTTTCGGCCAGGAGGCTTCACGTGAAGGTTACCCTGCTCAATCTGCATTGCCTCAATGCTCTTTGCGACGACCGTGAGACCGTCTCGTCGATTCTCTCCGACGTGAGGCACTCGACCCACGGCGACATCTCGATCGACGAAATCGCCGGATGCCTGGAGGAACTGGCGGCTGAAGGCATGGTGAATCGTGTAGC
>JBBAVM010000188.1:0-1718 GCA_040397685.1 Pirellulales bacterium
CGCTACAACACGGCGACGGAGTTTTTCTTCGTCGTCGATTTCCCGGGCGGGACGAAGATGATCATCCGCCACGACACCGACAACGGCGTGCTCATCGAGGGGGAGAAGGGACGGATTTTCGTCAGCCGTGGCAAACTCTCGGGCGAGCCGGTCGATGCGCTCAAGGACGACCCGCTGCCGGACGACGCGATCGCGAAGGTCTACAAGAACCTGCCGATCCAGGACAACGAGCGCAAGGGGCACTGGGCCAACTTCCTGTGGTGCGCGAAGAACAAGAAGGAGCCGATCTCCGACGTCCACTCGCACATGAAGATGCTGAACATCTGCCATCTGGCCGGCATCAGCGCGCGGCTGGGGCGGTCGCTCACGTGGGACGACGCCGCCGAGCAGATCGTGGGCGACGAGCAGGCCAACGCCATGCTCGCACGGCCGTATCGCAAGGGGTATGAGATCGAGATGTAGGACAGGCTTCAGCCTGTCGGCATTCGAGACAGGTCGTAGGACAGGCTTCAGCCTGTCGGCATGCGAGACAGGCTAAAGCCTGTCCTACGTCACTCCGCCCCATTGGCGCACGGCCTCGTAGGCCACGAGGGCGACGCAGTTGGAGAGGTTGAGGCTCCGGACCTGCGGACGAGCCGGGATGACCAGATGCCGCTCCGGGTGGGCGGCGAGCAGGTCCGGCGGCAGCCCCGTCGATTCCCGGCCGAAGACGAGCACGTCGCCCCTCGTGAACGCCACGTCTGTGTACTTCCGTGGCCCGCCCGCCTCCAGGAGCCAGTTCGGCTCGCGGCCAATCCGGGCGAGGCGGGCGACGAGATCGTCCCACGAATCCGCGACCTCCCACTCCAGTTCGTCCCAATAGTCGAGGCCCGCCCGGCGGAGGTAGTAGTCGTCGAGTTTGAAGCCGAGCGGGCGGACAAGCCACATCTTCGCCCCGATGGCGACACACGTCCGGCCCACGTTGCCGGCATTGGGCGGGATTTCCGGCTCGTGGAGGACGATATGGAGGGCAGGCTCGTAGCGCATGGGCACTCCGCCGCGGGGCGGCGGTCTGCTATCGTTTGGGGAAGGAAAAGTCTCAGCGGAGGTGAAGGTTTGGTCGAGATCAAGCGAAATCCGACGCGGCCGGTGAAGATCGGCTCGATCACGATCGGGGCCGGCCACCCGATCGCCACCCAGAGCATGACGGCCACCCACACGCAGGACGTGGAGGCCACGCTCGCCCAGGTGGAGGATCTGCGCAAAGCCGGAGCCGGGGTCGTGCGGATCGCCGTCGATTCCAAGAAGGACGCCGCGGCGCTGCCCGCGATCCGGGCGGGCACCACGGCCAACCTCGTGATCGACCTCCAGGAAAACTACCGCCTCGCCCTCGACGTGGCGCCGCACGTGGACAAACTCCGCTACAACCCCGGCCACCTCTACCACCACGAGCCGACGAAGCCCTGGCAGGACAAGGTGAAGTTCATCGCCGAGGTCGCGGCCGCCAACGACTGCGCACTCCGCGTGGGCGTGAACTGCGGCAGCGTCGATCCGGCGAAGAAGGGGCAGTTCGCTGAGGACGACTCGATCGGGCCGATGCTCGCAAGCGCCCTCGAACACTGCGAACTGCTCGACTCGATCGGCTTCGTGCGGTATGTGGTTTCGCTCAAGGACTCCGATCCCCGCAAGGTGATCGACGTGAACAAGCGGTTTGCGGAGGCGCGGCCCGACGTGCCGCT
>JBBAVM010000189.1:0-1594 GCA_040397685.1 Pirellulales bacterium
TCGCCGGCACGGCGCAGCACGTCGGATCGGCCGACAGCCGCCCGATCGAGAGCGACAAGAGGCCGAGGAGCACCGCCCCTGCCACCGCCGAGAGCAACGGCTCGTTCGAGACGCGGTCGTACGGGGCGAGCCCCGAGGGCTGGGCCAGCATGAGCACGAACAGGAACATCACGAGAATCGCGCCCGCGTAGACGACGATCGTCGCCACCCCGAGGAACTGCGCCCCGAGCACCAGCAGCACGCCGGCCACGCCCGCAAGCGACAGGGCGAACCAGATCGCCGAGTAGACCGGTGACCGCGTCACGATCGTCGCAGCGCCGGAGATCACGGCCACGAGCGACACCACGAGGAACACGGCCTCTTCGCCGAGGCCGCCGAGCCGCCGGCCGGTGACGATGAACCCGGCGAGCGCCGCGGCGCCGAGCACGAGGCCCAGCCAGCGGGCCACGCGGCTCTCGGCCCCGCGCGGCAGGAGCAGCCACAGGGCGGCCGCCGCCGCCGTGACGGCGCCGGCGAGAATCATTCCGGGGGAGAGCGCATCGACCGGTGTCACAGCGTGCCCCCCAGGGCCGCCGACTTCATCGGCTCGGCGTCCTTCGTCATGTCGTAGACGCCGAGGAGCTTCTCCTTGTCGAAGATCATCTCTTCGCGGCTCTTGCCGGTCAGGTCGAGCAGGCTCGTGAGCTCGATCGCGTCCACCGGGCAGGCTTCCTCGCACATGCCGCAGAAGATGCACCGCAGTTCGTCGATCTGGAAGCTCTCCGGATACTTCTCGCGGTCGGGCCACGGGCTCTCGGTGGCCACGATGTCGATGCAGTGGGCCGGGCAGGCGGTGGCGCAGAGGAAGCAGGCCACGCACTTCACGCGCCCCTCGGCGTCGCGGTTGAGCCGGTGCACGCCGCGGTAGATGAGCGGGTTGCCGACGGTGGGCCGCACCTCGGGGAAGTTGACCGTGACTTTCGGGCTCACCATGTGCCGGGCGGTGGTCGTGAGGCCCTGGAGGAACAGCGGCAGGTACAGCCGCTCCGTGAGCCCGAGCGGCTTTTCCTCGAGCCAGGTGATGGCGGGATCGGTTGGTTTCATGGGGTGCCTGCGAGTTCGCGGCGTCGGTCGTCGTGGTGGAGGATGTCGCGTTCGATGTCGAGCGGCCCGCGGGTGCGGATCGGGGTGTTGTCGGTGCCGGACGGGGTCAGGACGCCGGCGGCAATCCAGCCGACGAGGAACACCGCCCACGGAATCCCGATGGCGGCCCAGCCCGCCGCGCCCGGGCCGAGCGCCGCGACCAGCTGCGGCCGAAACTCCTCGACGGCGGCCACCGTCACGAGATTCGCGAGGCCCAAGGGCAGCATCACCTTCCACGCGAGGTTCATGAGCTGGTCGAACCGGAACCGCGGCCAGCTCCAGCGGACGAGCATGAAGAACACGATCACGGCGAGGATCTTCCCGCTCAGGATGGCGAATCGCATGAGGGCCCCCAGCCACGTCACCTCCTGGGAGGAGCCCGTGACGCCCCACAGGTGCCAGCCGCCGAGGAACATGATCACGATCAGGAACGCCGCCGTGATCATGTGGAGGAACTCGGCCACGAGGAACA
>JBBAVM010000190.1:0-1544 GCA_040397685.1 Pirellulales bacterium
TCAGCCTGTCGCAGTGCGTAGAATGTAGGACAGGCTTCAGCCTGTCGCAGTGCGTGGGGCATGACAGGCTGAAGCCTGTCCTACTTGCGGGTCGTCCGGCGGCGAACCGTGTTGCCGTAGACGTGCAGCGGGCGATAGGGCCGCCTCTCGATCGGCGTGTTCTTGATCTGCTCCCGCTCGGCCCCGAACGTGATCACGCGCGGGTCGAAGCCGGTCGGGCTGGCGGCGCGGCTTTCGGGGAGCGGGATGGCGAGCGCGGCGACGGCGACGGGCACGATCAGAAGCGAGCGGATGGCGAACATGGCAGGGCGTCGTGGAGGAGGACGGGGAACGGAAACGGGATGTTTTCGTGATCGGAAACGTGCCCGTTTTTTTTCGCCGCTACGGGCCGCGGCGCGACGCTCGGCATATCCGCTACCGGTTGCCATTCGTTCGGATCGCGCACCCCCCACCTGCGGGTGATCGTTGTCGGCGCGTTCCGCACGACCCGTTTGCTGCACGCGCGGGAGCGTTGCCGTATGCTGTCGCTGCCGCCAGCCGGGGAGCATCCGGTGGCGGCGACACGACGACGAGGTGTGCATGAGACGGGCCCTGTGGGTGACGACGATCCTGCTCCTGGCCGGCGGGCACGCGGCGGCGGCCGACAGCCCCGCTGAGGCGGATGTGCGCAAGGCCGCGGCCGCCTACGCCGATGCCTACAACAAGCGCGACTACGCCGCGCTCGCAGCCCAGTGGACCGAGCGGGCCGAATTGCTTGAAGGCGGCGCCCGGACGACGGGCCGCGATGCCATCGTGGCGTCGATTCGCGGTTGGCTCGAGCGGCACCCGCAGGCGACGCTCGCCGTCAACGTCGCCGCCGTGGAGCAGGTGGCCGGGCCGCTGGCCCGCGTCCGTGGCACGCTCGTGTTTACGAAGAAGCCGGGCGAGAAGCCGGTGGTGTCGCAGTTCGAGAGCCTGCGGGTGCTCGAGGACGGCACCTGGAAGCTGGCGGAGTCGATCGTGGCGCCGAATCACGCTGCGGCTCTCGACGACCTGAACTGGCTCGTGGGCTCCTGGCAGGCGACCGACGCCAAGGAGGGCACGACCGTCGAGGCGACGTATGAGAAGGCCGTCGGAGGTCGGGCGATCGTGGGCCGCACGAAGATCGTCCCCAAGCAAGGAACGCCGATCGAGACGATCGACGTGATCCACGCCGACCGCGCGACCGGGGTGGTGCGGTCGTGGCTGTTCGACTCGACCGGGGCCCGGGCCGAGGGCGTGTTTTCCGCCGACGGCACCGGGTTCAACCGCACGCTCGTAGGCACGCCGGGCGACGGGGTGCCCGCTGCTCGCGTGGCCTGGACGCAGGCGATCGTGCCGGGGGCCAGCGGCCGATTCACCCTGCAATCGATCGATCGATCCATCGACGGTCAGCCTCTTCCTGACAATCCTCCGCTCCACTTCAAGCGAAAGTGATCGTGGGACAGGCTTGAGCCTGTCATGTTTGCCGACAGGCTGAAGCCTGTCCTACGTTGCCAACAGGCTGAAGCCTGTCCTACGTTGCC
>JBBAVM010000191.1:0-1493 GCA_040397685.1 Pirellulales bacterium
CAAGAGCGAGTGATTGACATCGTGGCTTCCCAACTCGGGGTGAGCAAGGAGCAGATCACCCCCGAGACGTCGTTCATCAACGACCTGGGTGCCGATTCGCTCGATACCGTCGAGTTGGTCATGGAGCTCGAAGAGGAGTTCGAGATCAACATCCCCGACGATGCAGCCGAGAAGATCCAGACCGTCGGTCAGGCGGTGGAGTTCATCGAAAAGCATCAGGCTTGACGGTGCTTTGAATGAAGCGACGTGTCGCGGTGACGGGCCTGGGTGTCGTCACACCCCTCGGCCGGCCCGTTGAGTTCGTGTGGGATCGCATCGTGCGCGGCGAGAGCGGCGTGGGCCCGATCTCGCTGTTCGACGTGGCGGGCTACCGTGTCCAGTTCGGCGGCCAGGTGCCATGGGAGGCGGAGCGCGAGGACATCGCGAACCCCAAGGAACTCAAGCGGCTCGACCGCTTCACGCAGTTCGCCATCGCCTCGGCGAAGGACGCCGTCGCCGACTCTGGGATCGACTTCTCGAAGGAGGAGCCGTTTCGCTGCGGCGTCGTGATCGGCTCGGGCATCGGGGGGCTGTGGGAGTTCGAGGTCCAGGAGGAGCGGCTGCTCCACAAGGGCATCGACAAGGTCTCCCCCTTCACGATCCCGAAGCTGATGGTGAACTCCGCGAGCGGCCACGTCTCGAGCCTCTACGGCATCAAGGGCCCGAACTTCGCCGTGGCGACCGCCTGCGCCAGCGCCGCCAACTCGATCGGGTCGGCGCTGCGGGCGATCCAGTATGGCGATGCCGACGTCATGATCACCGGCGGCAGCGAGGCCGCCCTCACGCCGATCGGCCTGGCCGGCTTCCAGAACATGCGGGCGCTTTCGTTCCGGTCCGACGCGCCGCAGCAGGCGAGCCGGCCGTTCGACGCCGAGCGCGACGGCTTCGTGCTCTCCGAGGGTGCCGGCGTGGTCGTGCTCGAGGAGCTCGAGCACGCGAAGCGGCGCGGGGCGAGGATCTACGGCGAACTCATGGGCTACGGCGCCAGCGGCGATGCCGGCCACATCACGCAGCCCGACGAGGAGGGGCGTGGTGCCGGCCAGGCCATGGCGATGGCCCTGGCCGACGCGGGGCTCGCTCCGGATGCCGTGCACTACATCAATGCCCACGGTACGAGCACGCCGCTCGGCGACAAGGCGGAGACGGCGGCGGTGAAACGCGTGTTCGGTCCCCACGCCCGCAAGCTTGCCATCTCGAGCACGAAGAGCCAGCTCGGCCACACGCTCGGCGCGAGCGGCGGCATCGAACTCGTGGTCTGCGCCCTCACGGTGTCGCGGGGCGTGATCACGCCTACGATCAACCTCGACAACCCCGACCCCGACTGTGACCTCGACTACACGCCGAAGGTCGCCCGCGAGGCCAAGGTGGACGTCGCGATGAGCAACAGCTTCGGCTTCGGCGGCCACAACGCGAGCCTCGTCCTCCGCCGCGTGTAGGACAGGCTTCAGCCTGTC
>JBBAVM010000192.1:0-1493 GCA_040397685.1 Pirellulales bacterium
TCGAGCGTGCCGGCCACGATCGACACGAGCGTCGTCTTGCCGCAGCCGCTCGGCCCCACGAGCATCAGGAGTTCGCCGTACGGCACGTCGAGATCGACGCCCCGCAGGGCCCGCGTGAGCGAATCGCCCGCGCCGAAATCCTTCGTCACGCCGCGACAGTGCACGGCGAGCCCGGCTGGACGAGGAGTCATCTCAGGCACGGTTCCTCCCGCACGGAGAGCGAGGGGGAGTCGGCGAACGCTCGACGAGCGTGGGCCGCCCCGGCCCAGCGAGGAGACTTTTGCCGCTCCCCCGAGCTGGGGCACGTCGGATTCGCATGGCTACCCCCTGAACACGATGGCGGGATCGACGACGAGCACCTTGCGGATCGACAGCAGGCTCGCCAGGAGCACGATCACAAGCACCGCCGCCGCCGTCATCGCGAGCACTTCCCAGGGCATGTAAAACGACAGCCGGCCCAGGCCTTTCGTGAAGACGCCGAACAGCGCGGCGAGCCCCACGCCCACGCCGTAGCCCACGACGCCCACCTGGAGCGCCTGGGAAAGCACCATCACGAGGATCATCCAGTTGCTCGTGCCCATCGCCTTGAGCGCACCGAACTGCCGGATGTTCTCGACGGTGAAGAGGTAGAAGGTCTGGCCGGCGATCGCCGTGCCGACGAGAAAGCCGAGCAGGACGGTGATGCCGAAGTTGATCGGGATACCGGTCTTCGTCAGGTAGTAGCGCATGGTCTTCGAGACGAACTGCCGTTGCGTGAGAGCCTGGAGCCCGGTGCGCTCCTCGATTCGCCGGCAGACCTCGGCGGCGGGCACGTCCTTCGCGGCTTCGGCGAGCACGAAGGAGAGCACCTTCCGCTCGCGCGGGGCGTACTGCACGGCCTGGCCGTAGCGCGTGTACACGATCGGAAAGCTCTGGAAGGTCTTGCTCGCCTTCGTGATCCCCACGACCACGGCCCGGCGGTCGTTCATCTCGAACACGCGGCCCAGCCGCAGCGGCTGTCCCGGCCAGACCCGCTTGTAGCCGACCTCGTCGATGATCACGGCGTCGGGCTTGCGCAGGTCGGCGACCGCGCCCATGAACACGCCCTCCGGCGCCCCGACGAGCGTGTCGTCGTCGATGCCGAGGAGGATCATCTGCTCGTAGGTGCCCTCCTCCAGCCGGGCGCGGACGATCCCCTTGTAGAACCGCACCGCCCACTCGACCCCCGGCACGCCCTTGACCCGGAAGAGTTCCGTGTCGGAGAGCGGCTTGATGTCGTCCACATACTGGACGTTCTTGTCCATGACCCAGATGTCCGGGCCCTGGGTGTCGCGGATCTGGCTGATCGTGAGCAGCATCAGGCCGCAGAAGATCGACGACTGCTGGGCGATCAGGAGCGCCGCGAAGACCACCCCGAACACGATCCCGAGGTATTTCACCCGGTTGCCGATCAGCATCTTCCAGGCGATCCAGAGCACGGGCGTCTCGGCGTTGGGGGCGGAATTTTTCGGCAG
>JBBAVM010000193.1:0-1491 GCA_040397685.1 Pirellulales bacterium
CTCATCGACACGGGCGTGTTCACGCCGGAGGCGGCCCGCGAGGCCGGGCTCATCGATGCCGTGGGCTACGAAGACGAAGTCGCGGCCACGCTCGCCAAAAAAATCGATCTCGCCGAGCCGAGGATCGCCCGAGATTACGCGGAGCGCAAGATGGACAACGATTTCTCCGGCATCGGCGGGCTCGTGAAGCTCGTCGAGATGCTCTCGGGGCAGAAGCAGGACTCCGCCTCGGGCAAGGGGAAGCAGGTGGCGATCGTGCACGTGACCGGCGAGATCGCCGAAGGGAAGGGCCGCGACGACCTGCTTGCCGGCGGCTCGGCGGGCAGCGACACCGTGATCGAGGCAATCCGCGACGCCGCGAAGGATGAAAAGGTGGCGGCCATCGTCCTCAGGATCGACTCCCCCGGCGGCTCCGCGCTCGCGAGCGACCTCATCTGGCGCGAGGTCGAGCGTGCGAAGAAACCGGTCGTGGCAAGCCTTTCCGACACGGCGGCGAGCGGCGGCTACTACATCGCCGTGGCCGCCGACCGGATCGTGGCCGCCCCCGGCACGCTCACCGGCTCGATCGGCGTGGTGGGGGGCAAGATCACGGTGGGCGGCGCGCTCGAACGCTACGGCGTGCACACCGATGTCGTGAGCAAGGGCAAGAACGCCGGCTGGCTCTCGATGCAGACGCCCTTCACGGCGGCCGAGCGCGAGGCGTTCATGACGACCATGAAAGACGTCTACCGCCTGTTCACCTCGAAGGTGGCGGCGGGCCGCAAGCTCGACCCGGCGAAGCTCGACTCGCTCGCCGAAGGCCGCGTGTTCACCGGCCGGATGGCGAAGGAGGCGGGCCTCGTGGACCGTCTCGGCACGCTCGACGACGCGATCGACGAGGCGAAGCAGCTCGCTGAGATCGACGCCGACGAGGAGATCGAGCGGGTGCTCCTCCCCGAGCCGCGGGGCCTGTTCGACGACCTCTTCGGGATGGCGGGAGCGGCCACGCCGCCCGTGGCGGGGGCCGACCTCGTCGCCCGGCTGCTCGGCCTCCCGGGCGTGGAGGCGATCACCGCCCACGCCGGCACGATCTCGGCGCTCACCAGCGGCAAGCCGCAGATGGTCTTGCCGGCTCGTGTGACGGTGCGCTGAGGCTGCGGGCCCCTCGTGGGGCAAGCGTTCCGCTTGCCTGTGTAGGACAGGCTTCAGCCTGTCATGCCTGTCGTGGGACAGGCTTCAGCCTGTCATGCTTCAACTTGCCCAACCCGGCTCAGGATTGCCCCGTACCATCTCGCCGGACGCTCACTGCGCCCTCCATGGCTCCGCTTGTCGATCAAGCCGGCTCAATGGCAGGGGCAACCCTTCGCCTCGCTCTGAACGGAAGCCCGAAGCGCGAGCGAGGGAGAAACGCATTCCCTCGCTTGCGCTTCGGGCTTCCGTATTCGGGCTTCCGTACGCGGGCTTCCGTCGAACCGAGGGCGTTTCGGGGAGCCCCAACCCCGCGTGCCGATG
>JBBAVM010000194.1:0-1472 GCA_040397685.1 Pirellulales bacterium
CCCCACTTCGCCCCCAAAGCCAAGAACGTGCTCATGATCTTCTGCTCGGGCGCGCTGTCGCACGTGGATACGTTCGACTACAAGCCCGAACTCATCCGGCTCCACGATACGCCGATGCCCACCCCCGGCGGCGAGAAGCTGATCACGTTCCAGGGGGAACAGGGCAACCTCATCAAGCCGCTGTGGGAGTTCAAGCCGCGGGGTGAGAGCGGCACGATGACGAGCGACCTCCTGCCGCATCTCGGCGAACTGGCCGATGAGATGTGCTTCATCCACTCGATGACGGCCAAGAGCAACACCCACGGGCCGGCCGAGAGCCAGATGTCCACCGGCTTCACGCTCGACGGCTTTCCGAGCATCGGCGCCTGGACGACCTACGCCCTCGGCAGTGAGTGCCGCGACCTGCCGGCCTTCGTGGCGATTCCCGACCCGCGTGGCGTGCCGCAGAACGGGCCGCGGCACTGGCAGAGCGCGTTTCTCCCGGCTGTCTTCCAGGGCACGGCCTTCAACGCCGACCGGCCGATCCCGAACCTCGCCCGACCGGCGTTGATCTCCGCGGATGCCGACCGGGCTACACGGGATTTCCTCCGGATGCTGAACGACGACCACCTCGCCCGGCATCCGGGCGACACGGACCTCGCGGCGCGGATCAGTGCCTACGAGCTGGCTGCGAAGATGCAGCTCTCGGCTGCGAAGGTGGCCGACCTGTCCGACGAGTCGGCCGAGACGCTCAAGCTCTACGGGGCCGACGATGCGGAAAACTCGCTCAAGGCTCGGTTCGCCCGCAACTGCATCCTGGCCCGCCGGCTCGTGGAAAAGGGCGTGCGGTTCGTACAGCTCTTCAACGGCGGCTACGCGATGGGCGAGGGCGTGGGCAACTGGGACGGCCACAAGACGATCGTCAAACAGTATTCCGTTCACGGCCCGATCCTCGACCAGCCCGTCGCCGGCCTGCTCCGCGATCTGAAAGACCGCGGCCTGCTTGCCGACACGCTCGTGGCGTTCGTCACGGAGTTCGGCCGGATGCCGACGTTCCAGAAGGGCGCCAACGGCCGCGACCACAACCCGTCGGGCTTCACCGTGTGGCTCGCCGGCGCCGGCGTAAAGCGGGCTTTCCACCACGGGGCGACCGACGACTTCGGCTACAAGGCCGTGCAAGACGTGGCCACGATCTACGACCTGCACGCCACGATCCTGCACCTGCTCGGGCTCGATCACACGCGGCTGTCGTTCTACAACAACGGCATCGAACGCCGGCTCACCGATGTGCACGGCCACGTGATCGAGCCGGTCCTCGCGTAGCCGAGGAGCGGTCTTGGGCGTGGCTGCGGAGTCCTCTTGGGTACACTCGCCGCCATGAATCGTACCGCCTGGCTCGTCGTCGCGCTGCTCGTGCCGGTGGCGCTCCTCAATTATCTCGACCGCCAGCTCGTGGCCACGATGCAGCGGTCGATCATGGGTGACGTCTCGGG
>JBBAVM010000195.1:0-1395 GCA_040397685.1 Pirellulales bacterium
CTCTGCGGCGGCAACATCGACACCTCCATGCTCGACCGCGTCATCGACCACGGCCTCGTGGCCGACGGGCGACGGTGGCGGTTTTCCACGCGGGTGAGCGACCGGCCGGGCGGCATCGCGCGGCTCGCGGCCGTGATCGCGGCCGCCGGGGCGAACGTGCGCGAGATCGTGCACGACCGCGCCTTTTCGGGCCCCGACGTCTTCTCGACGAGCGTCGAGGTAACCGTCGAGACCGCCGACCGCGACCACGTGGCGGCACTCGCCGCCCGCCTCGAGGCCGAAGGCTTCACCCTCGGCAGCCCGCGGTAAACGCTGCCGGATCTGCGGGTCGTGCCGCGGCGGGATTTCCGCTGCAGGTTTGCGGGACGGGTGGCCGATCTTCCGTCATTGGTGCGAAGGGCCGGTTTCGCACGCTGACAGGAGACCCTTTCATGGTCACCCCTTCAAGCAGCCTGTTGGTCGAGCCGGCCCGCGCCAGTCCCATCCCATCCTCGCCCGACCTGGAACGTGAGCGGCTTCGCCGCGAACTCCTGCGTCGGATCATCGACCGGGAGACGAAGCGGCAGGCCCTCAGAGGCACGCCGCACTAGTCCCCCACCTTCCACCAGGAGACTCACGCATGCGACGCACGTGCAGCACGATTCTCCTGGCGACGCTTCTCGCGACCCACGCGGCCCACGCCCACGCCCAGGGCTTGGCCGCGTGGGGGTGGGGATTCGGCTCGGCCGCCGCGCCGGCCGCCGCAGGCGCGGGACGATGGTCGCCGGAGGCGTTCGCCGACTACATCGGCACCGGGCAGACGCCCCACCCCGCGATCGTCAGGATCATCGCACCGGAAAACTCCGGCACGTCGATGGGCTCGGGCGTGCTCGTGGACGTGAACCGCACCCAGGGCCTCGTGCTGACCAACTGGCACGTCATCCGCGACAGTCGTTCCGGCGTGCTCGTGCAGTTCCCCGACGGCTTCCAGTCGGCGGGCACGGTCGTGCGCTGGGACGAGCCGTGGGATCTGGCCGCGGTCGTGATCTGGAAGCCGAACGCGACGCCGCTCCCGCTCGCGGCCCACAAGCCGCAACCCGGCGAGCCGCTCACGATCGCAGGCTACGGCCGCGGCCCGTTCCGCACCGAGACCGGCCCCTGCACGCAGTATCTCTCACCCGGCTCCGGCTACCCGCTGGAGTTCGTAGAACTGCAGGCGACGGCCCGGCAGGGAGACTCGGGCGGGCCGATCCTCAACACCCGCGGCGAACTCGCTGGGCTGCTCTTCGGCCAGAACGACGGCCGCACGATCGGCAGCTGCACCACGCGGCTCCGGACCTTCCTCGCGGAGGTGGGCTCGACCGGTTTCCAGTCGCTGCCGATCGCCGAGTTTTCGGCGCAGCCGGCGATCGACCG
>JBBAVM010000196.1:0-1373 GCA_040397685.1 Pirellulales bacterium
CGCTCGACGCCACGAGCGGCACGCGGCCGTTCACCCGCTTGGCGATCCGCCGCATGAGGGCAACCCGTTCGGCCGATTCGAGCGTGTAACCCTCGCTCGCGTTGCCGAAGAGGCCGAGGCCGTGGGCGCCTTGGGCGAGGAGGTGGTCGACGAGCCGGTCCTGGCTCTCGAAGTCGATCGAGCCGTCGGGGTGAAACGGCGTGTTCGCGATCGGATAAACGCCGGAGAGCGGGGCATGCATCGGGTAGTCACCGTGTCGATGGGTTGTGTTCGTGCCATGCCGCCACGAAGGCCTCGGCGGCCGGGCGCACGGCCTCGGCCGGCATGCCGGCGCTGTAGAGCGCCGACCCGAGCCCGAAGCCGCTCGCCCCGGCGGCGCGGTACGTTCCGAGATTCGCGGGCGTGATGCCGCCCACCGGCAGGAGCGGCACGTGCGCGGGAAACACGGCCCGCCAGGCCTTCACGACCGGCGGGGCGATCTGCTCGGCCGGAAAGAGCTTGAGCGCGTCGGCCCCGGCGGCGAGCGCCGCGAATCCCTCCGTGGGCGTCGCGACGCCCGGGCAGCTCACGAGGCCGGCCGCCCGCGCGGCCCGGATCACATTCGGGTCGGCATTCGGCGACACGATGAGCGTGCCCCCCGCGGCCGCGACCGCCTCCACCTCCGCAACGGTGAGCACGGTTCCGGCGCCGATCGCGGCCCGGTCGCCAAGCGCCTTGGCGAGCCGGCGGATGCTGTCGAGCGGCTGCGGCGAATTGAGTGGGATCTCGATGACGCGAAAGCCCGCATCGCAGAGCGTCAATCCGATCGACTCGACCTCCTCGGGCTCGACACCCCGCAGGATGGCGATCAGGGGCACGGCGGCGAAGTGGGCAAGCGACGCGTCTCGGTCAGCCACGACAAGCAGCCTCCTCGCGGGGAAACCGGGAAGCGGAAACGAGTCCGGCGGCAGACGCGATCCGCCACAGACCGAGCGGCCCTGTCTCGTCGAGCGAGCGCACGCCCTCGATGCCAAACACGGCACAGGCGTCACGGTAACGACTGCAAAGCGCCGGATCGCCGACAAGCACGCACGGAGGACAGGCACTGCCGAGGGAGGCGAGGACGCTCCGCAACTCCTCGCCCACGAGTAGGCCGGAGAGGTAGTCAAGCGAATCGGCGGCGGCCAGGTCGCCGCACAAAAACAGGCTACGCGTGGTGAACAGTGTTCCCGCGATCCCGGCTGCGCCGCTGGCACGAGCCGCGGCGACCCCGCGGCTGAACGCCGCGGCCCGCGACGCATCGGTGCCGCCCACGGCGTCGCGAGCAGGCCGGCCGATGATCGAGTGGTCGCGGAGCATCGCGAACAGTTCGCCGGTGAGGTAGGTGGTGAACC
>JBBAVM010000197.1:0-1220 GCA_040397685.1 Pirellulales bacterium
GCCGAGCGGCGCGTCACTCGGATCGAAACGACAGACAGGTCCAGACGCCACGCTCCGTGATCTGCGGACGGACGCCGAGGAGCGTTGCGAAGCGTTTGGCTACGGCCGGAGCCTCGTCGGCGAGCAGGCCGGAAAGCACGAGCTCACCGCCCCGGCGGCTGACGTGGCCGCAGAGCACGGCCGCCTGTTCGAGGAGGACCGCCGCGACGATGTTGGCGACCACGACGTCGTAGGGGTCGGCCGCGACGGGCAGATCGTGGGCGACATGGAGTCGGCCAGCCACGCCGTTGCGTCGCGCGTTGTCGCGCAGGGCGGCGTGGACGTTCGTGTCGATCTCGATGGCATCGACCCGCCCCGCCCCGAGCACCACCGCGGCGATGCCGAGAATTCCGGAGCCGCTGCCATGGTCGAGCACGCGGTCGAAGCGTCCGTTGCGTCGCCGTCGGTCGGCGAGTGCTGCCAGGCACAGTTGCGTGGTCTCATGGAGACCCGTGCCGAATCCCAGCCCCGGCTCGATGAAGATCGTGGCCGCGCCGTTCCCGTCGATCCCGGCTTCTCCCTCGTCTCCGGCCGCCCGCACCGTACCGAAGCCTGATATGGCGACCGGCCCGAAGGGGGCCGGCTGCTCGCGATCGACCGGCTCCTCGACGCGGATTCCGCGGATGCGGCAGCCGGCGAGATCGGCGACGAGGCCGGCAGCCGATCGGGCCGACGATTCGTCGGCGAACCACCACTCCACTTGGGCGACGGCCAGATCTGCAACCCAGTCACGGTCTGGCGGTGCGGCGGCGGTGTCGATGACCATCCACGCCGGCACGAGCCCGGAGGCGGCTGCTTCGGTCGCGCTGACGCTGCCCTCGTCGATGCCGAGCAGTCCGTCGGCATGTTCCCAGATCCAGGCGTGGAAGTCGTCTCGGCCGACGATAGCGCCGTCGGGCAGCGTGACGGACGTGTCGATCGCCACCAAGACGATCCATGGTGGCCGGGCAGCCGGGGCGGAATCGTTCACGGCGGGTCAGCCTGCGAGCGAAGGCTCGTGGCTCGCCTGGCACCGGGGTGGGTCGATGACCAGTGCGAACGACCTGTCTTCATAGACGGTGACGACCACCGGAACGGCGGTTCTGCCGTCGTCGGGTTTCCGGGACTGAAAGACGCGGCTGAAGGCCGTCATGTCCACCCCGCGTCGGCCGAGCGCATGGGTCTCGGCGGGGCCGGCGTCG
>JBBAVM010000198.1:0-1212 GCA_040397685.1 Pirellulales bacterium
CTGCCCTACGGGCAAGGAGACTTTCGATGACGAGACGACGGAAGAAGCACCGTCCAGAAGAGGTTGTTGCCAAGCTGCGTGACGCTGATGCGATGCTCAACGCGGGCAAGGATCTGGCGGCGGTGCTGCAGGCCTTGGAGGTGAGCGAGTCGACGCTCGAGCGCTGGCGGGCCCAGTACGGTGGCATGAGGTGCGAGGAAGCCAAGCGGCTGAAGCACTTGGAGGACGAGAACCGGCGGCTCAAGCAGTTGGTTGCCGACCAGGCTCTGGACATCCAGATGCTCAAGCATCTCTCGGAGGGAAACTGGTAAGCCCTTCCCGGAAGCGAGCGGCGGTCGTCGAGCTTCGCACGAAGTTCGGCGTCTCCGAGCGAAGGGCATGCACGGTCGTGGATCAGCCGCGTAGCAGTCAGTGATTCGAGGGCAAGCCCCGCACGGACGAGGCGCCGCTGGTGAAGCGGATGCTGCAGTTGGCAAGGGCGAAGCCGCGGTATGGGTATCGCCGGATCGGCTGGCTGCTCCGAGAAGCAGGATGGCGTGCTGGGTTGTCTCGAGTGTTTCGCCTGTGGCAGCGTGAGGGGCTGAAAGTGCCTGTAAAGAAGCGGAAAAGGCGTCGTCTGGGCTCGAGCGCCAATGGATGTCATCGGCGACGCGCTGAGGCTCCGAATGACGTGTGGTGTTGGGACTTCGTCTTCGACCGGACGGTAAGCGGCAGCCAGCTGAAGTGGCTGTCGGTTGTGGACGAGTACACGCGCGAGTGCTTGGCCCTGAAGGTCGACCGGGGCATCACGAGCGAGAACGTGATCGACACGCTCTCCGAGCTGTTCGCGATGCGTGGTGTCCCGAGGCACATCCGCAGCGACAACGGGCCCGAGTTTATCGCTCAGACCCTACGTCGCTGGCTCAAACAGGTGGGCGTTGGCACGCTGTACATCGAGCCGGGGAGCCCTTGGGAGAACGGCTACGCCGAGAGCTTCCACGGGCGGCTCCGCGATGAGTTCCTGGCGATGGAGATCTTCGAGGGCGTCCGGGATGCACGGTCGCTCACAGCCTCGTGGAGAGATGAATACAACACCCAGCGGCCTCACAGCGCGTTGGGTTATCAGACCCCGGCCAGGTTCGCCGCCGCGTGTGCGGCTTCCGCCTCGGCCAAGGCCTCGGCTCCAGCCGCACACGCTGGTTGCCTTGGTCAACCCTGTTCCTGAACCCTCAT
>JBBAVM010000199.1:0-1196 GCA_040397685.1 Pirellulales bacterium
TCGAGACGGTGATCCCGCGCGACGTGGCCGTCTCGGAGGCGCCCAGCCACGCGCAGAGTGTGCTCGATTACGCGCCGCGATCACGAGGATCGCGGGCCTACACGGAACTGTGCATGGAGGTACGCGACTGTGAGTAGGGAACGACGCCTGGGCCGGGGACTCGAAGCACTGCTGGGACGCGCGGGACTGGAGCCGGCGGCCACGCCGGCCGCACACGGCAACGCCGCCGTCGCGAACCGTCCCGCGTCCGCCTCGGGCCTCGGTACCGGTGCCGCCCGCCTCATTCTCCACGCGCCCGAGGAGCTCGAGCAGGCGGCTGCCGACCTGCCTGCGAGCGAGATCGCCGCCGCGCTCATCGACGCCAATCCCTGGCAGCCGCGCAGCATCGTCCACGACGCCGACCTCGCCGAGCTCGCCGCGAGCCTCGAGGCCCACGGCCTCGTGCAGCCGATCGTCGTGCGGGCCAAGGGGGAGCGCTACCAGCTGATCGCCGGCCAGCGCCGGCTCGCCGCCGCCCGTCGGCTCGGGTGGGAGAAGGTCCCCGTCCGGGTGCTCGACGTGGACGATCGGCAGATGTCGGAAATCGCGATCGTCGAAAACCTCCAGCGCCGTGACCTCGACGCGCTCGAGAAGGCCGCGAGCTTCAAGCAGTATCTCGCCACCTGGAACACCACCCAGGAGGAGCTCGCCAAGCGGCTCTCGATCGACCGCTCGACCGTCGCCAACCTCATCCGGCTGCTCGAACTGCCGACGGCCGTCCAGGAGAAGCTTCGCTCGGGCGCGATCTCGATGGGCCATGCCCGGGCCCTGCTCCCGCTCGGCGACGACGAGGAGCAGACGCGGCTCGCCGAGCGGATCGCCCGCGACGGGATGTCGGTGCGGGCGATCGAGGCGGAGGTGCAGGAGATCCTCCGGGCCGACGACGTGGACGAGCCGGTCGTGGCCGCGCCGCTCGGCGACAACGCGGACGGCGAGGCGACCGTCGCGGCTCCGGCGGCGCCGAAGCGCAAGCCCGGCCGGCCGGCGACCCGCCGCTCGAGCCAGATCACGGCGGTGGAAAACCAGCTGCGGCAGGCGCTCGGCGTGAAGGTCGTGGTGCACGCCAACGGAAAAGGCGCGGGGCGGATCGTGATCCCGTTCGGGAGCCTCGACGAGTTCCAGCGGCTCCTCGACCACATCACCGAGTAGCGTAGGAC
>JBBAVM010000200.1:0-1148 GCA_040397685.1 Pirellulales bacterium
CGGCGGATCCACCCGAACCTTCCAGGTCGCCGACGGCTCCGCCGCCGTCGATGCCGTCCTCGCCGGATCGCTCTCAAACGGCGGACTCACCAAAACCGGAAACGGAACCCTCGTGCTCACCGGCAGCAACTCCGTCGGGAGCGGCATCACGGTTTCGGCGGGCATTCTGCAGGTTGGCAATGCCGGCACGGTGGGCAGCATCGACGGCGACGTCGCGAACGCTGCGACGCTCGTTTTCAATCGTTCCGACAACACGAGCTATGCCGGTGCCATCTCGGGAACGGGAGCGGTCGTCGTCCGAGGCGGCGGTCGCCTGACTCTTGCGGGCAACAACACGTTTACTGGCGGGCTCACGCTTGAATCCGGCACGCTGCAGGTGGGCAACGGTGCGACCGCGGGCAGCCTGGCGGCGAGCGTGGCGAATGGTGGCGCGGTCGTGTTCAACCGCTCCGACAACCTCACCTACGGCGGCGGGATTTCGGGCACGGGCTCGGTCGCCGTTTCCGGGGGCGGAACGCTCACGCTGACCGGGTCGAATTCGCATTCGGGCGGCACCGCAATCACGGCCGGCTCGCTTCAGATCGGCAACGGCGGCACCACAGGCTGGATCGGCGGCGACGTGGCCAACGCCGGGAATCTCTCGATCCTTCGGTCTGACACGGTGACCTTTGCGGGGGCGATAACGGGCACTGGGTCGCTGACCTACGGGAACTATTCGACTGCCAACGGCCTGCTCGTGCTCACGAACACGGCGAATTCCTTCAGCGGCCCGATCCTTACGACCGGCTACGGAAGCCTGCGGTATACGAGTGCTGCCGCCCTCGGCACGGGCACCGCGTCGATCCAAGTCAACAACACAACCGTCGCCTACACGGGCACGACAGCCGCCGTCCTCGCTCGCGGAATCTCGAACGGCAACCAGGGGGCGTTCAACAACAACAGCACCGGGGGGAGTGGCTCCACTCTCACCGTGACGGGGGCGGTCAATACGGGTGCCGTGGGGAATGGACTCGTCCTCGGCGGCAGCAACAAGGCGGCGTTGAACGAACTTTCCGGGGTGATTTCGGGAAGCGGCAATCTGACCGTGGGCAGCGGCATCAGCGGCGACTTCACCGGTGCCCAGTGGCGGGTCTCGAACAACGCCAGCA
>JBBAVM010000201.1:0-1147 GCA_040397685.1 Pirellulales bacterium
CGCCATCCCCTCGCCACGCGAGGGCCGTGATGCCGCCCGTGTGCCCCTTGAGCACGGCGTCCTCGCGGGCGCCGCGCGTCTCCCAGAGGAATACGTTGCCCGCCCGGTCGCCGGTGGCGAGCCGGGCGCCGTCCGGCGAAAACTCGACCGCCGTGATCCAGTCGGTGTGCTTGCGGATCTCGGCCTCGACCTGGCCGTCGGCGGTGCGCAGGAGCCGCACGACCTTCTGCGGTCCGCCGAGGGCTACGATCCGCTGGTCGGCCGACACGTCGGCGGCGAGCACCTGGTCGAACTCGTCGCCGAGTTCACCGACGCGTTTTGCCGTCGCGACATCCCAGAGCACGACGCGGCCGTTCTTCCCAGCGCGTCCGCCCCCGGCGATAAGGAGTTTCGCGTTCCGGGAAAACCGCAGCGTCTTCACGTCACCTTCCGGGAATGCCAGCGTCCCGAGAAACGCGAGGGACGAGGCATCGTAGAGCAGTACCTGCCGGCGGCCACCCGCGGCGACGAGCGATCCATTCGGCGACGCGGCCAGGCCGGTCAGCGCCAGGGGCTTCGCCGCCGTGCTCTCCACGTCGAGCGAGAGCCGCGGCGGCATCACCGGTGGACCGCTCGGCGCGGCGACAGCCGCCGGATCGAGGGCCAGCGCCGGGCCGGCCTTGCGCGTGACCGGCTTGCCGCCGGCCCGCTCGATCGCCCCGCCCGCGATCCACTTCTTGATGACGTCGAGCATGTCCGACGGGATGCGGTCGGACTGCGGCGGCATCTTCGGCTCGGCTGAGTGGCTCGCGAGCTGCCACAGGTAGGACCCGTCGGCGTCGCCCGCTGCGATCACTTCGCCCGAGGAGCCGCCCGCCATCGCCTGGGAGAAACTCGTGAGGTCGAGGCCGCCCTGTTTCTTGTCGGCATTGTGGCAGCTGCAGCACTTCTCGCGAAAGATCGGCAGCACGTGCTCCTCGAACGTGGGCGGCGCATCGGCGGCTGAGGCAGACACAGTCAGGCTCAGGGCGATTCCGATCGCCCTGAGCCAATTCGCCCGCGCCTGCTCGTGGCTGCCCAGTTTCGAACCGCGCCGGCTCGTGACTGCCCAGCCCCTCTCGCTTGACGTTCGCCTCGGCCCTCCCGGCCTCGGCTCTCTGCGTGTCCG
>JBBAVM010000202.1:0-1147 GCA_040397685.1 Pirellulales bacterium
TCGAGGCCGAGGTAGGGGTTCACGGTGAGCGCGTCGGCGGCCCAGGGACCGCCGAGCCAGCCGTCGGCGTAGGCCTCGGCGGTGGAGCCGATGTCGCCGCGCTTGCCGTCGGCGAGCACGAGCAGCTGCTTCTCGCGGGCGTGTGAGATCACCTCCGCGAGGGCGGTCATGCCGTGGAGTCCGAGGGCCTCGAAGCAGGCGAGCTGCGGTTTCACGATCGGCACGAGGGGCGCGACGACGTCGATCACGTCGCAGCAGAATCGCGCAAAGGCGGCGGCGAGTTCCTTGGGATCGAGCGTCGCGGCCCCGGCGAACGCGGGGGGCAGGGCGTCACGCCGCGGGTCGAGGCCGACGCACGCAGCCGTCCGTTTCGATTTGATGGCGGCCGCCAGCCGCGAGGAAAATGATGTCGTCATCACACGTAGGACAGGCTTCAGCCTGTCTGCCTTGCTGTGTTCACCAGAACTCTCGGCATCGCGCCGAGCGTAGGACAGGCTTTAGCCTGTCTTCCTCTCCACCGTCCCGCGCAAGTGTGTCTGCCATCGGGACGCTTGGCGAGTGCCCCGCGGCGATCCGCTGGTTTTTCACCGGTTTGTCGGCGTAGGGTTTGTCGTGGCGTCGGCGCGTCGCCAGCCACGCGTATCCGGGCCTGGATGCCGTTTCTCGAAGCCGTGGAGGTGGATCATGGGACACGTCGATCCGAATCGTCTGGGGATCGTGGTGGCGGTGGTACTGTCGGCCTGGCATGCGGTGTGGGAAGGCTTGGTGGCGGCGGGCGTTGCGCAGCGGGTGGCGGATTTCATCTACCGGCTGCACAGCGTGAAGACGGAGATGGTGATCGAGCCGTTCGACGCGGGTCGTGCAGGGCTTTTACTGCTGCTCACAGCCGGTTTGGGGTATGCCGCGGGAGCGGTGGCCGCGCTCTTGTGGAACTGCCTCGGGGCGGTGTGCTCGAGCGGCAAGGCGTCTGTACTGCCGCGGCCGTGAGCGTCAGTGGCGGCGGGCCGGGGAACCCGTGTTGAAGCAGGGGCGGCCTTCTGCGATAGTGTGGCGGTCGTGGGGTGCCTGTGCGGTTCGCGCGGGCACCCCCGACGGTTTCGGGGCGTGGCGCAGTCTGGCTAGCGCGCTTGACTGGGGGTCAAGAGGT
>JBBAVM010000203.1:0-1051 GCA_040397685.1 Pirellulales bacterium
GGAAAAAAGACAGGCTGTAGGACAGGCTTCAGCCTGTCAGGAAAAAAGACAGGCTGTAGGACAGGCTTCAGCCTGTCAGGAAAAAAGACAGGCTAAAGCCTGTCCTACGGCGGAGAGACAGGCTAAAGCCTGTCCTACGTTTCTGGTGCGGTCGCTCGAGCAGGTGCGGGCCGTGCTCGACCTCGGCGAGCGATCCCTCTACGCCGACTTTGCCGACATCCGGCAGTATCGCGACGCGATCGGCCTGGTGCGTGCCGCGGGGGGCACGCTCTACCCTGCCACCCCGCGCATCCAGAAGCCGGATGAGATCGGCATCTTCTCACTCCTCGGCAAGCAAGAGCCCGACGGCGTGCTCGTGCGCAACTACGCTGGGCTCGCCTGGTTTCGCGAGCGCGGCATCCCCGTGGTGGCCGACTTCTCGCTCAATGTCACCAACGAACGCACGGCCGAATTCTTCCTGGGCGAGGGCGTCGAGCGGGTCACCGCGTCGTACGACCTCAACCGCGAGCAACTGCTCGCCCTCGTGGCCGCCACCGAACCGGCCTGGCTCGAGGTCGTGATCCACCAACACATGCCGATGTTCCACATGGAGCACTGCGTGTTTTGCGCCGTGCTCTCCCCCGGCACCAACAAGACAAACTGCGGCCGCCCCTGCGACGAGCACGTCGTGAAGCTCCGCGACCGGATCGGCATCGAGCACCCGCTCACCGCCGACGTCGGCTGCCGCAATACGCTCTATAACGCCGTGCCGCAGAGTGCCGCCGAGGCGGTGCCCGCGCTGCTCGCCCACGGCGTGCGGCACGTCCGCGTGGAATTTCTCGATGAGTCGGCCGCGGAGATCGGCCGCGTGGTGAAGGCCTACCGTGACCTGCTCGCGGGGAGACTCGCCGGCCGCGAAGTATGGACGCAGCTCAACGCCGCCAACCGCGTCGGCGTGACGAGGGGCACGCTCGAGGAGCGCCGCAACCCGCTCGCGATCTTGTAGGATAGGCTTCAGCCTGTCATGAAAAGCGACAGGCTGAAGCCTGTCCTACGGGGGAAGCGACAGGCT
>JBBAVM010000204.1:0-1026 GCA_040397685.1 Pirellulales bacterium
GCAGGCTGGAGTGGCACGCGCCCCGCGGCCGAGGAAGTAGGACAGGCTTCAGCCTGTCATGGGGCACGGCGGGCGGAAGCACGACAGGCTGAAGCCTGTCCTACAGGGGACGACAGGCTGAAGCCTGTCCTACAGGGCGAACAACTTTCCCGCGCTGCGGAAGTAGATCCGCCCTCCGGCCACGGCGGGCGTGGCCCGGCAGGTCTCGCCGAGCGATGCGCGGCCGAGCACCTCGAACGCGTCGCCATCGGCGATCGCGATCACCTCCCCGTCGGCCGACACATTGACCACCGCGCCGCCCACCACGATCGGCGACGCCGAAAACATCCCGCCCACTCTGCCCCGCCAAAGCGTCTCGCCCGTGCCGGCCTTCACGCAGGTCACGACGCCGCGATCGCCCCAGAGATACAGCCGCCCGCCGGAGCACACCGGCGTCGGCACATAGGGCGCCACACTGCGATCGAGCGTGTAGGCCGGCTCGGGCGCGAGCGGCGTGCCGCCAGCCGCTGGAAGCGCAGCCGGCAGCGGGACCGCCACGAGCAGGTTGTCGCCGCCCCCTTCGCCGCAGGTGCAAAGCACGAGCGGCCCGGCCAGAATCGGCGACGACACAGTCCGCCGCGGAAAGCATTTTGTTTCCCAGAGCAGCGTTCCGGTGGCCGGGTCGAGGCCGGTGAGCCCGTTGCCGTTGCTCGCCACCACCACCTGCGGCCGCGAGCCATCGCCGCGGTCGATCACGAGCGGCGTCGAGTAGGCCGCGCGGCCCGTCTCGCGGTTCACGCGCCATGCTTCGCCGCCGGTCTTCGCGTCGAGGGCCACGATCGCGCTCGGCCCATCGTGGTCGATCGGCACGATCACAAGGTCGCGCCAGATGGCGGGCGACGCGCCGAAGCCGTGCTCAGAAGCGTAGGGGCCGAGATCGGCGTGCCAGAGTTGCTTGCCCTCGGGCGTAAACGCTTCCACCCGCAGGTTGTCCTGCGTGGCCCAGAGCCAATACACGCCATCCTCGCTCGCGGCCACGGTGCCGGA
>JBBAVM010000205.1:0-1023 GCA_040397685.1 Pirellulales bacterium
AGGTGCCATTCGCCCTTGTAGAAGACGCAGCCGTTGGGGTCGTTGTTCCAGCCGCGGCGGGGCGAGAAGTGAAACTGCCCGCGAAGCGGCTCGCGATAGAGGTCGTCGGCTCCCTTGATCGAGTCGGTCTGCTCGATCGCGGCGAGCGCCTGAGAATCGTCCGGCAGTTTGTCCACGGAAAGCGTGACGGTCTTGCCCTGCCACGGGCCCGCCTCCATGACGGCCCACCAGTCGGGCTCGGCGTCGGCCAGTTCGATCGTGTTTTTCACCGTCGGGCCGCCCTCGACCGCCGCGGTCACGGTCCGCTTGGCCGCACCGTTCTTGATCGGGATCGCGAGGAAGCGTTTTTCGACGCGAAACTCCCGCGTGGCCGGCACGAGCCGCGGCGGCCGGCGGTCGGTCTGCAAGATCTGATCGACGTTCACGTGCCCCCAGCCACCGGTGGCGGCATCGACGATGCGGATCATCGCCTTGCGGCCGACGAACTCGGAGACGTCCCACGAATCGAGTTCGAGCGTCTCGCTGCCGCCGGGCTGGTCGTTGGGCCCGGTGGCCCGGCGCACGACGGCGCCGTCCACGACCAGGTGCAGCGCCGTCTTCTCCGCGTCCTTGCCGCCGCCGACGAGGAACGTGATGAACGGCCGCTGAACCGTGAACTCGGGCGACTGGAGCGTGCCGGTCGAGCTGTCGCCGTTGCGAAACGTGTTGACGAGGCCTTGGCCGGCGAATCCCGCCACGGCCATCTGCCCCGGCAGCGTGCCGCGGGCGGGGCCGGCGCCGAACGCGTCGCCCGTGGCCGTCCACGCGCCGTAGGTGTCGCCCTCGAAGTCGGCGAGCACGATGTCGTCGGCCGCCGCGGCCATCGTGGCCGCGAGCGAAGCCAGCGCGGCGCAACCGACCGCCGCCACAATCAACCGGTGGAGGAGCGTGTTCATCCGGGTATTGCACGCTCCGGGCGGTCCGGCGTCAACGCTCGGCCATCCCGTGGTCAAGACAAATCACCGACCGTGCCTGAGCGTTACG
>JBBAVM010000206.1:0-1014 GCA_040397685.1 Pirellulales bacterium
GCCTTGATGAGCTTCGCCCGCGGGTCGTAGTTCTTGTAGACGCGGTGGCCGAAGCCCATGAGGCGGAAGCCGGAGTCCTTCTTCTTGGCGAGATCGACGTACTTCCGCACGTTGCCGCCGTCGGCGCCGATTTTTTCGAGCATCTCGACGCAGGCCTGGTTCGCACCGCCGTGGAGCGGGCCCCAGAGGGCGCAGATGCCGGCCGAGATGCTGGCGAAGAGGTTGGCGTCGCTTGAGCCGACCATGCGGACGGTCGAGGTCGAGCAGTTTTGCTCGTGGTCGGCATGCACGATCAGGAGCATGTCGAGGGCCTCGGCGAAGTCGGGATCGACGTGGTATTCCTCGCACGGCACCGCGAACATCATGTGGAGGAAGTTCTCGCAGTAGCCGAGGTCGTTCCGCGGGTACATGAGCGGCTGGCCGCACGACTTCTTGTGGCTGTAGGCCGCGATCGTGGGGAGTTTCGCCATCAGCCGATGGACGCTCACCTCGACCTGCCGCGGGTCGTGCACGTTGAGCGAGTCTTGGTAGAAGGTCGAGAGGGCGCCGACCACGCTGCCCAGCGTCGCCATCGGATGGGCATCGCGCGGGAACCCCGTGTAGAAGTTCCGCATGTCCTCGTGGATCATCGTGTGGTGCGAGAGCGACGTGCGGAACGCGTCGAGCTCGGCGGCATTCGGCAGCTTGCCGTAGATCAGGAGGTGGGCCACCTCCACGAAATCGCACCGCTCGGCGAGCACCTCGATCGGGTAGCCCCGGTAGCGGAGGATGCCGTTCTCGCCGTCGAGATACGTGATGGCGCTCGTCGTGGATCCGGTGTTGACGAAGCCCTCGTCGAGCGTGATCGCCCCCGTCTGGGCCCGGAGCTTGGCGATGTCGAGGCCGCGTTCCCCTTCGGAGCCCACGATCACGGGCAGCTCGAACGTCTTCCCGCCGAGTTCGAGCCGCGCGGCGCCGTCGGCCCGGGTTCCCGGCCACGGGGGCGTCGCCGGGGACGTGGCAGCGGGCTTCGGC
>JBBAVM010000207.1:0-1001 GCA_040397685.1 Pirellulales bacterium
GGACGAGCCCGGGCCAGGCGAAGATGATCTTCCAGTCGAGCCAGGCGAGCGTCGGCCCGAGAAGCCCCTGTCGGCCGAAGATCAGCACGAGCGCGAGGCCGGCCACGACGGGAGACACGGAAAACGGCACGTCGAACAATGAGATCAGGAGCGACCGCCCCGGAAACCGGAACCGGGCCACGAGCCAGGCGGCGGCGACGCCGAAGATCGTGTTGAGCGCCACGGCCACCGGGGCGACGGTGAGCGAGAGCCAGATGGCGTGCCGCGTGTCGGGGTCGTCGGCGAGCGCCTTCCACCAGGCGCCCGCCCCGCGGGCGAAGGCCTCGTAGAACACGCTCACGAGCGGCACGACGATGAGCAGGCCCACGACGCCGACGGCACCGGCGACGAGCACTGCGGCGAGCGTCTTCGAGGTGGCGGGCTTCGGGCGCATGACGTCACTGGGCGTTGCGGGCCAGCCGCTGCTGGAGGGAATTGACGACCACGAGCAGCGTGAGCGACATCGCGAGCAGGAGCACGGCCACGGTCGTCGCTTCGGCGTAGGCGAACTCCTCGAGCCGGGCCACGATGAGCACCGGCGCGATCTCAGTCTTGAACGGCATATTGCCGGAGATGAAGACCACCGATCCGTATTCGCCGAGGGCCCTGGCCAGCGACAGCGCGAACCCGGTGGCCACGGCCGGCAGGATCGACGGCAGCACGACGCGCAGGAACGTCTGCACCCGGGAGGCGCCGAGGATCCGCGCCGCCTCTTCTACGTCGCGGTCGAGGCTCTCGATCACGGGCTGCACCACGCGGATCGCAAACGGCAGGCTTACGAACACGAGCACGAGCACGATGCCGAGATAGGAATAGGCCCCGTGGATGCCGAGCGGCACGAGCCACTGCCCGAGCCAACCCTTCTTCACATAGAGCGCCGAATAGACGAGCCCCGCCACGGCGGTGGGCAGGGCGAGCGGGATGTCCACGAGCGCGTCGAGGATCCGGCGGCCCGGGAACGA